>NZ_JBPCKQ010000202.1:0-18194 GCF_051004135.1 Ornithinimicrobium sp.
TGTCGATGCTCCCTGGGGTTGTTGGGGGACGCGGGGCATGCTCCCCGATTCCCTGGTCTCCGGAGACGACGAAGGGCCACACCCTTCGCGATGATGGGGGCGGCCCTGACGCTCTGTGACGCGCTCAGTCGGTCATGACCGACCGAGCGGGCCGACGGTCACAGACCGTCGACACGGTCCGCCGGTGCGGTCAGACCCGGGTTGTTCTGCAGGTACTCCACCAGGTTGGCCAGGTCCTCCGGCCCACCGAGCAGGTTGGTGCCGCGGGTGAACGCAGTGAAGTCGTCGCCGCCCTCCTGCAGGAAGTTGAGCGTCGAGACTCGGTAGGTGGCTCCGAGGTCCAGCGGGACGCCGTTCAGCTCCATACCGCTGACCTTGGAGCCCTGCGCCGCAGCTGCGTCCCAGGTGTAGCTGAAGCCCTCGGAGACACCCAGCGCAAGCTGCTGCCGGCTGCGGTCCGGGTTGAACTGCTGCTCCAGCACATCCTTGATGTCCTGACCCGTCATGTCGACCGAGACCAGGATGTTGCCGAACGGCATGACCGCGAAGGCCTCGGCGTAGGTGATCTCACCGGCCGCCTCACCGTTGGTGATCTGGTTTACGAGCAGCTCGGCCCGCACACCGCCGACGTTCATGAACGAGATCTGCGCCCCACCCTCGTCGGCGCCGTCGGTCCCGAACAGGATCGAGTCGGCGATCAGGTCGGCCAGCGGCGTCTCCATGTCGCGGTCCGTGCTGGAGTCACCGGTGATGTCCTCGGCGACGGTGCCGACGACCTCGGCGGCGACCTCGTCGGACTTGTCCGCCCACTTGGCGATCAGGTCGGTCATCGCCGGGTCGGCGACAACGTCCTGGGTGACCAGCACGTTGCCGGCGTTGGTGCGCTCCCGGATCACGTCACCGCTGGCCCGGCTCAGCACCAGGTTCGTCTCGGTGACCACCCTGCCGTACTGGTTGGCGCTGGTCACCAGTCGCGGCTGGCCCGCCGGGTCGGCGATCTTGCAGACGTAGGGCTCGTGGGTGTGCCCGGTCACCACCATGTCGATGGCCGGGTCGAGCTGCTCGGCGATGTCCACGATGGGACCGGAGATGCCGTCACAGCCGTTGTAGAAGCCCTCGACGAAGCCGCCCTCGTGCAGCAGCACGACGATCGACTCCACACCCTCGCCCTGCAGCTCGGCAGCCTGGGCGTTGGCGGTCTCCACCTCGTCGAGGAAGTCGACCGTGTCGACCCCGCCCGGGCTGACCAGGCTGGGGGTGGCCTCAAGGGTCATCCCGATGAAGCCGACCGGCACGCCGGCGACCTCCTGGGTGTAGGTCGGCGGGAGCAACGGCTGGCCGTCGTCCTTGTTGACCACGTTGGCCGCGAGCCACGGGAAGTCGGCGCCGGCATACGGGTCGTTCGGGAAGTAGCAGCCGTCGTCGGGGTGACAGCCGCCCTCCTGCATCCGCAGCAGCTCCTCGGTGCCCTCGTCGAACTCGTGGTTGCCGACGCTGCTGACGTCCAGGCCCATCAGGTTGAGGCTCTCCACCGACGGCTCGTCATGGAAGATCCCGGACAGGAACGGCGAGCCGCCGATGAGGTCACCGGCAGCGACCGTCATGGTCTGGTCGGGCAGCGACGTCGAGCGCAGCAGGTCCAAGGTGGTGGACAGGTATTCTGCCCCGCCCACGATGTTCTGGTCGGGGTCCTCGTCCTCGTCGAGCGTGGCGTCCTCGTCCTCGAGGTGGCCGTGGTAGTCGTTGAACGACAGCACCTGCAGGTGGGCAAAGTCGATTGCCTGCGCGAGGAGGGGCTCCAGCTGCCGGGCGACGTCGTCGTCGATCGCCGCGGGGCCACCCAGGAGGGTGATGCCCTGCGGGGACAGCCGGACGTCGAGGACCAGCTCGGTCACCTCGGGCACCTCTGCCTGCTTGGTCAGCAGAAGCGGCACGCCCTCGAAGCCGGCCAGCGCCGACCCGGTCAGCGCGTCGGGGTAGTCGAGCCCGGTCGCGAGGTATGCGGTGTCCAGGTCCGGCTCGTAGCCTTCGGCGATCAGGCCGGCCGTCTCGTAGCGGTCGACACCGCCCAGCCGGGCGGTGTCGGGCACGATCGCCGTGACGCTGTCGAGCACCGTGTCGCTCACCGCGGCAGAGCCGCCGAAGACGACGACGGACCGGGGTTCCAGGTCGGTCAGTGCCTGGGCCGTCGCGTCGCTGAGCTCGTCGCCGTCGGTCAGCAGGATCGGAGCACCGGAGCGCCCGGCCACAGCGCCACCGGTCAGCGCGTCGGGGAAGTTCTCGCCCGTCGCCAGGAAGACGACCGGCAGGCCCGTCGGGTACTGCTCGGCGATAGCAGCCGAGGTGGCGTAGCGGTCCTCGCCGGCCAGCCGCTCGACGTCGGCGTAGGCCTCCAGCGCGGTCTGCACGTCGCCGTTGACCGCCGCCTCACCGCCGACGATGATGATCTGGGTGGGCTCCAGCGCCTCGATCGCGTCGATCGTCGCCTCCGGGAGCGCGTCCTGCTCGGTGAGCAGCACGGGGGCGGGCACACCGGAGCCGTCCACCTGGGGCCAGGCCTGGCCGTCCCCGCTCGGCACCGAGCCGGCTGGAGAGCCGGCACTCAGCGCGTCGGGGAAGAGCTCGCCGGTGGCGATGTAGACGGTCTCGACGCTCTCGGGATACTCCGCGGCGACCAGCGCGGCCGTCTCGTAGCGGTCCTCACCCCCGATCCGCTCGACCTCGCCACCGGGCAGCGCGGGCTCGGCAGCCGGCAGCGGGCTGGTCACCGCAGAGGAAGGCTCCGAGCTGGTGGCGGCCGAGGTGGGCAGGGTGGCGGCCGCGGTGACCGCGGCCGCAAGAGTCGCTGCCGAGGCGAGGGCAAGGCCTCGTCTGGGCGCGGAATGTCCGGAATTCATCTGGCGGTGGCTCCTTCGGTCGTCCCCGGTCACGGGTTGGTGGGCGCAGCGGTGCGACCTCCCACGGTCAAGATAGTCCGCTCGCGGACGTGCGCAAGGGGTAACCGCATAACGACTGGGTGAACTCTGTGCGACTCCTGCGCCCCGGAAGCTCAGCGGGCGGGGCGGACCGGCAGCCGTAGGGTCACGCGGCACCCGTCGCCGTGGTTGGCCAGGTCGACGCCCCCATCGTGATCCTCGGCGATCGCCCGCGCGATCGTCATACCCACTCCGGCCCCGGCCACGGCTCCCGGCGTCCGCGGTGCGCTCCCCCGCCAACCCGGCTCGAAGACGCGCTCCAGGTCGTCGCCCCGCAGACCGCCGCACGTGTCATCGACCTGCAGGTATGCCGTGCCCCTCCCCGCCCCGGTGCCCTCGGCCCGCACCGCCACGCGGACCTCTCCCTCGGCGCGCGTGTAGAGGATGGCGTTGCGCACGATGTTGGCCACGGCCCGTTCGATGCGGCCGGCGTCGACCACCAGCGGCACGGGCTCCTCGGCCTCGACCCGCAGCCGAACCCCTGCTCGCTCGGCCACCGGCACCTGCCCCTGGACGATGTCGCGGGTCAGCTCGGCCAGGTCGACCTGCTCGCGTGCCCCCCCGGAGCCACCCTGTTGCAGGGCCGACATCTCCAGCAGGTCATCGACCATGCGGGTCATCCGGTCGCTCTCCCGCCGGATGCGGCGGTGATAGTCCGTCGGGTCCGCCACCAACCCGTCCTCGAGCGCCTCGGCCATCACCCGGATCCCGGCCAGCGGGGACTTCAGGTCGTGCGAGGCCCAGGTGACCATCTCCCGGCGACTGGCCGCCAACGCCGCCTGGCGATCCCCCTGGGCCTGTGCCGCCGCGGCCTGCTGGTCGATCCGCCGCACGGCTCGGTAGCCGAGCAGGCCACAGGCCAGGGCCACCGGCACGGAGGCGGCGAGCAACAGCGCGACGATGGCGACGTCGTCGTCGGACAGGAACATCGCGCGGGCACTGACCAGCACGCCCCCGGCGATGCTCGCCACGACGACGACGGGGCTGACCAGGATGGCCGAGGCGACCGAGCGGCGCGCGAGCAGGACCGTGCCCCACGCCCCGAGGGCTCCGACGACGCCGGCCGTGCCGGCGGCGAGCGCCACCGCGCTGACCTCAGGGATCACCGCGGACGGTCCCAGCGGTAGCCGGCGCCCCAGACGGTGACGATGCGGGTGGGCGAGGCCGGGTCCGGCTCGATCTTGTTGCGCAGTCGTCGCACGTGCACGGTCACCGTCGAGTCGTCGCCGAAGTCCCAGCCCCAGACCTCGCGCATCAGCGCCTCGCGCGAGCGCACCACCCCGGGGTGGCTGACGAAGTGCACGAGCAGGTCGAACTCCCGCCCGGTCAGCGCCAGCGGGTCACCCCTCCGGGTGGCTGTGCGTGCCGCCGGGTCGATGACCAGGTCTCCGTCGCGCAGCAGCTCCCCGACGAGCTGTCCCGGCGCAGCCTCGTGCTCACTCACGCGGCGCAGCAGACCCTGCACCCGCAGCACCAGCTCGCGAGCGCTGAACGGCTTGCTGACGTAGTCGTCCGCGCCGATCTCCAGGCCGAGCACCCGGTCCTCCTCGGCGGTCCGGGCAGTGAGCAGCACGACGGGGAGCCCCGGGTCGATGGCGCGCATCCGGCGCAGCGCCTCGATGCCGTCGATGCCCGGCAGCATCACGTCGAGCACCACCAGACGGGGCCGCTGGTCGCGCACCATCGCCACGGCGCGCAGCCCGTCGCTCGCCTGCACGGTGGGCAGGCCGGCCCGGTGCAGATAGGCCACGACCACCTCGCGCACCGTCTCGTCGTCGTCCACGACCAGGACAGAGCTCACGCCACGAGCGTAGGCGCGGCGGGCCGCGGTCTGCCTTTCGGGAGTATGACGTTCGCGGCGCCGGGTCAGCCCGGGTCGCCGGCGACGACGGTGAAGATCTCCCCGTCGGGCCCGGTCACCACAGCCATCCGGCCGAACTCGAAGTCGAACGGCTCGGCGATGACGGTGCCGCCGGCGAGGTGGACCCGCTGCGCCGCCTCGTCCGCATCGGCCACCGCGAAGGCCACCGCCCAGTGCGACGGGCGCCCCGGCTCCAGCTGGCCGACACCGCATACGGGTCGACCGTCCGGCTCAAGGGCCGCCATCGCATAGGCGGTCTCGCCCATGTCCACGTCCTGGTAGTGGTAGTCGAAGACGGTCGCATAGAACTGCTTGGCGGCCCCCAGGTCGGTCACCATGGCGTCGTTCCAGACGATCGAGCCCGGCTCGTTGACCCGGTTGGCGCCGGTGTGCTCGCCTGCCTGCCACAGGCCGAACACCGCGCCGGTCGGGTCGGCAACCAGCCCCATCGTGCCGAAGGACCCGATCTGCATCGGGGGCAGGATCGGCTGCGCACCGACGGCCGCGGCCCGCCCCATGACCTCTTCCGCGTCGGTCACCGCCAGGTAGGTCGTCCAGAAGTGCGGCGCCTCCTCCATCCCGTCCATCGGCGGGGCCATCCCGGCCACGGTCTCGCCGTCCACAATGGCGTTGCAGTAGCCGCCGAAGGCCGGGTCGCTGTCGGTGAACTCCCAGCCGAAGATCTGGCGGTAGAAGGCCTGGGAGCGCGCCAGGTCGGTCACCGAGATGTCGACCCAGGCGGGGGTGCCCGGCGCCCAGGGCTCGTGTCGCACGACCATGTCTGTCCTCCAGGAGTGGTGGGGGTGCCCGGGACGGGCACGGCATCGGGCCCACTGCTCATCCTGGCCCAGTCGGTGTGAGGTTGTCACCACCCTGCGGCACGATGGTGCCATGACATCAGATCAGCTGCCCCGGGTCGAGACTCTGCTGCGCGAGCATCCGCTCGTGGATGGTCACAACGACCTGGCCTGGGCGGCGCGCAAGCACGCGGCATACGACTGGGACGTGCTCGACATCACCCGGTCCACGGCCGGGACGACCCACACCGACCTGCCACGGCTGCGTCAAGGGTGTGTCGGGGCGCAGTTCTGGTCGGTGTTCGTCCCCTCGACCCTGCCGCCGGACCAGGCGGTCATCCAGACGCTGGAGCAGGTGGACGCGGTGCACACCATGGTGGGCCGGTATGCCGACCGGCTGGGGCTGGCGACCAGCGCCGAGCAAGTGCGGCAGGTCTTCGCCTCGGGGCGGGTGGCCTCGCTGATGGGTGCCGAGGGCGGGCACTCGATCGGCTGCTCCCTCGGCGTGCTGCGGATGCTGCACCGGCTCGGGGGGCGCTACCTGACGCTGACCCACAACGACAACACGCCCTGGGCGGACTCGGCGACGGACGAGCCGGTGCTCGGAGGGTTGAGCGAGTTCGGCCGCGAGGTGGTGCGGCAGATGAACCGGCTCGGGATGCTGGTGGACCTGTCGCACGTCTCCGCCGACACGATGCGCGACGCGCTTGCCACGAGCTCGGCGCCGGTGATCTTCAGTCACTCCGGTGCACAGGCGGTGTGCGACAGCCCGCGCAACGTGCCCGACGACGTGCTGGTCACGATGGCGCAGGCGGGTGGGACGTGCATGGCGGTCTTCGCCCCGCAGTTCGTCTCCCAGGAGGTGCGCGACTGGCGGGAGGAGGCGGCGGCGAGCGCGGCGCAGGAGGGGATCGCGGCCACCGACCTGGAGCGGTTCGAGCCGTGGATGGCCGGGCACCGGCAGCAGCATCGCGAGCCCCAGGCGACCCTGGCGCAGGTGGTGGAGCACCTGGAGCACCTGCGGGAGGTCGCCGGGGTGGAGCACATCGGCATCGGCGGCGACTACGACGGGGTGTCGACGCTGCCGATGGGGCTGGAGGACGTGTCGCGCTACCCGCACCTCTTCGCGGCGCTAGCGGAGCGCGGCTGGTCCGACGCCGACCTGGTGGCGGTGGCCGGCGGCAACGTGCTGCGGACCCTGGCCGACGCCGAGGACGTCGCCCGCGGCCCCGCGGGATAGGTCACACACCAGCTCCCGGAGGTTCAGACGGTCAACCTCATACGGAATGTGCGCTATCACGCACATTCCGTATGACGTTATCCGCCAGCTCGGGCCGGCTGGGCTCTCGCTCTAGCGGCCCAGGCCGGCCTTGTCGACCTTGCGGTGGAACCGCATACCGGCCAGCCCGCCCAGGATCGCAGCGATCAGGGTGACCAGCGCGATCGCAACGGCCGCGATGATGCCACCGGTGGTCAGGTCACCTTCGTTGACCGGGATCCGCGGGAAGCTGTTGAGCTGGGCCAGGATGTCGTACTGGCTGCCCGCCACGAGGCCCACGACCGCGAGCACGATCGCGATGAACAGTGCCCACAGCCACACGGCCAGGCCCTGCTTGGCGCCGTTGAACCGGGCCATCCGCCCGGCGACGTATCCACCGCAGAAGTAGGCGATGAACAGAATGACCAGCAGCACGATGCCGCCGACGATGCCCACGGTGCCGGCCTGTTGGGTGGCGCTGTCGGTGGCCTGGTCGACGGTGGTGCTGCTCAGCCCTATGGCGGTCCCGACCGCCGTCAGCAAGGCGGTGAGCAGCACCGCCATGCCGGTTGCGGTCAGCCAACCGAAGAAGGCGGCGCCGAACTTGATGCCCCCGTGCTCGTCCTTCTCCCGGCCGACGACCGTCTCACGGTCCTCGGTCACGACCCGAGCTTCCCGGTCACGGTCGCGGTCGCGGTCGTGGTCGCGGTCGCGGTCGTGGTCGCGGTCGCGGTCGTGGCCGTGGCCGTGGTCGTGGCCGTGGTCGCGGTCGCGATCACCTCGGTCGTCATCGACCACCTGCCGCCTATCGCGGTCGGCCACATCCTCGTGGTCATGACGGCCGCGGTCTCGGTCCCCGCGGCCAGAGTCTCCTGTGCTGCTGCTCATGTGATTCTCCTCGTTCTAGCGGCGTCCGGTTCTAGCGGCGTCCGGATCGGTCGTTGTCGGGCAGGTCTTCCTCGATGTGCTCCTTGCGGACCTCCTCGGTGACCTCCTGCTGGTCGGTCACGGTCTCGGTGTCCATCCGCACCCGCTCAACGGGGACGGTCTCCTTGTCCACCACGACGCGCTCCTCGTCCAGGACCACCTCGTGCTCCTCCTCGGAGATCTCCTTGCCGGCCATCGCCTTGTCGCGGTTGGTGTCCGTGATGGGCTCGCGCTCGACGTGGACCTCCTCGTGCCGCACAGGCACGGTCTTGGTGACCTCCTCGCTGACGACGTACTTGCGCAACCGGGCCTTGCCGGTGTCCACCTTCTGGGTCCCCACGCGCACCTGCTCCTCCGAGCGGGTCATCGCGTCATCGGTGTCCGGGCCGGAGGTGTCGTGGCCGTCGTCGCCGAAGCCTTGGTCCTCGCTGCCCGTGGTGTCCACCGTGTCCGTCGTCGAGCGGTCGCTGTCCCCGTCGCCGGTGGACAGACCGTAGTAGCGGTAGAGCTCCTGCTCCTGCTCGGGCGAGAGGTGTCCGTCGCCGTCGTCCACCCGGGGGGCGTCCTTGATCTTGTCCTTGCCGTAGGGGACGGTGACCTCGGTGCCGGACGCCCGGGCGTCCCGGATCGGGATGAAGGTCTCGGAGCCTCCGAGCAGTCCCGTCTTGGCGGTGACCCACTCGGGGTTGCCGCTCGTGTCGTCCAGGTAGACTTGGCCGATCTTGCCGATCTTGTCACCGGACTCGTCCATCACGACCCCACCGTCGAGCAGGGCGGGGATATCGTCGTTGCTGATCATGTCTGCCTCTCTTGATCGTGGTGTCCAGGCCACACGGGTCCCCGACCAATCAGAACCTTACGTCGTAAGTCGACCTGGTGCGCGATGAACCAGCTCATGCTACTGCGACATCTCCAGCTCCAGCCGGTCCAGCAGAGTCTCCAGCCCGATTTCGAACTCCTCGTCGCTGTGGTCTTCGCTCAGCATCGATCGTAAGCGCGCGATGACCGGCGCCTCCCGCAGGTCCACCTCGCCGTCCCGCTGCGGGATGTCGGCGCCACCCTCGTCGAGCGGCTCCTCCACCGGCGCAGTGGCCGCACCCCGCGTCGCCGCCTCCAGCAGCAGCTGGCCGAGCAGGAAGCTGCTGAAGGCCCGGTATGCCGCCACGAGCTGTCCATCGTCGAAACCGTGCCCGGACAGGGTGGACAGGAAGTCCTCCACGAGCTCCAGGCTGCGCAGCGGCGGCCGAAGCCATGGGGTGGCCGGGTGCCGGGTGGCGACCAGAGGGAAGGCGGAGGGATGGTCTACCGCGATCTGCCGCACAGCGTGGGCCAGCGTCTGCAGGTAGCCCTGCCAGCTCCCGGACACCTCGTCGTCCAGCCGGTCCTTGATGCCGTCCAGGAGGTGCGCCACCACGGCCTCGAGGAGATCCTCCCGGCCCGTGACGTAGCGGTAGAGCGACATGGCCTCCACACCCAGCCGCTGACCCAGCCCGCGCATGGTCAGCCCCTCGGCCCCCGAGTCGTCGATGGCGTCCAATGCCGCGTGCACGATGGCCGCACGATCCAGCGGTCTGCGTGCTTCGCCACCGTCGTGCTCTGCAACCTGATCAGCGCTCATGAGCTCGGCATCCTCGCAATCCTCGGCGGGTCCGCGCGCTGCCGCGCCGCGGTGGGTCTACAGCGTAGGGTTAAATCGACCACAGCGCCTTACGGCGTAAACAGGGGGCTAGCCCCTCCCGTGAACAACTAAAAGGAGTCTCCATGGAAGACGCACTCACAGACGGACTGGCCACCGTGGCCGAGTTCGTGCCCAAGCTGATCCTGTTCCTCGTCATCCTGCTGGTGGGATGGCTGATCGCGAAGGTCCTGGCCAAGGCCATCGACAAGGTCTTGGAGAAGGTCGGCTTCGACCGGGCCGTCGACCGTGGCGGCATCAAGCGGGCCCTGTCCGGAAGCCAGTACGACGCCTCGAGCATCGTCGGCAAGCTGGTCTTCTACACCCTGATGCTGTTCGTCCTGCAGCTGGCCTTCGGGGTGTTCGGACCCAACCCGATCAGCGACCTGATCACCGCCGTGATCGCATTCCTGCCCAAGGTCATCGTCGCGATCATCATCGTGGTCGTCGCGGCCGCCATCGCCGCCGCCGTCCGCGAGCTGATCAGCAACACCCTGGGCGGACTGTCCTACGGCAACATCCTGGCCAACATCGCCGCCTTCTTCATCATCGGCCTGGGCATCATCGCGGCCCTCAACCAGGTCGAGATCGCCACCACCGTCACCCTCCCGGTGCTCATCACCGTGCTGGCGACGATCGGCGGCATCCTGGTCGTCGGTGTCGGCGGCGGTCTCGTCAAGCCCATGCAGCACCGGTGGGAGGGCTACCTGGAGACCATGGCCAAGGAGTCGCAGAACGTGAAGGAGGAGGCCGACCGGGCCCCCAGCGCCAAGCAGCAGGCTCAGCAGGCGAAGGCGAAGGCCGACGCGGACCAGTCGACGGAAGGGTCCACGGCAGGCGCGACGGCCGATGGTGCTGGCGCCCAGGACGTCCCCTTCGACCGCGAGACCCGCTGATCCTCGGGTCCCCTGAGCTGCGGGGTTGACCTCGAAGCCCAGGGGAACAGGCAGTCGCTGTCCCGCACGTCGGTCACCAGCATGTGCCCGGGGGCGTGGGTGATCGCCAGCTCGGGCCGGGACTCCATCACCATCGCCTGGGGGGTGACCCCGCAGGCCCAGAACACCGGCTCATCGCCCGGCTCCAGCAGAGGCGGGTGACCGAAGTCGGGGTGGTCCAGGTCCCCGATGCCCAGCACGGCCGGGTCGCCCACGTGCACCGGCGCCCCGTGCACCATCGGGTAGCGCCCGGAGATCTGCACGGCGTCGGCGACCCGGTCGGCGGGGATCCCGCGTAGCGACACGACCAAGGGCCCGGCCAGTGCGCCCGCGGGACGGCAGCGCCGGGTGGTGCGGTACATCGCCACGTTGCGGCCGGCGGTGAGGTGGCGCACCGGCACACCCGCGGCCAGCAGCGGATGCTCGAAGGTGAACGAGCAGCCGATCACGAACGTCACCAGATCCTCGCGCCACACTGCGCGGGCGTCGGTGATCTCCTCGACCAGCTCGCCGTGCCGGTAGACGCGGTATGCGGGCAGGTCGGTGCGGATGTCGGCGTGCGGACCGGTCAGCACCCCCGCGGCCTCGCTGGATACCTGGCCCGCCTCGATGACGTCGAGCACCGGGCACGGCTTGGGGTTGCGCTGGGCGAACAGCAGCATGTCGAAGGCCAGCTCGCGCGGCACGGCGATGACGTTGGCCTGGGCGTACCCAGCACACCAGCCCGAGGTCGGCGCGATCAGCCCGGCGGCAAACCTCCTCCGTGCCTCCGCGGGCTCCAGCGCTGCCACCTCGTGACTGGCGTGCTGCCTGCCCTCACCCACTCCGGCGTCGCTCAGTGCCGCCATCGCAGCCGCACCTCCTGCCCCGGCTGCAGCTGGGCGGCGCGGTCGACATCGGTCGAGGTCACCACGGCGATCACCGGATACCCGCCGGTCACCGGATGGTCGGCCAGGAACAGCACCGGCTGCCCGCTGGGCGGCACCTGCAGGCAGCCGCGGACCATGCCCTCGCTGGGCAGCTCCTGATCCTGATGATCGGCCGTGCGGGCCAGCGGCTCGCCCTCCAGACGGACCCCCACGCGGTTGCTGTCGGAGGAGACCTGCCAGGTCTGCTCGAGGAGCATCGCAGCGTCGGCGAACCAGTCGAGCCGCGGACCGGGCAGCACGTCGAGCACCACCTGCCCCCCGAAGGGCAGCTCGACGGGGGCGACGTCGACGTTGGGGAACTCGCCGAGGTAGTCGGCCACCGACAGCACGTCGCCGGCACGCACCGGGTCCGGCCCGAGACCGGACAGGGTGTCGGTCGAGGCCGAGCCGAGCACCGTGGGCACACCCAGCCCACCGCGCACGCTCACATACGTGCGCAACCCGGCGGACGGCATACCCAGGCGCAGCACCTGCCCGTCGTCGAGGTGCAGCGGCGCGGCGTGTGGCACCGAGTGGTCGTCGACGCTCGCCGGTGCGGCCGCTCCGGTCAGCGCCAGGGTCAGGTTGCCCACGATCCGCGCGGCCAGACCACCGAGCACGACCTCCAAGGCGGCCCGGCCCTCGGAGTGGGCGACAAGTCGGGCCCCCAACCGGTATGCCGTCCGGTCGGCGGCGCCCGAGCGGCCCACCCCGAGCGCGGCGAACCCAGGGCGCCCGAGGTCCTGCACCAGCGTGAGCGGACCCGTCGCCAGGATCTCCAGGGCGCCGCTCACCCCTGGCCCCCGACCTCGACGAAGCGCACCCGGCTGCCGGGATGCAGCAGCGCCGGGGGGTCCCGGTCGCTGTCCCACATCGGGTCCTCGGTGCTGCCGATCAGCTGCCAGCCACCCGGCGACTCCCGCGGGTAGACCGAGCTGAACTCCCCGGCGAGGCCGACCGACCCGGCGGGAACCTTGGTGCGTGGCTCGTCGCGGCGCGGGACGTGCAACCGGTCGTCCTCGCCGACGAGGTAGCCGAAGCCGGGAGCAAAACCGAAGAACCCGACGCGCCAGGTCTGCCCGGTGTGCGCGGAGACCACCTCGTCGCGACTGAGCCCGGTGTGCGCAGCGACGTCGTCGAGGTCGGGACCGTCGTAGCGCACCTGGAGCTCGACGACCTCCCCGTCGCCGCGATCGGGGACGCCCCCCTCGAGAGCGCCCGCCGCACCCATCGCCTCTTCGCCCAGCCGGGACAGATCGGCGCCCGCCCCGACGACGAACAGCACGGTCCGGGCCGCCGGCACCATGTCCTGGACGCCTGCCCACACACCGGAGCCCGCGTCCAGGCGGGGCCGGAGCACGGCGTCCAGCGCCACGACCTGCTCGATGTCGTCGAGCTCGATGAGCACGGCGTGCTCACCCATCGGCCGCAGCGTCGGGGTCATCGCCGACCCGAGTCCGGGTCGGCGGGCCCGGTGCGGATGAACGGCGCGATCTCGACCCCGGCCCCGGTGAGCGCCTCGCGGACTGCGCGGGCCATGGCCACGGCTCCGGGCGAGTCGCCGTGCGTGCAGATCGACTGTGCGCGGACCTCCACGTCGGAGCCGTCGTCGGCCTTGATCCGCCCTTCGGTGGCCAGGCGCACCATCCGCTCCGCGACCTCCTCGGGGTCGTGCAGCAGTGCGCCGGCCTGCCCTCGGGGCACCAACCGGCCCTGCGCGGTGTAGCCGCGGTCGGCGAACGCCTCGGTGACGGTGCGCAGCCCGGCCTGCTCGGCAAGCCGCAGGCTGGCCGCCCCCGGCAGGCCCATGACCGGCAACGACGGGTCGTATGCCGTGACCGCCGCGACGAGCGCCGCCGCCTGGTCCTCGTGCTCGGCGACCGCGTGGTAGAGCGCACCGTGCGGCTTGACGTAGCCGACCCGGGTGCCGGCGACCCGGCACATGGCCTCCAGGGCGCCCAGCTGGTAGAGCACATCGGCGGTCAGCTCTGCCGGGTCCATCGCGATGTAGCGGCGACCGAAGCCGGCCAGGTCGCGGTAGGACACCTGGGCGCCGACGACGACACCGCGTTGTGCCGCGGCTGCGCAGGTGCGCTGCAGGGTCAGCGCGTCGCCGGCGTGGAAGCCGCAGGCGACGTTGGCACTGGTGACCAGGTCGAGCATCGCCTCGTCGTCACCGAGGCGCCAGGTGCCGAAGGACTCCCCCAAGTCGGAGTTGAGGTCCATCCAGGGCACCATGGGCCCAGCGTCCCACCGAGCGGGCCGGTCGCCAACCCCGGCCGGCTCCCGCGGCCAACACCATGGCCCCCAGGACCAGCACGGCCCCGACGAGCTGGCTCGGCGCCAACCGCTCACCCATCAGCAGCACCCCGAGCAGGACGGCGAGCACGGGGTTCAGGGTGACCAGCGTCGCGGAGCGGTGCGCCGCCATCCGAGCTGAGCCGGCGTTGATCAGGATCCAGGCGAAGACCTGCCCGGTGAGTGCCAACGACACCAGCCAGCCCCAGCTCGCGGCCGGCAGGTGCAGGTCCACCCCGGTGGTCGGCACGGCCAGGAGCGCTGCCGTCATGGCCGCAGCGAGCGAGGCCAGGCACACCGCAGTCACCGGGTGGGCGCGGCCACGCCCGGAGCCCGCTCTGCGACGGCTCAGGTAGAGGTAGCCCGCGAAGGCCAGCCCGGCGGTCGCACCGAGCACGGCACCTACGCCATACCCGACGCTGGCGACCGGCCCTGCGTGTGCCGCCGGCAGCGCGATGCCACCCGTGAGCGCGACCCCGGCCAGCAGCACCGGCGCCGCGACCACGAAGCCAGGACTGACCTGCTGCCGGTCCAGCCCCCACGCCAGCAGGGGGAAGGCGATGACCTGGGTGCTGAGCAACAGGGAGGCCACGCCGCCCCCCACGGCCGCGATGCTCTCGGTGTAGAGCATCAGGTCGACCCCGAGCAGGACCCCGGCCAACACCGAGCCGACCACGAGGCGCCGAGGCCGCTCGACCACGCCGTCCAAGAGGTCGCGGGTCTGCACGGCGAGGTGGCCGGCCCGCTGCGACTGGGCAGTGTCAATGCCACGATGCGCGAGATCGTGCCTCCCGCGGTCCAGCGCCTCCTTGCGGATCACCCCCGGCTGGAGATCTCCGCCCAGGACGGTGTGGCCAGCACCTTCCTGCCGCTGCTGCGCTCCGGGGACCTGGACGTCGTGATCGCCGAGTCCTGGGAGAACCGGCGCCTCAGCGTGCCGCCCGGGATCACCCTCGAACGGCTGCTGGAGGAGGAGGTGGATCTCGCGGTGCCGGCTGGTCACGCCCTGGCCGACCGCGGATCGAGCGACCTGTCCGACCTGTCGGACGAGCCGTGGATCGCCTGCCCGGCCAGCGCGGAGGCGCACCACGGCATGATCCAGGCATTGCAGGAGCGCGGCACCGAGGCCCCGGATCGCCTTCACCGTCACCGACTTCGCCACCCAGCTGGAGATCGTCCGGGCCGGTCTGGCCCTGGCGCTGGTCCCCGGATCGCCCAACCGTGGTCCAGCGGCGGCGTCGACTTCCTGCCCTGCCGGCCGGCGGTCAACCGGTCCTTCGTGGTGCTCGTCCGGGAGGGCCCGGCCCGGCCACCGGCGCAGGCCTGCCTGCCTGCAGGCGCTGAGCGCCGTGGCGGGAACCCGAGGGAGGGGACCCGTCGACCTCAGCCGCTGAGGTACTCGACGCCGGTGAGCTCCTCGGAGCGCGCCCACAGGGCCCGACCCGTGCGCACGTCATACGAGGCGGGGCTGGAGGTGACCACCACGGGGGCGCCGCGCTGCTCGCGCATCCGGTCCGGGCCGTAGAACTGACCGCCGAGCGCACCCGGGTCGGTGGCCGCCCGTAGCGTGGGCAGCGCGCCGGCTTCCGGGGACTGCGTGATCAGTGCCAGGAGCGGGCCGCGGAGCTTGCCGCTGATGGGCCCGTTGAGCAGGTGGTCGGCCAGGCCGGTGCCGGCCGACCCGGGGTGCGCCGCCAGGGAGCTCACCGGGACGCCACGCTCGGTGACACGGCGCTGCAGGTCATAGGCAAACAGCAGGTTGGCCAGCTTGGACCGCCCGTAGGCCTGCACCTTGCCGTAGCCGGGGCCGACCTGCTCGACGCGCGGCGGGTCCAGGCTTGCCCACCGGTGCGCCAAGCTGCTGACGGTCACCACCCGCGCCCCCGGCGTCGAGCTGATCAGGTCGATCAACAGCCCGGTGAGGGCGAAGTGGCCGAGGTGGTTGGTGCCGATCTGATGCTCGAAGCCGTCAGCGGTCAGCCCGGGCTCGACCATCATGATCCCGGCATTGTTGATCAGCAGGTCCAGGCGGGTATGCCGTGTGCCCACCTGCTCGGCGAAGTCGCGGACCGAGCCCAGGTCGGCCAGGTCCAGCTGCAGCACCTCGACGCCGCCCTGCCCCTGCCTGAGAGTAGCCAGCGATTGCTTGCCCCGCTCCACCTTGCGGGAGGCCAGCACGACCTGCGCACCGCGCTCGGCGAGTGCTCGCACCGTAGCCAGGCCTAGACCGGCGTTGCCGCCGGTGACGACGGCGACGCTGCCCCGCAGGTCGGGAATGTCTGCAGTCGACCAACGGCTCGGCATCGGGTCAGCGCGCGGGATTGAGGCCGGCGTAGGCCCAGGACAGGGCACCGGCGACGCTCAGCCAGACGGCATACGGCACCAGGATGAGCCCCACCCACCAGGTGACCATCCAGGCCACCACCGGCAGCGCACAGGCCAGCATCGCCGCGGCGGTCAGCGCCAGGGCCCCGGCACGCAGCCGGTGCGGGACGTAGAACAGACAGGCCCACAGCAGGGCGAGCGCCGAGGAGGCGACCAGCAGCCCGAGGAACGCCACCGCCATCGAGGAGTCGTCGGCGCGACCGACGACCCAGGCGGCGATGCCCAGGGCGAGGAAGTTCAGCGGCCAGATGACGCCGAAGACCCAGTCCGGCGGCTGCCACCTCGGCTTGACCAGCGCGGCATACCACCCCGGCTCCCGGGAGGTCCACCAGCCCGAGCCGACGGCATACAGCAGGACCACCATCAGTCCCGTCCACGCCATGACGCTCACCCTAGGGTGACCTCATGCCGCACGGAACCCACGACTACGCCGACGATCCACGCAACGCCGACATCCTGGTCTGGGTCGACGGCGACCTGGTGCCCCGCGACCTGGCGCTCGTGTCGGTGTTCGACTCGGGCTTCGTCCTCGGCGACGGGGTGTGGGAGGGACTGCGGGTGCGCGGCGGGCACCCGGCGTTCCTGGCGCAGCACCTGGACCGGCTGTGGGAGGGTGCCCGGGCGATCCTGCTCGACATCGGGATGACCCGGGTGGAGCTCACCGCCGCGATCTACGCGACGCTGCAGGCCAACGGGATGTCCGACGGCGTGCACGTGCGGCTGATGGTGACCCGCGGGCGCAAGGCCACGCCCTACCAGGACCCCCGGGTCACGATCGGCCCGGCAACGGTGGTGATCATCGCCGAGCACAAGGAGGCCATGCCGGACACGGTGCGCGACGGGATCACGCTGTTCACCACGCACGTGCGCCGGGCGACACCGGACACCCTGGACCCCCGCCTCAACGCGCACAGCAAGCTCAACGACATCACCGCCTGCATCCAGGCCTACACCGCTGGGGCCGACGAGGCGCTGATGCTCGACCCGCACGGGTTCGTGGCCACCTGCAACAGCACCCACTTCTTCATCGTCGTCGACAGTGACGACTACGACTACGGCGACGGTTCGGTACCGCAGATTTGGACTTCTGATGGCCGGTTCTGCCTGCACGGCATCACCCGCGCGACCGTGCTGCGGGTATGCCGCGGCGCCGGGATCGCCGCGTCGGAGCGGACGTTCAGCCTGACCGACGTCTACAGCGCGCGGGAGGCCTTCGTCACCGGCACCTTCGCCGGGGTGGTGCCGGTGCGCTCGGTGGACGGCCGGATGATCGGCGACGGCATGCGGGGACCAATGGTGCAGCGACTGCAGGAGCTCTACATGGCGGCCGTCGAGTCCGATGTGGCCGGCCGAGTGGCGCCGTGAGCAAGCCGGCCGGGGCGTCGACTCCGCCGCCGGTGCGCGTGGCCATGTGGTCGGGGCCACGCAACATCTCCACCGCCATGATGCGCGCCTGGGAGAACCGGCCGGACACAGTCGTCGTCGACGAGCCGCTGTATGCGGCATACCTGCACCGCACCGGACTGGACCACCCGGCCCGGGAGGAGGTCATCGCCGCCCAGCCCACCGACCTGGTGCAGGCCGTCGACGAGCTGCGGGCGCCGCTGCCGGAGGAGATCCGCGTGCACTACGCCAAGCAGATGACCCATCACCTGCTGCCACAGGACGACCTGGCCTGGACGCTGGACTTCGCCAACGTGTTGCTGATCCGTGACCCGGCCGAGGTCGTGGCGTCCTATGTGCGCTCGCGGGAGTCCTGCGAGCCCGACGACATCGGGCTGCCGCAGCAGGAGCGGCTGTGGGCGGAGTGGGGTGCGGCCGGGGTGCGGCCTCCGGTCATCGACGCCGGCGACTTTCTGCGCGACCCCGAAGTGCACCTGCGCTGGCTGTGCGGGCACCTGGGCATCGACTTCACCGACGCGATGCTGGCGTGGCCACCGGGGCCTCGGGACAGCGACGGGGTCTGGGCGCCGCACTGGTATGCCGCGGTGCAGGCCTCCACCGGGTTCGAGCCGTGGCGGCCCCGTCACGTGGACCTCGATGAGCACGACGCGGCGGTCGCGCGGGCCTGCCGACCGGCATACGAGATGCTGCGCGGGCACCGCGTGCGTCTGTAAGCCGCCGGCCCTGCAGACCGTTGTGCGCGCCGGGGCGGCCTGCGAAAACCCCACTGGG
>NZ_JBPCKQ010000203.1:0-14423 GCF_051004135.1 Ornithinimicrobium sp.
GCGACGACCTGCGTGACCAGCCGGTCCGGCATGTCGAGCCCACCCAGCTGCCCGAGGGGGGGATCGATGACAAGGTCGTCGTCCTCGTCGACGACGTGCTCTACTCCGGACGCACCGTGCGGGCCGCCTTGGACTCCCTGGCCGACTACGGACGGCCACGCATCGTCCGTCTCGCCGTCCTGATCGACCGGGGCCACCGGGAGCTGCCGATCCGGCCCGACTACGTGGGCAAGAACCTCCCCAGCGCCAAGACCGAGCGGGTCTCGGTGCGACTGGCCGAGATCGACGGGACGGACGAGGTCCGCATCGCCACCGGCCCGAGCCGCGAGGTGCACCCGTGAAGCACCTGCTGTCGATGGCAGACCTGGACCGCGACCAGATCACCGAGATCATGGACACCGCCGTCTCCATGCACGAGGTGCAGCACCGCGAGGTCAAGAAGCTGCCGACCCTGCGCGGACGCACCATCATCAACTTCTTCTTCGAGGACTCCACCCGCACCCGCAGCTCCTTCGAGCTGGCCGGCAAGTGGATGTCGGCGGACACGATCAACCTGACCGGCAAGGGCACCTCGGTCTCCAAGGGCGAGAGCCTGCGCGACACCGTCAGGACCATCGACGCGATGGGCGTGGACATGATGATCATCCGGCACATGGCCTCCGGTGCCCCGGCGCAGATCGCCCAGTGGACCGACTGCTCGATCGTCAACGCCGGCGACGGCACCCACGAGCACCCCTCCCAGGCGCTGCTGGACGCCTACACGATGCGGCAACGCCTCGGCGACCTCGCCGGCAAGCACATCGCCATCGTCGGCGACCTGACCCACTCCCGGGTGCTGCGCTCCAACCTGCTCTGCCTGCGTACGCTCGGAGCGCGGATCACCCTGGTCGCCCCGCCGACGCTGCTGCCCGCCGGGATCGGGCAGTGGTCGGATGCCGAGGGCTTCACCCCGGCATACGAGCTGGACGACGTGCTGCCGACTGTCGACGCGGTGATGATGCTGCGGGTGCAGCGGGAGCGGATGAGCGGCGGCTTCTTCCCGACCGCCCGGGAGTATGCCGTGACCTACGGCCTGACCACGGCTCGGCTGCGCCGGCTGCCCGAGCACGCCGTGATCTGCCACCCCGGCCCGATGAACCGCGGCCTGGAGATCTCCGGAGACGCCGCCGACGCCGCCCAGTCCCTCGTGCTCGACCAGGTCTCGGCCGGGGTCGCGGTGCGGATGTCCATCCTCTACCACCTGCTCGCAGGATCCGGGAGCGACCAGTGACCTCAACCGAGCAACGGGACCGACCGATCCTCGTCAAGGGCGCCGACCTGCTCGGCGAAGGTGCCACCGACGTCCTGGTCGTGGACGGTGCGATCGCCGCGGTCGGCGCCGACGCCGATCAGCACGCACCGACCGGCACGCAGACCCTGGACGCCGACGGGCTGGTCGCGCTGCCCGGCCTCGTCGACCTGCACACCCACCTGCGCGAGCCCGGCCGCGAGGATGCCGAGACCATCGAGACCGGCAGCCGGGCCGCAGCGGTCGGCGGCTACACCGCGGTGTTCGCCATGGCCAACACCGACCCGGTCACCGACACCGCCGAGGCCGCCGAACGCGTAGTGGACCTGGGACAGCGGGCCGGGTATGTCGACGTGCACCCGGTCGGTGCGGTCACCAAGGAGCTCGCCGGCGCCGAGCTGGCCGAGCTCGGTCTGATGGCCCGCTCCCGTGCCCGCGTGCGGGTGTTCTCCGACGACGGGCGCTGCGTGCACGACGCCCGGGTGATGCGCCGGGCCCTGGAGTACGTCTTGGCCTTCGACGGCGTCGTCTCCCAGCACGCCCAGGACCCCACGCTGGCGGGCCGCACCGCGTGCTGCCACGAGGGCGAGCTGTCGGGTCGGCTGGGGCTGCCCGGCTGGCCGGGGGTCGCCGAGGAGTCGATCGTGGCCCGTGACGTGATGCTCGCCCGGCACACCGGCTCTCGCGTGCACGTCGCGCACGCCTCGACCGCGGGCACGGTCGAGGTGCTCCGCTGGGCCAAGGCCCAGGGCATCGCGGTCACCGCGGAGGTCACCCCGCACCACCTGATGCTGACCACCGACCTGCTCACCACCTACGACCCGGTCTACAAGGTCAACCCGCCGTTGCGACCCGCCGAGGACGTGGCCGCGCTACGGGCCGCACTGGGCGACGGCACGATCGACATCGTCGCCACCGACCACGCCCCGCATGTCCGCCAGGACAAGGAGCACGCCTTCACCGACGCCGCCTTCGGCATGCTCGGCCTGGAGCAGGCCCTGTCGGTGGTCAGCACGACCATGGTGGCGACCGGGGCGATGAGCTGGGCCGACGTGGCCCGGGTGATGTCCACCGGTCCGGCGGCCATTGCCCGGCTTCGGGATCAAGGTCAAGGCCTGGTTGTCGGGGCTCCCGCCAACCTCACCCTGGTCGATCCGACCCGCGAGGTCACCGTCGACGCGGCCCGCTCGGCCTCGCTGTCCCGCAACAACCCGTGGCACGGTCACACCCTGACCGGCGCGGTCCACCTGACCATGCTGCGCGGCCTGGTCACCGCCCGCAAGGGCCTGACCTGGGGAGCCTCCGATGTCTGACCAGCCCGCAGTGCTCGTGCTCGAGGACGGCCGCCGGTTCACCGGCACCGCATACGGCGCCCGCGGCGAGACCGTCGGCGAGGCCGTGTTCTGCACCGGCATGACCGGCTACCAGGAGACGCTGACCGACCCGAGCTACCACCGGCAGGTGGTCGTGATGACCGCCCCGCACATCGGCAACACCGGGGTCAACACCGCCGACATGGAGAGCAAACGGATCTGGGTCTCCGGCTACGTGGTGCGTGACCCCGCCATCCGCCCGTCCAACTGGCGATCCCAGGGGGACCTGGGGCAGGCGCTGACCGAGCAGGGCGTCGTCGGGATCAGCGGCGTCGACACCCGCGCGATCACCCGGCACCTGCGCGACCGCGGCGCCATGCGCGCCGGCATCTTCTCCGGCGACAGCCTGTCGCGGGCGACCCCCGGCGAGCTGCTGCGGCGGGTCACCGACGCACCGCGGATGGCCGGCTCCGCGCTGGCTGCCGAGGTCTCCACCCCGCAGCCGTATGTCGTGCCCGCGGTGGGGGAGCGCCGGCTCACCGTCGCTGCCCTCGACCTGGGCATCAAGGGGATGACCCCCGCGCTGCTCGCCGCCCGCGGGGTCGAGGTGCATGTGCTGCCCTCCCGCAGCACCTTCGCCGACATCCAGGCCCTGGCCCCCGACGGCGTGTTCTTCTCCAACGGCCCCGGCGACCCGGCCACCGCCGACACCGAGGTCGAGCTGCTGGGTCAGGTGCTGGCGCACCGGGTGCCGTTCTTCGGCATCTGCTTCGGCAACCAGCTGCTCGGCCGGGCCCTCGGCCTGGGCACGTTCAAGCTGCCGTTCGGGCACCGCGGCATCAACCAACCGGTGCTGGACCGCGAGACCGGCAAGGTCGAGGTGACCAGCCACAACCACGGCTTCGCCGTCGCCTGGCCCGACGAGACACCGACCGACCAGCCTGCCGACACGGCATACGGCCAGGTGCGGGTCTCCCACGTCGCCCTCAACGACGACGTGGTGGAGGGGCTGGCCTGTCTGGACGTCCCGGCATTCTCGGTGCAGTACCACCCCGAGGCGGCGGCCGGCCCGCACGATGCGGAGTACCTCTTCGACCGTTTCGCCGACCTGATGGTGGCCCATCAAGATTCCACCGCTCAGCAGGGAGGCGCAGATGCCCAGGCGTGAGGACATCAAGAGCGTGCTGGTGATCGGGTCCGGCCCGATCGTGATCGGGCAGGCGGCCGAGTTCGACTACTCCGGCACCCAGGCCTGCCGGGTGCTGCGCGAGGAGGGCATCCGGGTGATCCTGGTCAACTCCAACCCGGCCACGATCATGACCGACCCGGAGGTCGCCGACGCCACCTACGTCGAGCCGATCACCCCCGAGATCGTCGAGAAGATCATCGCCAAGGAGCGGCCCGACGCCGTGCTGGCCACCCTCGGCGGGCAGACCGCGCTCAACGCCGCCATCTCGCTGCACGAGGCCGGAACGCTGGAGAAGTACGGCTGCCCGCTGATCGGCGCCAACGTCGAGGCGATCCAGCTGGGCGAGGACCGGCAGGCGTTCAAGGGCGTGGTGCAGCGTTGCGGCGCCGAGTCGGCACGCAGCGCGATCTGCCACACGATGGAGGAGGTGCTGGCCGCCGCCGACGACCTGGGCTACCCCGTCGTAGTCCGGCCCAGCTTCACGATGGGCGGGCTGGGCTCCGGCTTCGGCTACGACGAGGCGTCGCTGCGGATGATCGCCGGGGCCGGCTTGCAGGACTCGCCGACCACCGAGGTGCTCCTGGAGGAGTCGATCATCGGGTGGAAGGAGTACGAGCTGGAGGTCATGCGCGACCAGGCCGACAACGTCGTCGTGGTCTGCTCGATCGAGAACCTCGACCCGATGGGCGTGCACACGGGTGACTCGATCACTGTCGCCCCGGCAATGACGCTGACCGACCGCGAGTACCAGCGGCTGCGTGACATCGGCATCGCGATCATCCGCGAGGTGGGGGTCGACACCGGCGGGTGCAACATCCAGTTCGCGGTGAACCCCGAGGACGGGCGGATCATCGTCATCGAGATGAACCCGCGGGTGTCCCGGTCCTCCGCGCTGGCCTCCAAGGCCACCGGCTTCCCGATCGCCAAGATCGCCGCCAAGATGGCGCTGGGCTACACCCTCGATGAGGTGCCCAACGACATCACCTCACCCGGGGGGCTCCGCCCCCCGGGCACCCCCCAAACCACAGCGGCCTTCGAGCCGACCCTGGACTATGTCGTGGTCAAGGTGCCGCGCTTTGCGTTCGAGAAGTTCCCGGCCGCGGACCCCACGCTGACGACCACCATGAAGTCGGTGGGTGAGGCGATGGCGATCGGCCGCAGCTTCGCCGAGTCGCTCAACAAGGCACTGCGCTCCACCGAGCAGGCCGGCTCCTCCTTCCACTGGCGCCCCGACGCCAAACCGACCGGCGAGGGTATGGTGCGTGCCCTGTTGGACCAGGCCCGTATCCCCACCGACGGCCGCCTCGTCCTGGTGCAGCAGGCGCTGTGGGGCGGCGCCAGCGTCGAGGAGGCACACCAGGCCACCCGGATCGACCCGTGGTTCCTGGACCAGATCGTGGTCATCAACGACGCCGCCGAGGCGCTGCGGGCGAGTGCGGGCGAGGGCGCCGGAGCCGGCCGCCTGTCGCCGGAGGTGCTGCGGGCAGCCAAGCGGGTCGGCCTGTCCGACGCGCAGATCGCCGAGGTCGTCGGGATGAGCCAGGACGTCGTGCGCGGAGTGCGGCACGCTCTCGGGGTGCGCCCGGTCTACAAGACCGTTGACACCTGCGCGGGGGAGTTCGTCGCGCTGACGCCGTATCACTACTCCAGCTACGACGAGGAGACCGAGGTCGCCCCCCGGGAGCGGCCCGCGGTGATCATCCTGGGCTCGGGACCCAACCGGATCGGCCAGGGCATCGAGTTCGACTACTCGTGCGTGCACGCCTCCCTGGCGCTGCGCGAAGTCGGCTTCGACACGGTCATGGTCAACTGCAACCCCGAGACCGTCTCCACCGACTACGACACCTCCAGCAGGCTCTACTTCGAGCCGCTGACCCTGGAGGACGTCCTGGAGGTGGTGGCCGCCGAGCGCGCGGCCGGGCCGGTCGCCGGGGTGATCGTGCAGCTCGGCGGGCAGACCCCGCTGGGCCTGGCAGCCAAGCTCAAGGCCGAGGGGGTGCCGGTCGTCGGCACCTCCCCAGAGGCGATCCACCTCGCCGAGGACCGCGGCGCCTTCGGTCGGGTGCTGCACGAGACCGGGCTGACCGCTCCCCGGCACGGCACGGCATACAGCGTGGATGAGGCCCTGGTCGTCGCCCACGAGATCGGCTACCCCGTGCTGGTGCGCCCGTCCTACGTGCTGGGCGGGCGGGGTATGCAGATCGTCTACGACGACGAGTCGCTCACCGACTACATCGACAGTGCGGTGCGGGCCTCCCCGGAGCACTCGGTGCTGGTCGACCGGTTCCTCGACGAGGCCATCGAGATCGACGTCGACGGGCTCTACGACGGTCACGACCTCTACCTCGGCGGGATCATGGAGCACATCGAGGAGGCCGGCATCCACTCCGGTGACTCCGCGTGCGTGCTGCCCCCGATCACGCTGGGCCGCGAGGAGATGCGCAGGGTGCGCGAGGGCACCCGGTTGTTGGCCGAGGCGATCGGGGTGCGCGGCCTGATCAACGTGCAGTTCGCCCTGGCCCAGGACGTGCTCTACGTCCTGGAGGCCAACCCCCGGGCCAGCCGCACGGTGCCGTTCGTGGCCAAGGCGACCGGGGTGCCCCTCGCTCGGGCGGCCGCGCGGGTGATGTTCGGTGCCACGATCGCGCAGCTGCGGGAGGAGGGCATGCTGCCCCCGGTGCTCGACGGCGGGCGAATGCCGCCCGACGCGCCGGTCAGCGTCAAGGAGGCGATCCTGCCGTTCCGCCGGTTCCGCACCCAGACCGGGCAGGCGGTGGACTCCATCCTCGGCCCGGAGATGCGCTCCACCGGAGAGGTGATGGGCATCGACCACGACTACGGCACGGCGTTCGCCAAGAGCCAGCTGCGTGCCGGGTCGGCGCTGCCCACGGAGGGTCGCGTCTTCGTCTCGGTGGCCAACCGCGACAAGCGCTCGATGATCTTCCCGGTCAAGCGGCTGGTGGACCTGGGCTTCGAGGTGTTGGCCACGGCAGGCACCGCCGACGTGCTGCGGCGCAACGGCATACCGTCGCAGGTCGTGCGCAAGCACAGCGCCGGCCCGGGACCCGCGGGAGAGCCGACCGTGGTCGACCTGATCACCGCCGGGCAGGTCGACATGGTGATCAACACGCCGTCGGGTCGGGACTCCCGGGCCGACGGCTACGCCATCCGGGCGGCGACGACCAGCCTGGACCGTCCGATCATCACCACGGTGCAGCAGCTGGGCGCCGCGGTGCTCGGCATCGAGGCGATGCAGCGGGCCGACCTGCAGGTCGCCTCACTGCAGGAGCACGCTGCGCGGCTGGACCTGTTCGGGCGCGGTGCCGAGACCGAGCCGGACGAGTGACCACAGCCGGGCAGCCCGCCGGGTCGTTCGCCGCCCGGTTGCGCGGCGGCCTGGACCGGCACGGCCCACTGTGCATGGGCATCGACCCGCACCCCGGTCTGCTTGCCGAGTGGGGACTGCCTGACGACGCGGCGGGTCTGGAGCAGTTCGCCCGCACCGTCGTCGAGGCGGTCGCCGGTCAGGTGGCGGCGGTCAAGCCGCAGTCCGCTTTCTTCGAGCGGCACGGCTCCGCGGGGATCGTGGTGTTGGAGCGGGTGCTCACCGACCTGGCCGCGGCGGGCACGCTGAGCATCCTGGACGTCAAGCGCGGCGACGTCGGCTCCACGATGACGGCCTATGCGCAGGCCTACCTGGCCGAGGGCTCTCCGCTGGCCGCCGACGCGGTCACGCTCAGTCCCTACCTGGGCTACGGGTCGCTGCGACCGGCTATCGAGCTCGCCCGGGAGACCGGTCGCGGGGTCTTCGTGCTGACCTTGACCTCCAACCCCGAGGGCAGCCAGGTCCAGCACGCCGGGACGCCCAGCGTGGCGCAGCGGGTGCTGTCGCAGGTGGCGGCAGACAATGCCGGCGCGGAGCCGTTCGGCCATGTCGGCGTCGTGGTCGGCGCGACGGTGGGCTCGGCGATCGGGGACCTGGGTCTGGACCTCGCCGGCTCGCGCGCGCCAGTGCTCGCTCCCGGGGTCGGAGCACAGGGCGCCACGGCCGCCGACCTGGCCACGACCTTCGCGGGATCGATCGGGCGCCTGCTGGTGCCGGTCAGCCGTGGCGTTCTGGCCGGGCCCCCAGGCTCGAAGTCGTTAAGGCATCGAATGATGCAGGTCAGGGACCAGATCGGTGCTGCGCTGAGCTGAGCTCGCGGACTCCGCGCCACGCCGCGGCCGGGGTTGGCACAGCGCCTCCCGGGTCGCTAGGTTCGCAGGTGAGTCCCGCGAAAGGCCATGCTGGCATGGTCGGGACCGGCCACCGGGGCGGGTGACGCCTCCGGGGGGACGTGTCAAGGAAGCAACACCATGACGAGATCGAGGAGACGGACGTGCCGCTACCCCAACTGACATCCGAGCAGCGCGCAGACGCGCTGGCCAAGGCCGCAGAGGCCCGGCGCGAGCGCGCCGAGGTCAAGAACCGGCTGAAGCACTCGCAGGGCGACCTGCGAGGAGTCCTGGCCCTGGGCAAGGACAACGACGTCGTCGGCAAGATGAAGGTCTCCGCGCTGCTGGAGTCGATGCCCGGGGTCGGCCGGGTCCGGGCCGCCCAGATCATGCAGGAGATCGGGATCTCCGAGAGCCGGCGGGTGCGAGGTCTGGGGACCAACCAGACCGACAAGCTGCTGGAGCGGTTCGACTCCGCTTGAGTGACGCGGTCGACGACGAGCGGGGCGAGTCCACCATCGGGGGACCGTCCCGCCTCGTCGTCCTGGCGGGCCCGACAGCTGTGGGCAAGGGCACCGTCGCCGCACACATCCGGTCACACCACCCCCAGGTCTGGCTGTCGGTGTCGGTGACGACCCGGCCGCCGCGCGCCGGGGAGGTGGACGGTGTGCACTACCACTTCGTCAGTGAGCCCGAGTTCGACGAGCTGCGCCGGCAGGGCGGGCTGCTGGAGTGGGCGGTGGTGCATGGCGCAGCCAAGTACGGCACACCTCGGGCGCCGGTCGAGGCGGCGCTGCGCGACGGGCGGCCGGCCCTGCTGGAGATCGACCTGCAGGGCGCCCGCCAGGTGCGCGACGCGATGCCCGGGGCGCTGTTCGTCTTCCTGGCCCCCCCGTCCTGGGAGGAGCTGGTGCAGCGGCTGATCGGTCGGGGCACCGAGACCGAGGCCGAGCAAGAGGTGCGACTGGCCACCGCACGCACCGAGCTGGCCGCGGCGCGAGAGTTCGACGTCACCATCGTCAACGACGATGTCGCCCAGGCCGCCGCGGGCCTCGTATCATGGCTGGGGACTTCACCTGCACCATCACCCACCACCAAGGACTGACCTGACGTGATCGGAACCATCGCCCATCCCGACGGCATCACCAACCCGCCGATCGACAGCCTTCTGGAGAAGGCCGACTCCAAGTACGCGTTGGTGATCTACGCCGCCAAGCGTGCCCGCCAGATCAACGCCTACTACTCCCAGCTCAGCGAGGGTCTGTTGGAGTATGTCGGGCCGCTGGTCGAGGCCGACCAGACCGACAAGCCGCTGTCGATCGCGCTGCACGAGATCGACCAGCGCAAGCTGTACACCTCCAGCCCCGAGAACTCCCCGAGCTGATCCAGGCCGGCTGAGTCCCCCATGCGCGTCGTGCTCGGCGTCGGCGGAGGCATCGCGGCCTACAAGGCCTGTGCGCTGCTGAGGCGGTTCGCCGAGTCGGGGCACGAGGTCACCGTCGTGCCGACCCGGGCCGCCCTGCAGTTCGTGGGGGAGACGACGTGGGCGGCGCTGTCCGGACGCCCGGTGGCCCGTGACGTCTGGCACGACGCGCACGAGGTGCCGCACGTACGGCTGGGCCAGCAAGCCGACCTGGTCGTGGTCGCCCCCGCCACCGCCGACCTGCTCGCCAAGGCGGCGCACGGCCTTGCCGACGACCTGCTGACCAACGTCCTGCTCACCGCGCGTTGCCCGGTCCTGCTGGCGCCGGCCATGCACACCGAGATGTGGACGCACCCCGCCACGGTGGCCAACGTCGCGCTGCTGCGCGACCGTGGCGTGCACGTGCTCGACCCCGTCAGCGGGCGACTGACCGGCGCCGACAGCGGACCCGGTCGACTGCCCGAGCCCGGGGACATCCACACCGCGGCCATGGCGGCGGTGCAAGACCGGGCGGATGCTCTGGCCGAGCCGACTGCTGAGATGGGCCTGCGCGGGCTCCGGGTCCTGGTCACCGCCGGTGGCACGCGTGAGCCGCTGGACCCGGTGCGCTTCCTGGGCAACCGCTCCTCCGGCAAGCAGGGGTATGCCCTCGCGCAGGTGGCCGCACAGCGCGGCGCCGAGGTGCGCCTGGTCTGCGCGCACACCTCCCTGCCGGACCCGCCCGGGGTCCAGGTGCAGCGGGTCGAGACGGCCCGGGAGATGCAGCACGCCGTGCAGGCTGCGGTGGCGGAGGCCGACGTGGTCGTGATGGCTGCCGCGGTGGCGGACTTCCGCCCGGCGCAGGTCGCCGAGGCCAAGATCAAGAAGACGCACCACCCTGGGCAGCAGGACGAAGAAGCGCAGACCGCGGAGCAGGCGGACGACGCGCGGACCCTGCGCCTGGTGCGCAACCCCGACATCCTGGCCGGTCTCGTGCAGGCCCGCGGCGCCAACACCTCCCCGCTGCTCGTCGGGTTCGCCGCCGAGACCGGTGACGAGGACGGCGACGTGCTGCACCACGCCCGGGCCAAGCTGGACCGCAAGGGCTGTGACCTGCTGGTCGCCAACGAGGTCGGCACCGACCTCACCTTCGGCCACGACGAGAGCACCGTGCACCTGTTGCGCCCGGACACCGATGCGGTTCGCACCGTCGGCCCCGCGACCAAGCACGCCACCGCGGCCGCCGTGTGGGACACGGTCCGCGAGATCCTCGGGACACTCTGAGCGAGCACAGCCGCCCGGGACCGAGAGCGGGTTAGACTCCCGCCGTCAGCCAGCAGCCGCTGCATACCGAGGAGATCGCCGCATGACCCGACTGTTCACGTCCGAGTCCGTCACCGCAGGGCACCCCGACAAGATCTGCGACCAGATCAGCGACGGGATCCTGGACGAGCTGCTCCGCCAGGACCCAGGGTCCCGGGTCGCCGTGGAGACGATGGTCACCACGGGGCTCGTGCACGTCGCCGGCGAGGTGCGCACCAGTGGTTACGCCGAGATTCCCAAGATCGTCCGCGAGACCATCCTGGCCATCGGCTACGACAACTCGCACAAGGGCTTCGACGGCCGCACCTGCGGGGTGGAGGTCTCCATCGGCGAGCAGTCGATGGACATCGCTGTCGGGGTCGACACGGCATACGAGCACCGCACCGGCTCGACCGAGGACGCCCTCAACGCGCAGGGTGCCGGTGACCAGGGGCTGATGTTCGGCTACGCCTGCGAGGACACGCCCGAGCTGATGCCGCTGCCGATCCTCCTCGCGCACCGGCTGGCCGAGCGGCTCGCCGACGTGCGCACCAGTGGCGAGCTGGACTACCTGCGCCCGGACGGCAAGACCCAGGTCACCATCGGCTACGACGGCGACCGGGCGGTGCGGCTGGACACGGTCGTGCTGTCCACCCAGCACGCCGACCACGTCTCGCTGCAGGACCAGCTCGCGCCCGATATCCGCACCCGGGTCATCGAGCCGGTGCTGCAGGAGCTGCACGATGGGGGCGTCGAGCTGGCCACGGACGACTACCGCACGCTGGTCAACCCCACCGGCATCTTCGTGGTCGGCGGTCCGATGGGCGATGCGGGCCTGACCGGCCGCAAGATCATCGTCGACACCTACGGCGGGATGGCCCGGCACGGGGGCGGTGCGTTCTCCGGCAAGGACCCGAGCAAGGTGGACCGCTCGGCGGCCTACGCGCTGCGCTGGGTGGCCAAGAACGTCGTGGCGGCCGGGCTGGCCAGCCGCTGCGAGATCCAGGTGGCCTACGCCATCGGCACGGCGGCTCCGGTCGGGCTCTACGTCGAGACCTTCGGCACCGAGAGTGTGCCCGTGGAGCGGATCGAGAAGGCCATCGACACCGTCTTCGACCTGCGTCCCGCCGCGATCGTCGCCGAGCTGGACCTGCTGCGGCCCATCTATCAGGCAACGGCCGCCTACGGGCACTTCGGGCGCACCGGTGCCGACGGCGTCCCGGGCGCGTTCACCTGGGAGCGCACCGACCGGGTCGACGCGCTGCGCTCGGCCTGCTGAGGAGGCTCGGCCTGCGGGGTCTGTCACCGCTATGCGATAGACCAGTGCCGTGACCTCGACCCACTCCGACCCAGCCGGTGCCGGGGACCAGCTGAGCCTGGTCCCCGCACCGTCCGCGCGGGACGGCGGGGACGTCGTCACCCGGCCGGTGGCCCGGGTGGTCATCGACACGCCGCTGGCCCATCTGGACCGGGCCTTCGAGTATGTCGTGCCGGCCGAGCTGAGCGACCGGGTCGAGCCGGGCGTGCGGGTCCGCGTGCGGTTTGCGGGGCGTGACCACGACGGGTTCGTCCTGGACCGGGTCGCCTCGGCCGAGCACGCAGGCAAGCTGGCGCCAGTGCGCCGGGTGGTGGGGGAGGACATCGTGCTGACGCCCCATCTGGCCCGGGTATGCCGTCAGGTCGCCGACCACTACGCCGGCACCCTGTCCGACGTGCTGCGGCTGGCGATCCCGCCGCGGCACGCTCGCGCAGAGAAGGGTCTGGAGCCCTGCTGCGACCTCGAGGCGCCGGCTGCGCCCCCACCCGCGGGGGTGGCGGGCAGCGACGCCGCCTGGCAGGACTACCCGGCCGGGCCCGCGCTGTTGCGCAGGCTGGCTGCGGGCGAGGGGCCGGCGGCGGCCTGGTCGGCCCTGCCCGGCCGGCCGGCGTCGCTGGACTGGCCCGCCGCGATCGCCGAGGCGGTGGCCGCGACCCTGGCCTCCGGGCGGGGCAGCGTGGTCGTCGTCCCCGATCACCGAGACCTGGCCCGAGTCGGCGTCGCACTCACGGAGCGGCTGGGCGCCGACCGGCACGTGGAGCTGTCGGCAGCTCTGGGTCCGGGGGCGCGCTACCGGGCTTGGCTCAGCTTGTTGCGGGGCCATCGCCGGGTGGTCGTGGGCACCCGGGCCACGGCCTACGCGCCGGTGCGCGCACCGGGCCTGTTCGTCGTCTGGGACGACAGCGACGACCTGCTGCGCGAGCCGCGCACTCCTTACCCCCACGTCCGCGAGATCCTGCGGTTACGCGCCCACGACACCGGGGCCGGACTGCTCGTCGCCGGGTTCGGGCACAGTGTGGAGGTGCAGCACTGGGTGCAGCAGCGACGGGTGCACCCGGTCGCAGCGGCACCGGCCACCAGGCGCCAGTGGGCGCCGCGGATCGTGGTCGCGGGGGAGGGGCACGACGCGGCGCGCGACGAAGCCGCCGACCGCGCCCGGATCCCCTCGGCGGCCTGGCGGGCCGTGCACGATGCGGTGCGGACCGGTCCCGTGCTGGTCCAGGTGCCGCGGCGCGGCTACGCCCTGGCGGTGCAGTGCTCCCGCTGTCGTCACCCGGTGCGGTGCGGGCACTGCGGCGGGCCGACCCAGCTGCCAGGGCCGGAACAGCAGCCGACCTGCCGGTGGTGCGGTGAGCCACACGCCCGGGCGCCGTGCCCGGAATGTGGGAGCAGCGCGCTGCGCAGCGCCGTGGTGGGTGAGCAGCGCACGGCCGAGGAGATCGGCCGGGCCTTCGTCGGGGTGAGTGTGCGCACCTCCCGGGCAGGGCAGGTGCTGGCGGAGGTGGACGACCGACCGGGCATCGTGGTCGCGACCCCCGGCGCCGAGCCGGTGGCGCACGGTGGCTACCACGCGGTGCTGCTCCTGGACGGCTGGGCGCTGCTGGACCGGCCCGGTCTCGACGCGCCCATCGAGGCGTGGCGCCGCTGGGCCGGCGCGGCGGCCCTGCTGCGCCGTGCGCCTGATGCCCGGGTCGTCGTGACCGGGGTGGTCCCGCACGGCGGGGCGAGGGCCCTGGAGGCTCTGGTGCGGTGGGCCCCGGAGTGGCTGCTCAGTGCCGAGCTCGACGACCGGAGCGACCTTGGCCTGCCCCCGGTGCGTCGCATCGCACAGGTCACCGGGGACGTCGCCGTGGTGGCTGACCTGACCGAGCGGCTGCAGGCCGCACCGGCGGGCGCAGTGATCGAGGTGCTGGGCCCGACGACGGTCCCGGCACGCCTCGACGCATCCGGTGAGACCCCGGCTGCGCAGCAGATTGTCCTGCGCAGCGAAGGGTCCGACGACGAAGCGCTCGTCGCCGCGGTGCGTGAGCTGAGAACGTCCAGGAGCGCGCACAAGGCCCCTGGTCACGTCGTCGCGGTGCTCGATCCCGCAGACATAGGCGTCTGAAACATTGGTGTAACTCTGTCTCAACTCGGTAACAATCGGGTCACCACGAGGTGAGAAGTCTGGCAATCGTCCCGGTGTCTGCATACGTTGGCCCCTTGCAACCTCGGTGCGTCCGCTGGGCCCTGGGGTGACGATCACCGGGATCGTCAGCCGCCACCAGCGAGCCGCCCACTGACCCAGGAGGAACATTGAAGATCAGGCGCACGACGATGGCCATCGTGGCCGCTGGAGCCTTGGGGCTGACCGCCTGCACGTCCGACTCCGGTGACGGGGGCGGTAGCGGGGGCGG
>NZ_JBPCKQ010000204.1:0-27981 GCF_051004135.1 Ornithinimicrobium sp.
CGCACACCGCAGTAGTCTCCCCAACCTCTGGCGTGGTCACTCCGCTGCGGAGCAGGCGCCCGTCAGACCGGGGGGATGCCGCGGTGCCGGGTGGAGAAGTGCCGGTCCCGTCGTAACGCGTAGCGCAGCCGGTGCACGAGCTCGGCACGCAGCGCATCGGCCTCCACGACGCCGTCGATGACCAGGTCTGCAGCCAGCCGCTCCAGGTCCACGTCCTGCAGATACTCGGCGCGCTTCGCCGCGACGAACGCAGCCCGCTCGTCGGCATCCTCGATCGCGGCGATCTTGGCGGCATACACCGCGTTGACGGCCGCCTCCGGCCCCATCACCGCGATTCGCGCCGTCGGCAGCGCGAGGGTGGCGTCCGGCCCGAAGCCCGGGCCACCCATCGCATACAGCCCCGCCCCGTAGGCCTTGCGCAGCACCACGCAGAGCTGCGGCACGGTCGCCTCCGAGACGGCCGAGACCATCTTGGCGCCGTGCCGGATGATGCCGCCGCGCTCGACCTCCGAGCCGATCATGAAGCCGGGCACATCCGCGAGGTAGATCAGCGGGATGCCATAGGCGTCGCAGGTCCAGATGAAGCGGGTCGCCTTGTCGGCCGAGTCAGTGAACAGCACTCCGCCCTTGACCGCCGAGTTGTTGGCCACGATGCCGACGCTCTCCCCCGCCATCCGGGCGAACCCGACGACGAGTTCGGCCGCGAACAGCGGCTTGACCTCGAAGAAGGAGTCGTCGTCGACGAGTCCGTCGATCACCTCGTGCACGTCGAAGGGCACCGACTCCGACTCGGGCACGACGTCCCGGGTCAGCGGTACGGAGGGCTCCTCCTCGGCATACCTCGGGGTGGGCGAGTGCCAGCTGTCGGGCAGGTAGGAGAAGTACAGCCGCGCCAGCTCGATCGCCTCGGTGTCGTCACCGGCCAGCAGGTCACCCACACCGGAGACGGTGCAGTGCATCCGGGCACCGCCCATCTCCTCCAGCGAGACGTGCTCGCCGACGACCATCTCGGCCATCCGGGGGCTGCCGAGATACATCGAGGCGTTGCCCTCGACCATGATGATCAGGTCGCAGAAGCTCGGGATGTAGGCACCGCCGGCCGCGGAAGGCCCGAACAGGCAGCAGATCTGCGGCACCTTGCCCGACAGCGCCACCTGGTTGTGGAAGATCCGCCCCGCGCCGCGCCGACCCGGAAACAGCTGCACCTGGTCGGTGATCCGAGCACCCGCGGAGTCGACGAACCAGAAGACCGGCAGCTCCTCGCGCAGCGCCGCCTCGGTGGCCCGGATGATCTTCTCCACGGTGCGCGCACCCCACGAGCCGGCCTTCACGGTCGGGTCGTTGGCGACCACGATGACCGGTCGCCCGTCCACCTCACCCCGCCCGGTGACCACCCCGTCGGCCGGCAGCCCGGGGGCCGTCGCGTTGGCGTAGCGGCCGTCCTCGACGAAGCTGCCCCCGTCACAGAGCAGGTCGATGCGGTCGCGGACGTAGAGCTTGCCCTGACTCGCCAGCTTGGCCCGTCCCGCCTCGGTCGGCTCGGCCGAGGCCCGGTATGCCGTGTCCAGCCGGTCACGCAGGTCGGCGACGCGCGGATCCCCCACCGGAGGGTCGCTCACCGGGAGGTCGCCCACGTGCCGATCGGGGTCGCCACTCGTCATGCTGCTCATCGTGCCAGCCCGGCCGTCGTGTCGCCGCGAGCTCAGGCCGGCAGCCCGAGCCCGCGGGCGATCAGCATCCGCTGCACCTCCGAGGTGCCCTCGCCGATCTCCAGGATCTTGGCGTCGCGATAGAACCGGGCGACGGGGTACTCCTCCATGAAGCCGTTGCCGCCGAAGACCTGGGTGGCGATCCGGGTCGAGGACATCGCCGCCTCGGTCGAGTAGAGCTTGGCGATGGCCGCGGCCTGCTTGACCTCGGCACTGCCGCGGCGACCGGCCTCCTGCTCGTCCTTGAGCCACGCTGCCCGGTAGGTCAGCATCCGCGCCGCCTCGACCATCACGGCCAGGTCGGCGATCTGGAAGGACACGCCCTGGTTGACCCCGATCGGGCGGCCGAAGGCGATCCGCTCACCGGCGTAGGTGGTGGCCTCCTCCAGCATCCGCTGCGCACACCCCAGTGCCAGCGCCGAGATGGCGATCCGGCCGTCGTCGAGGGTCTTCAGGAACTGTTTGAACCCCGAGCCGCGCGCCCCCAGCAGGTGGTCCTCGGGCACCTGGGCGCCCTCAAAGGTCAGCCCGTGGGTGTCGCTGATGTGCCAGCCGAGCTTGCGGTAGGCCGGCTCCACGACCATCCCGGGAGTCCCCGCGGGCACCATGATCGCGCTGAGCTCGGGCTTGCCCTCGGCGGTCTCGCCGGTGCGGGCGGTGACCGTCACGACCGAGGTGAGGTCGGTGCCCGAGTTGGTGATGAAGGCCTTGGATCCCGTGATCGTCCACTGCCCGTCGGCCAGGCTGGCGCGCGTGCGGGTGGCACCGGCATCCGAGCCGGCGCCCGGCTCGGTGAGCCCGAAGCCGGCCAGGGCGCGCCCGGCGATCAGGTCGGGCAGGAAGCGCTCCTTCTGCTGCGCCGAGCCGTAGGTCAGGATCGGGTTGATGCCCAGGCCCACGCCGGCCGACAGGGTGATGCCGATCGACTGGTCCACCCGCCCCAGCTCCTCGATGGCCAGGCACAGGTAGGTGAAGCCGCCCTCATCCAGACCTGCGCCGCCGTACTCCTCCGGCGCGTTGAGCCCGAACAGTCCCAGCTCGCCCATCTTGGGCACCAGCTCGGCCGGGAAGTGCGCCGCGGCGTCCCACTCGGCCACGTGCGGGGCGATCTCGCCCTGCGCGAAGTCGCGCACCAAACCGCGGAAGTCCTCGTGGTCCTTGCTGAGCTCGAACACGGCCGGCCGACCTCCTCATACAGACGATATATCTTGACGTTAACGTAAACTACGCTTGACCTCCGCGTCAAGAGCACGCACCATTCGTGGTATGCCGCACGCCAGCACCACCGTCTGGACCATCGCTGAGCTCGCCGAAGAGTTCGGGGTCACCCACCGTGCCCTGCGACACTACGAGCAGATCGGTCTGCTCACGCCGGAGCGGGTCGGCCCGCACGGGTCGCGCCGGCTCTACCACCGCCGGGAGCACACCCGGCTGGCGCTGATCCTGCGCGGTCGCCGACTCGGCTTCCCGCTGGAGGAGATCGGCACGATCATCGACATGTATGACGACCAGCCCGGCGAGGCGGGTCAGCTGCGCTACCTGCTCGGCCAGATCGGTGATCGCCGGGCCGACCTGGAGCATCGCCGCACCGACATCGAGCAGTCGCTGCGCGAGCTGGACGAGCTGGAGAAGCGCTGTCAGGCAGACTTGGACGTACTGGACTGACCGTCCCACTAGGGTGACGGTCATGCCGATCAGCAAGGTCCTCATTGCCAACCGCGGCGAGATCGCGGTGCGGGTCGCCCGAGCCTGTCAGGACGCCGGACTGGCCTCGGTCGCGGTGTATGCCGAACCCGATCGTGACGCGCCGCACGTCAAGATCGCCGACGAGGCGCATACCCTCGGGGGTAGCACCGCCGCCGACTCCTACCTCGACCAGGACAAGCTTCTGGACGTGGCCCGCAAGAGTGGCGCCGATGCCGTTCACCCCGGCTACGGCTTCCTGTCCGAGAACGCCTCGTTCGCCCAGGCGGTCATGGACGCCGGGCTGACCTGGGTCGGTCCTCCGCCGCACGCCATCGACTCCCTCGGCGACAAGGTCAAGGCGCGGCACATCGCCCAGGCCGCCGACGCCCCCCTCGTCCCCGGCACCAGCGATCCTGTGGAGGGGTCCGAGGAGGTCGTCGCCTTCGCGCAGGAGCACGGGCTGCCGGTGGCCATCAAGGCGGCCTACGGCGGCGGCGGTCGCGGCCTCAAGGTCGCCCGCTCGGTCGAGGAGATCCCCGACATGTTCGACTCCGCGGTCCGCGAGGCGGTCGCCGCCTTCGGGCGCGGCGAGTGCTTCGTCGAGCGCTACCTCGACAAGCCACGGCACGTCGAGACCCAGTGCCTGGCGGACCAGCATGGCCACGTCGTCGTCGTCTCCACCCGCGACTGCTCGCTGCAGCGCCGGCACCAGAAGCTGGTCGAGGAAGCCCCAGCCCCATTCCTGAGCGACGAGCAGAACGCCGAGCTGGTCCGCGCCTCGCAGGCCATCCTGAGTCAGGCCGGATACGTCGGGGCAGGCACGTGCGAGTTCCTGGTCGGCCAGGACGGCACGATCTCCTTCCTCGAGGTCAACACCCGTCTGCAGGTGGAGCACCCGGTCACCGAGGAGGTCACCGGCATCGACCTGGTCCGCGAGCAGTTCCGCATCGCCGACGGCGAGGAGCTGGGCTACGAAAACCCGCCCCCGCGCGGTCACAGCATCGAGTTCCGGATCAACGGCGAAGACCCCGGGCGAGACTTCCTGCCGGCCCCCGGCTCCGTGCTGACGTACCGGGTGCCCAGCGGCCCGGGAGTGCGACTCGACTCCGGCGTCGAGGCCGGCGATGTGATCTCCGGAGCCTTCGACTCGATGCTGGCCAAGCTCATCGTCACCGGCCGCGACCGGCAGCAGGCCCTGCAGCGCGCCCGGCGGGCGCTCGATGAGTTCGTGGTGGAGGGAATGCCGACCGCCCTCACCTTCCACCGGGTCGTGGTCCGCGACCCGGCCTTCGCCCCGGCGGACCCGGACGAGCCGTTCTCGGTGCACACGCGCTGGATCGAGACCGAGTTCGACAACACCATCGAGCCCTACTCCGGCCCCACCGCCGACGCCGACGCCGAGCCGGAGGAGCGCCAGTCCCTCGTGGTCGAGGTCGACGGCAAGCGGCTCGAGGTCTCGCTGCCCGCGGGTATGTCGATGGGCGGCGGAGGTGGCGGGGGCGCCCGCAAGAAGGCGCCCAAGCGCACCCGCGGCGGCTCCGGCGGCGCGGCCGTCTCCGGCGACGCCGTCACCGCCCCCATGCAGGGCACCGTCGTCAAGGTCACGGTGGAGGAGGGTCAGCAGGTCGCCGAGGGTGACGCGATCGTGGTCATCGAGGCGATGAAGATGGAGCAGCCGATCAAGGCACACAAGTCGGGCACGGTCACCGGCCTGCAGGCCGCGATCGGCAAGACGGTGACCAACGGCGCCGTGATCTGCGAGCTCACCGACTGACACCCCTCAGGACGCTCCCATGACGCCCGGGCCGGGCTCCGTCGTCCAGGCCGCGCTGCGCCGGCCGAGGTACTCACCAAGGAGCAGGCCCTGAGGCTGCTGCGGGCGTGAGTTCCGAGCCGTTCGACGCGGCGTGGTCGGCTACAGCTCGCCGAGCCATGAGCAAGCTGCCGGAGAAGGTGGGGACGGCAGCGGTGGAGTCCATCTTCGGCCCGTTGGCCAGAAACCCGCACCGCGTCGGAAAGGCGCTTCGATTCGAGCTGTCCGGACTCCGCACCGCCCGCCGCGGAGACTTCCGGATCATCTATCGAATCACCGACTTCGTGACTATCGTGGTGTCGAACACAGCGCCGATGCCTACCGCCTCAGGCGACCTCCCGCCCCAGCAACACCGCAGGCGGACGTCGCACTGACCCAGGGGCATAGTCGGGGGAACGTCCGCCGAGGACTTCCGGACTGCTTGGGGCGCCGTCGAGGTGCTCTGGGAAGCGACGCTCCAGCGCGCCAGACTGTTGCCCGAGGCCGAGCTGCACGAACAGGTCAACGGCGAGTGGTCGTTCGGCGAGACCCAACGACACCTGTTGTTGGCCGGCGACGCCTGGCTCGGCAATGCCGTGCTCGAGGAGGAAGCGCCCTACCACCCGTGGGGTTTGCCTGCCGGCGGGATGCCACCCGACGCCATGGCGAAGCTCGGGCTCATCCCCGATGCCACCCCGACGCTGGACGATGTGCTCGGTCCCCGCCTCGCCCGCATGGCCACGATGAGGCGTGTCGTCAGGGAGCTCAGGCTGGCCGAGCTCCATCGGGTATGCGGTCGCAAGCCTGCGGAGGCCTACCCGGATGGGCAGTACGTCGTGCGCCGCTGCCTCTCGGTGGTTTTGCGAGAGGAGGCCGAGCACCACCGTTATGCAGTGCGCGATCTCGGAGTGCTCGAGGCCGACACCTGAGCCATCCTCGTGAAAGCGACTCGTGAGGAAATCGGTCGACCCGGACAGACCAGCTCGGCAGACTGTGGCGATGACCTCACGCATCTCGCACACGTCCATCGACTGCGCCAACGCCTACGAGCTGTCGCAGTGGTGGAAGGGGGTCCTGGACTACGTCGATGTCGAGGACGACCCCAACGAGCCCGGTCACGAGGAGTGCATGATCCTGTGCCGCGACGGGTCGCACAGGTTGCTGTTCATCGAGGTCCCGGAGCCCAAGGCGGTCAAGAACCGGCTGCACCTCGACCTGGAGCCGGTCCAGGGCCGGCGCGAGGACGAGCTCGAGCGGTTGATCGAGCACGGGGCGGTCGAGGTCGCCGACCGCCGTGGGAAGGACGGCCCCGGCACGGGGTGGGTCGTGCTAGCCGACCCCGAGGGCAACGAGTTCTGCATCCTGCGCAGCGCCGCCGAGCGCTCGGAAGCCTGACCCGAGCTCCCTCGTTCGACCCCGTGACCCGCGACGCCTCGGGCGGCCCCCGAGAGTGGGTTGGTTCTTACTCGGCGACCGAGTGCAGCTGCCGGGCCGCCTCGGCGATCGACCCCGACATCGAGGGATAGACCGTGGAGGTCGCCGCGAACTGGTCGACGTTGAGGCGGGCGGACACGGCGAGGGCGATCGGGAAGATCAGCTCGCTGGCCCGAGGGGACACGACCACTCCGCCAAGGATGGTGTCGCTGCCGCGGCGGGCGAAGAGCTTGACGAAGCCGTCCTTGACGTTCTGCATCTTGGCCCGGGGGTTCTTGGTCAGCGGCAGCACGACGGTGCGCGCGTCGATGCGGCCCTCGTCGATGTCGGCTTGGTCGATGCCGACCGTGGCGATCTCAGGGTCGGTGAAGATGTTGGAGCTGACCCGGCCCAACGACAGGGGCGCGACCGCGTCGCCGAGCGAGTGCGCGATGGCGATCCTGCCCTGCATCGCCGCCACCGAGGCCAGTGGCAGCACCCCGGTGCAGTCTCCGGCGGCGTAGATCCCGGGCACGTTGGTGCGCGACACCCGGTCGACGTTGACGTGGCCGGAGTCGGCGAGATCCACCCCGACCTCGCGCAGGCCGAGGTCGGCCGTGTTCGGGATCGAGCCGACCGCCAGCAGGGCATGCGAACCCGGCACCTCCCGGCCGTCGGTCAGGGTGACGACCACGCCGTCGCCGTCCAGGCATACCCCCTGGGCGCGGGAGCGGCCCAGCACATTCATCCCCCGCCGCTTGAAGACGTCCTCCAGCACGGTGGCCGCGTCGGCGTCCTTGCCGGGCAGCACCTGCTCGCGGGAGGAGACCAGGGTCACCTGGCAGCCCAGGCCCAGGTAGGCGTGGGCCAGCTCGGCACCGGTGACCCCCGATCCGATCACGATCAGGTGCTCGGGCAGCTCGCTGAGGTCGTAGATCTGCTGCCAGGTCAGGATCCGCTCACCGTCGGGGACGGCGCTGTCCAGCACTCGGGGACGGGCTCCGGTGGCGATGAGGATGACGTCGGCCGGCAGTCGGGTGACCTCACCGCCCTGCTGCACGACCTCGACCACCCCCCGCTCGGCCACCCGTCCGGCACCCTGCATCACCTCGACCCCCGAGGACTCCAGCCGCTCCCCGATGTCTGCGCTCTGCTGCCCGGCCAGAGCCATGATCCGGCCGTTGATGTCCGGCAGCCGGGCGGTGACCCCCTGGTCGCCGGCGGCGCCCTCGAACCCGACGCCGATCGTGGTGGCGGCGGTGAAGCGGTCCATGAAGTCGGCGGTGGCGATCAGGGCCTTGCTGGGCACACAGTCGGTGAGCACGGCGGCGCCGCCGATGCCCTGCCGCTCCACCAACGTGACCTGCGCTCCCAGCTGAGCTGCCCCGAGGGCGGCCTCGTAGCCGCCGGGTCCGCTGCCGATGATCACCACGTGCGTCTGGGCTGAGGTCACGCCCCCATCCAACCATCGCTAGGGTGCGCAGGTGACTGCCACACCCACACCGGACCTGGCCGACCCCGAGACCGACCCGATGGACGTGGCCCGCGGCGCCGCCTCGGTGATCGCCGAGCGCACCGGCCTGCCGAGCCACGACGTCGCCCTGGTCCTGGGCAGCGGCTGGGGGCCGACCGCGGACCTGCTCGGCGAGACCCTGAGCAGCATCGACAACACCGAGGTCCCGGGCTTCGCCAAGGCTGCCGTGGAGGGGCACAGCGGCACCATTCGATCGGTGCACATCGCAAACTCCGAGCGTCGGGCCCTCGTGTTCGGCACCCGCACCCACTACTACGAGGGCCGCGGTGTGCGCTCCGTCGTGCACGCCGTCCGCACCGCCGCGGCGGCCGGATGCTCGACGATGGTACTGACCAACGGCTGCGGGGGGCTGCGGCCGGAGTGGGCGCCAGGCACCCCGGTGCTGATCCGCGACCACCTCAACCTCACCGCGGCCTCACCACTGGTGGGCGCGACCTTCGTGGACCTCACCGATCTCTACACCCCCCGGTTGCGCGAGCTGGCGCACGAGGTCGACCCCGACCTGCCCGAGGGGGTCTACGCGCAGTTCCGCGGCCCGCACTACGAGACCCCGGCCGAGGTGAGCATGGTCAAGGTGCTGGGCGCCGACCTGGTCGGCATGTCGACCACCCTGGAGGCGATCGCGGCGCATGCCCTGGGGATGGAGGTGCTGGGCATCTCCCTGGTCACCAACGCCGCGGCCGGCATCAGCCCAGCCCCGTTGTCGCACGAGGAGGTCTTGGAGGCCGGCCGGGCCGCAGCCGACCGGTGCGGACGGCTGCTGGCGCAGATCGTGGGACGCCTGTGAGCGGGGGCCTGCAGGTCTCCGGTCTGGCGCCGAGCATCGAGAGCGACGACGCCCTGCTGGCGCAGGCTCGTGCCTGGCTGGCCGACGACCCCGACGCCGTCACCCGCGACGAGCTCACCGCAGTGATCGAGGCAGCCGAGGGGTCCGGAGACACCGCTGACCTGGCCGACCGGTTCAGCGGACCGCTGGAGTTCGGCACGGCCGGGCTGCGCGGCGAAATGGGCGCCGGCCCGCACCGGATGAACCGCGCCGTGGTGATCCGCGCCGCCGCCGGGCTGACGGCATACCTGCTGGAGCACGTCGGACCGGAGCCGACCGTGGTCATCGGCTTCGACGCCCGGCACCGCTCCGCGGACTTCGCCCGCGACACCGCCGCCGTGGTCACCGCGGCCGGCGGGCGGGCGCTGTTGCTGCCCGAGCCGCTACCCACTCCGGTGCTCGCGTTCGCCATCGGGCACCTGGGCGCCGACGCCGCAGTGATGGTCACCGCGAGCCACAACCCGCCGCAGGACAACGGCTACAAGGTCTATCTCGGCGACGGCTCGCAGATCGTGCCCCCGGCCGACGCGCAGATCGCGGCACACATTGAGGCCGTGCCGTCCGTGGGCGCGGTCCCCCGCGCCGAAGAGGGCTGGACGCGGCTGGGCGAGGACGTGCTGGAGGCCTACCTGGACGGCGTGGCCGCCGTCGTCTCCCCCGACTCCCCGCGTGAGGTGTCGCTGGTGCACACCGCGTTGCACGGGGTCGGGGCACAGGTAATCCGCCGCGCCTTCGAACGCGCCGGCTATCCCGCGCCGGAGCCGGTCGCCGAGCAGGAGACACCGGACCCGGACTTCCCCACCGTCGGCTTCCCCAACCCCGAGGAGCCGGGGGCCATCGACGCGGCCCTCGCCTTGGCCGACATCGTGCACCCGGATGCGGTGATCGCCAACGACCCCGACGCTGACCGGTGCGCCGTCGCGGTCGACGGCCCCCGCGGGTGGCAGATGCTGCGCGGTGACGAGGTCGGCGCGCTGCTGGCCCACCACCTGCTGCGGCGTGGGCTGGACCCTGGCTCGTCGCGCACCGTGCTGGCGCGCTCGATCGTCTCCTCCCGCCTGCTCGCGGCGATGGCCGAGGACGCCGGGCTGCCCAGCGCCGAGACGCTCACCGGGTTCAAGTGGATCGGCCGGGTGCCGGGGCTGGCCTACGGATATGAGGAGGCGCTGGGCTACTGCGTCGACCCGGCCCGGGTGCCGGACAAGGACGGAGTGAGCGCGGCCCTGCTGATGTCCGAGCTGATCGCGACGACCCGCGCCGAGGGGCGAAGCCTGTGGGACGTGCTCGACGACCTGGCGCTCCGGCACGGTGTGCACGCGACCGACGCGTTCTCGGTGCGGGTGCAGGACCTGTCACGGATCGGGGCGGTGCTGCAGCGGCTGCGCGCCGAGCAGGTGGAGGAGATCGCGGGGGTGGCCGTGGAGCGGTTGGACGACCTGGCGCAGGGCTCCGCCGATCTGCCACCGACCGAGGGGCTGCGCTACCTGCTGGCCGACGACACCCGGGTGATCGTGCGGCCCAGCGGCACCGAGCCCAAGCTCAAGGTCTATCTGGAGGCGATCGTGCCGGTCAGTGAGGTGCAGCCGCTGGGCGCCTCGCGGCAGGAGGCGGACCGGCGGCTGGCCGCAGTGCGCGTCGCGATGGAGGACCTGACCCGCACGAACTGATTGCGCCGGAGCCTCGACGGTTGCCCAACGCGCAGAACATCGCCGAGTGTGCAGACAGTCGCCCAGCACCCAGACGGTCGCCCAACGCGCACGACATCGCGCTGTAGAGCGATGTTGTGCGTCTCAGGCGATGCTCGCTCAGGCCTCGAGCAGCACAGCGACCGCGAGGAGTGCGAGCGAGCCCAGCAAGGGGACGACCGAGGCCCAGGCCCACTGTCGGGTGACGGGGGTGTCCGTCTCGACCCGGCCGCCGCTGTGCTTCCACCGCTGCCAGGCCCGTTCGACGTCGTCGGCCACCACCATCGCGGTGGTGCCCGGGCGTCCGCGGCGTCGGCTGGTCGTCTCGGCGAAGTCGTCGGAGCGACGCCGGGCCGAGAACTCCCGCTGCTTGGGCACCGCCCACGAGCTGTGCCGTCGCCCGCTGGTGTCAACCAGCTCCAGCGCCCACTGATGACCGACCTCCGCGAGGCGGCTGAACGGCACCTCGGCGTCCGTGAGGACGTTGTGGTTGGTCACCCCGTCGGCCCGCAGCTCCACGTGCGGGCGTAGCAGCACCGCCCAAACCACGCTGACCAGGCTCAGTACGACAGCGACCGGCAACAGCACCGAGCGGCCGAGCTGCACCTCGGTGCGGATCACCGCGAAGCCGAACACCATGGCACCACCCACCATGGCCCAGCCCACGATGCGCGAGGGCAGCGTGCGATAGATCCCGAGCATCGCCCCGGCCGTGGCGCGCCGCTCGTCGTCCTCGGGCTCGCTCATGGCACGCCAGTCTAAGCGGCGCCGACGGTTAGACTGCCCGACCGTGACTGCGCCACCACCGGCCCGCGGCACCCGCTCGGTGCTGGTGCTCGCCGGACCCAGCGGCGCCGGCAAGTCCCGGCTGGCCCAGCGGCTGGCGCAGCGGCACGGCTGGCCCGTGCTCGAGCTCGACGACTTCTATCTCGAGGCCGGCGACCCGCGGCTCCCGGGACCCTCCGGCGAGCCCACCGACTGGGACGACGTGCGCACCTGGGACCAGGCAGCGGCCCGGCAGGCACTGCATACCCTGTGCTCCGACGGCGCCGTCCAGGTGCCCGTCTACGACATCCCGACCTCGACGACGAGCGGGAGCAGAGTCGTCCAGGCGGGCGAGGCGTCCGTCATCGTGGCCGAGGGCATCTTCGCCGCGCACCTCATCGAAGACCTGCGCCGGTGCGGACTGCTGGCCGCCGCCTGGTGCATCCGCGGCCGCCCCTGGGTGACCTTCGCGCGACGCCTGGTCCGCGACGTCCGGGAACACCGCAAAGGACTGGGCACGCTGTGGCGCCGCGGGCATCGGCTGCGCCGGACCCAGGCAGGTATCGTGCAGGCACAACAGGCGTTGGGGGCCGTCCCGATGACGGCGTCGCTCGCCGAGGAGCGAGCGCGGAGCCTGGACCGGACCAGCGCAGGGAGGGGATGACGATGAGCGACTCACCGCCCGACCGGGAGTGGGCTGCCCCCGGCCGACCCGCTGGGGAGACCGGCGGACCTCCATCACCACCGCCTCAGTACCAGCAGCCCGGTCAGTACCAGCAGCCGCCCCCGGGCCAATACCCACCACCTGGCCAAGGGGCGCCGCCCCCGGGCTGGCAGCAGCTCTCCCCCGAGCAGATCTCCCGGATGCACCGACCGGGGATCATCCCGCTCGGGCCGCTCAACCTGTCCGATATCTTCGGGGGCGCCCTGGTCACCATGCGCCGCAACCCCGAGGCGACGCTGGGCATGGCGGTCATCGTGCTCGGTGTGGTCCTGGTCCCCTCGCTGCTGCTCAGCCTGGGCCTTCAGCAGCTGAGCTCACTGTCCTTCGAGGACGTCTCGATCGTCGGCCTGGTCCTGCCCACACTCCTGTCCGGCCTGGCCAGCCTGGCGCTGTCCGGTTTCGTCATCTTCGTGGTCAGCGAGGCGGCCCTGGGCGACAAGGTCAGCCTCGGGCAGACCTGGCGTCAGGTCCGGGGCCGGTTGCTGGCCCTGATCGGGGTGACCCTGCTGACCACGCTCGTGATCGTGCTGGCCAGTGTCCCGGCAGCGATCCTGGTCGGCGTCGGCGCGGCCATCGGCGGCGTCGGCGGGGGCACGGTCATCGTGCTCGGCGTGCTGGGCATGGTCGTGCTGCTGGTCTGGGTGGGCATCCGGCTGATGCTCTCGCCTGCCCCGGTCGTGCTCGAGCGCGCCGGACCGATCCAGGGCATCCGCCGCTCGTGGACGCTGACCAAGGGGTCGCAGTGGTGGCGGATCTTCGGCATCTACCTGCTCGCTGCCCTGGTGGCGCAGATCTTCGCGACGATCGTGGCCGCGCCGTTGCAGGCGATCCTGCTCGCGGTGGTCGGCAGCGCCACGCCGGACACCTCGGTCGCGCTCACCGCGACGGTGCTCGTGCAGCACCTGTCGCAGTTCCTCACCGGCGTGGTCGTGACCCCGTTCACCGCCGGGGTCATCGCCCTGCTCTACCTCGACCAGCGGATCCGCCGGGAAGGTCTGGATCTGAGTATGCAGCGTGCCGCCCAGCAGCGGGCGGCCGAGCGCGGTCGGCAGTGAGCCGTCCGTGACCCTGGCCCTGCTGGATCCCGACCGCGACCAGGCCCGGGAGCTGCTGGAACGAGAGCTGTCCGGGCCGGACTACAACCGCGCCGAGCCGTTGGTCAACCGGCTGATCGACTGGCTGCTGGCCCGCCTGGACGACATCTTCTCGCTGATCCCGGGCTCGCAGTCCCTGGGATGGGTGCTGGTGCTGGCTGTCCTGGTGGTGGTCGCCCTGGTGACGTTCTTCGCCGTCCGCGGCCGCCGCCGGGGCAGCGTGTTGACGCAGGGCCGGACCGGGGCGGTGCTGGAGGACCCGACGCTGACCGCCGCGGACTACCGGTCCCGTGCCGACCGGGCCGCCCAGACCGGCGACTGGGACACCGTGCTGCTGGACTCCTACCGCGCCCTCGCTGCTGACGGCGTCGAGCGGACCCTGCTCGACCACGCTGCGGCGCTCACGGCGCACGAGGTCGGTCGCGACCTGGGCCGGTGCTTCCCCGCTCAGCAGGTGCAGCTGGCCGGCGCCGCCGACGCGTTCGACCTGGTCCGCTACGGCGAGGGCTCGAGCACCCAGCAGCAGGCCACCGGAGTCCGCGACCTCGACCGGACCCTGAGCAAGACCCGGCCGTATGCGGACGCCCTGACGTGAGCACCGCCGTCAGCCCGGACACGGGGATCTCCCCGAGCCCGGACGGCAGCTCCGACACCTCCGGCGCCGAGGGGTCCACGACCGCCGCGCCACGGCGCAGCCACCGCCGGTGGCTCACCTGGACCGCCGTCGTCCTCGGGTTCGTGGTCCTGTCCGCCGTCGTCAGCGGACTGACCGCACGGCAGGGCGCCCCCCTGGACCCGGACAACCCCGACGCCAACGGTGCGCAGGCGGTGGCCCGCGTGCTCGCCGACCAGGGCGTCGAGGTCGAGGTGGTCCGTGGCCTGTCTGCCCTGCGCGCCACCAGCACGGACGGCGCGACGGTGCTGGTCGGCGGCACGGCATACCTGTCGGCTGACTCGGGTCGCGACGTCGTCCGGGAGACCCGGGAGGCCGCGGGCCTGCTGGTGCTGGACCCGACCGGCGACGTCGGCGAGATCCTCGACCTGCCGGTCAGCGCATCGGGCTTCGGCAACGGCGCCACGCTCGCGCCGGACTGCGACCTCGACCTGTGGCGCGACGGCGACCGGGTCGTCGGCGCCGACACCCTGATCGCGGTGACCGAAGGCGACACGTCCGCGCAGATCTGCCTGCCGCCCTCGGCCGGCTACAACGCCGGCGGCTCCCAGGCCGGGCACGTCGTCGTGCTCCCCGAGACCTCCGACCGGCCGCGTACCACCCTGCTGGGCATCGGGCCGTCGCTGCGCAACGACCAGGTCGCCGACGCCGCCAACGCCGCGACCTGGCTGCGGTTGCTCGGGGCCGATAGTGCCCGGCTGGTCTGGTATGTCCCCGTCCCGTCCGACGTCGGGATCGGCAGCCCCCGATCGCTGACCGACGTCCTTCCCGACGCCGTAGTGCCCTCCGCAGCCCTCGCGGTGCTTGCCCTCGGCGCGCTTGCCCTGGTCCGCGGCCGCCGGCTCGGACCAGTGGTCACCGAGCCACTGCCGGTGGTGGTCCGCTCCATCGAGACCACGCAGAGCCGGGCCCAGCTCTACCCGTCGGCGCAGGACCGCCGCCGCGCCCTGGCTGTGCTGCAGCTGGCTGCCCGCCGCCGCTGGGCCACCCGCCTTGCCCTCGGCCCCACGACCGAGCCGGACGCCCTGGTGACCGCGGTCAGCGCCGCCACGGACCGGCCGGCCGCCGAGATCTCCCGGCTGCTCACCGACCCCACCGCCCCCGATGACCAGACACTGGTGCGGATCGCACGCGAGCTGCGATCCCTCGACGAAGGGAACACCTCCCGATGAGCACGGCCCCCGAAGAACACCCGAACCTGCACGACGAGCCGGCGCACGACATACCCGATGCGGAGCAGGCCCGCGATGCCCTGCGCCGGGTCCGGGCCGAGGTCGGCAAGGCGGTGGTCGGTCAGGACGCGGCCGTCACCGGGATGATGGTGGGGCTGCTGGCTCGCGGGCACGTGCTGCTCGAGGGGGTGCCGGGCGTGGCCAAGACGTTGTTGGTGCGCAGCCTGGCCACCGCTCTGGACATCTCGACCACCCGGGTGCAGTTCACCCCCGACCTGATGCCCGGCGACATCACCGGCTCGCTGGTCTACGACAGCCGGGCCAGCGACTTCGAGTTCCGCCCCGGCCCGGTGTTCACCAACCTGCTGCTCGCGGATGAGATCAACCGGACCCCGCCGAAGACCCAGTCGTCGCTGCTGGAGGCCATGGAGGAGCGCCAGGTCAGCGTCGACGGCACGCCGCGGCCGCTGCCCGAGCCGTTCCTGGTCGCCGCGACGCAGAACCCGGTGGAGTACGAAGGCACCTACCCACTGCCCGAGGCCCAGCTGGACCGGTTCCTGCTCAAGCTGATCCTGTCGGTGCCGCCGCGGACCGACGAGGTGGAGGTGCTGCGACGGCACGCCAGCGGCTTCGATCCCCGTGACCTCGCCGGGGCAGGGGTGAGCCGGGTCGCGGGGGCGGCCGACATCGCTGCGGGGGCGCGGGCGGTGCGCACCGTGCAGGCGAGCCCCGAGGTGATGGGCTACATCGTCGACATCGCCCGGGCCACCCGCAGCTCGCCGTCGCTGCAGCTCGGGGTCAGCCCACGTGGTGCGACGGCTCTGCTGAGCACCGCCCGGGCCTGGGCGTGGTTGTCCGGCCGGACCTTCGTCACCCCCGACGACGTCAAGGCGCTCGCGCCGGCCACGCTCGCGCACCGGGTGTCGCTGCGCGCCGAGGCCGAGCTGGAGGGTGTCTCGGTGGGTGCCGTGCTGGACAGCGCCCTCAACTCCGTGCCCGTCCCCCGCTGAGGGCAGGCTCGGGTATGGCGTTGCGCTGGCCGGTGGTGCTGCTGGTCCTGCTCGGGCTGGTCCCGGTGGCGATCTGGCCCTCAGGTGGCACCGTGTGGTGGTGGCTGCTGCTGTGCGCGGCCCTGGTCGCGGTCGACGTACTGCTGGCACCCTCACCCCGGCAGCTGCGGCTGTCCCGGCAGGCCGGGGAGTCGGCGCACCGGCAGGACGACGGCACGGTGCTGACCCAGGTGCGCACCGGCGAGCCGACGTCCACCACGCTGCTGGTGCGCAACCCGGGGCGGCGGACCCTGACCGGCGAGCTGCGCGACGCCTGGGTGCCCTCGGCCGGCGCCGGCCGCGCACGGCATACCCTCCGGCTGCCCGGCGGCGAGCGGCGACGGCTGACCACGACCCTGCTGCCCACCCGGCGCGGGGACCGGCATACCGACCGGGTGACCGTGCGCAGCCACGGGCCGCTGCAGCTGGCCGCCCGGCAGGTCACCCACCGGGTGCCGGCGGTGGTGCGGGCGCTGCCGCCGTTCCGCTCGCGGCAGCACCTGCCGAGCCGGCTGGCCCGGCTGCGCCAGCTGGACGGACGCTCGGCGGTGCGCACACGAGGGCAGGGTACGGAGTTCGACTCGCTGCGCGACTACGTCGAGGGCGACGACGTACGCAGCATCGACTGGCGCGCCACCGCCCGGCGGCAGCACGTCGTGGTGCGCACCTGGCAGCCCGAGCGCGACCGTCGGGTCGTCCTGGTGCTGGACTCCTCGCGCACCAGCGCCGCCCGAGTGGGCGACGAGCCGCGGCTGGACGCCGCGATGGACGCGGCGCTGCTGCTGGCGGCCCTGGCCTCCCGGGCCGGTGACAAGGTCGACCTGATCGCCGGCGACCGCCGGCTGCGCGGGCAGGTGCGCCCAGAGACCAACCGCACCGGGCTGCTCAACAGCCTGGTGACGGTGATGGCACCGATCCAGCCGGTGCTGGTGGAGGCCGACTGGCAGCTGCTGGCCGGGACGGTCAACGGCACCACGCGGCGCAAGGCCCTGGTCGTGCTGTTCACCGCGCTGGACCCCGCCGCCATCGAGCAGGGGCTGCTGCCGGTGCTGCCCGCGCTGACCGCGCACCACCAGGTCGTGCTGGCCTCGGTCGCCGACCCGGTGCTGGCGGAGATGACCCAGGACCTGTCCGACCTGGAAAGCGTCTACGGCGCTGCTGCCGCCGAGCGCACCCGGTCGCTGCGGGACCGCACCGCCCAGGCGCTCGGACGGCTTGGCGTGCATGTCATCGAGGCCTCGCCCGAGGAGCTGCCGCCGCGACTCGCGGACCACTACCTGGCACTGAAGGCCCGCGGCCTGCTGTAGCCACCACTCACTGGTGCCCGTTGCCCGTCCGCTCTGCCTTCGGCATACGCGTGGTGCAGTCGGTGCCGAGTGTCACCGTACGCACCGGCTCCGACCGCCAAGACGTTGCATACCGTGACACTCGGCACGTTCTGCACCGACCCGATGAGGCGCGGGCGGCGGAGCGCCGCAACTCACGCCTCGAGGGGAGCCTCGTCGACCTGCTGGGAGGCGTCGACGTCACCGGTCAGGCCACGCCGCACGGCATACCGACCGAGCGTGAACACGTAGGTCAGGAAAAGTCCCAGGGCCAGGATCCCGATGCCGACGCGGGCCCAGGTGGGCAGCGGTGACGGGGTCACGAAGGCCTCGATCAGCCCGGAGACCAGCAGCACGAAGACCAGGCCCAGGCTGACCGTGGCCGCGCTGCGCCCCTCGGCAGCCAGGGACGACAGCCGCGTCCGCGGCCCCGGGTCGACCCAGGACCAGAACAGCCGCAAGCCCACCCCCGCGGCCACGAAGATTGCCGTCAGCTCCAGCAGCCCGTGCGGGGTGATCAGCCCCCAGAACACTGCCGCCTTGCCCTCCGCGTGCATCAGGGACGCCACGACGGCCAGGCTGGAGATGTTCTGCCACAACACCCACAACACCGGCAGCCCGAGCACCCCGAAGGCGATGCACTGTGCCGCCACCCACGAGTTGTTGATCCAGACGAGGGAGGCGAAGCTGCTGGCAGGGTTCTCGGAGTAGTAGTTCTCGAAGTCGGAGTCGACCAGCTGCTGCACCTCGGCCGTGGAGATCAGCGTGTTCTCCACGACCGGGTTGTAGAACAGCCAGGTGCCCAGGGCCGCGGCGATCGCCACGTTGAGCAGGGCGGTGATGATCCACCAACGCCGCATCCGGTACAACGCGGCCGGGAAGTCCTCGACGAAGAACTCCCCGATGCTGGCCCAGCCGAACGACCTCGCCCGGCTCGAGCGCAGCCGTGCTCGGGTGAGCAACAGCGACAGGTGGGTCACCAGCGAGGCGTCCGGGGCACTGGAGCGCACCAGGGACAGGTCGGTCGCGGTGCGGGCGTAGCCGTCGAGCAGCTCGTCGGCCTCAGCCCCGTCGAGGTGCCGGCGCCGGCTCAGCTCGTCGAGTCGCTCCCACCCCTGCCGGCGACGCCGGACCAGCGCATCCAGATCCACCCCTGAACTCTAACCAGCGCCGCTGACATCGCGGCTCGGGACCTGTCGACCGGCGGTTGCCTCGCTACGCTGGTCGGCATGGCCACCCGCGGCATCTTCGAGAGCGAGGGGTTCGTCACCTCCGAGGCGGTCGAGCTCGACCTGCCCGCAGCCAGCCTGCCGCTGCGGATGACCTCCGGTCTGCTCGACCTGATCGTGGCGATTTTACTCGGCCTGCTGGGGCTGTGGCTGCTCTCCGGGATCATCAGCGGCGCCGACGCCGCGCTGCTGCGGGCCCTGGTCATCCTGACCGTCGTGCTGGCCCTGGTGGCCGTAAACGTCGCCCAGGAGACCCTGCTGCGCGGCCGGACCGTCGGCAAGCTCGCCCTGGGACTGCGCACCGTGCGCGACGACGCCGGACCGATCGGGTTCCGGCACGCGGTCATCCGGGCCCTGGTCGGCTTCGTCGAGGTGTGGCTGAGCGTTGGTGCGCTCGCCCTGATCGTGGCCGCCACCAACGAGCGGGCCAAGCGGCTCGGTGACTTCCTGGCCGGCACCTATGTCGTGCGCGACCGGCACCGGCTCAGGCTCCCGCCCCCGCCGCAGACCGACCCGCTGCTGCAGGAGTGGGCCCAGGGCGTCGACATCGCCACGCTGCCCGACGGCCTGAGTGTGGCGCTGCGGCAGTTCCTCGGCCGCGCCGGAGCGCTCACCCCGACCGCTCGGGAGGCCACCGGCAGCCGGCTCTACGGCGACCTGCTCGGGTATGTCGCACCGCCACCCCCGCAGGGTGCTCCCCCGATACAGGTGCTGGCCACGGTGCTCGCCGAGCGGCGTCGGCGCGACGACCTGCGACTGGACCGCGAGGACGCCCTGCGCGCCAAGGTCATCGGCGCCGACCCACTGCACTGAGCCCATCCTGCGCCGAGCCTCAGCGCAACGTCGCGGGGCCGATCACCGCGGCATACCCGGGCAGCACCAGGCGGTCGATCAGGTCACGCCGGTGCCGGTAGGGCAGAAACGCCGACTTCATCGCATCGATGGTCACCCGCCGCAGGTCGGCGACCTCCCAGCCGGCGTGGTCCAGCAGCAGCCCCATCTCGCGGCCCATGGTGGTGCTGCTCATCAGCCGGTTGTCGGTGTTGAGCGTGATCCGGAAGCGCAGCCGCTCCAGCAGGGTGATCGGGTGCGCCTCGATGCTGGGCGCGGCGCCGGTCTGCAGGTTGCTCGACGGGCACATCTCCAGCGGGATCCGACGGTCTCGCACGTATGCCGCGAGCCGGCCGAGGTGGACCGCGGCCACCTGCTCGTCGCTCCACTGGGCGAACGGCGTCGGCACCTCGGCGACCGGGCGGCCGTCCAGAGTGAGGTCGTCGACGATGCGCACGCCGTGACCCAGCCGCTCGGTGCCGCACCACTGCAACGCCTCCCAGATGCTGGGCAGCCCGAAGGCCTCGCCCGCGTGGATGGTGAAGTGGGCGTTCTCCCGGCGCAGGTACTCAAAGGCATCCAGGTGCCGGGTGGGCGGGAAGCCGGCCTCGGCGCCGGCGATGTCGAAGCCGGCCACCCCGGCGTCGCGGTGCCGTACCGCGAGTGCGGCGATCTCCCGGGAGCGGGCCGCGTGCCGCATCGCGGTCAGCAACGAGCAGACGGTGATCTCGCGCCCCTGCTCGGCGGCCTGCGCCATCCCGTCCTGGAAGCCCGCCGTGACCGCGGCCACCACCTGGTCCAGCTCCAATCCCTGCTGCAGGTGTTGCTCGGGCGCGTAGCGCACCTCGGCGTAGACCACCCCGTCCTCTGCGAGGTCCAGCACACACTCGCTGGCCACCCGCCGTAGGGCGTCCTCGGTCTGCATCACCCCGACCGTGTGGGCGAAGGTCTCCAGGTAGCGCTCCAGGGAGCCGGAGTCGGCGCTGTCCCGGAACCACGCGGCGAGCGCGTCGACCGAATCAGCGGGCAGCTCGGCATACCCCTGCTCATGGGCGAGCTCGAGCACGGTGCGCGGGCTAAGTCCCCCGTCCAGGTGGTCGTGCAGCACCACCTTGGGCAGTCGGGCGACAAGCTCGTCGGTCGTCTCCACAGTCATCCGCCCCTCACTCCTCGCGGTGCGCAGCGTGCGCGTCGAAGGCGGGGACGCAGATCGCGAGGTACTCCGCACCCTCGTCACCTGCCTCGTAGCGCACCCATTCCCGGCATCGGGCCAGCACGGCCTGACCGGCCGGCACGGTCAGCTTGCTCTCGTCGTGGTGCACTTCCAGCGACCCGGCGATCACATACGTGATCTCCTCGAACTCCGGCACCTGGCCCGGCTCGCTCCATCCCGCCTCGGCGGTCATGTGCGCCACCGAGACGTTGGTGTGCCCGCTGCTGACCCGGCCGACCAGCTCATCGATCGTTTTGCCACCCGGCACGGGGAAGGGGGTCGCGTCCAAGATCTCCGCCATAGCAGCAGTCTAGGTGTGACCTTCGGCCACGTGCCGGGGCCCGCCTCGCCGCGAGCGGTGACCCCTCAGCGGGGGGCAGAGCGCGCCGACACCACACGGCAAGGCTCGTCCCATGGGGACCGGCTCGACAAGGCTGTGGATACACTCGATCGGTGAGTTCTCCGACCGCCACCGCACCGCTGGACGTCCTGGGGGGCTCCAACGTCACCGAGGCCAACCTGACCCGGTTCCTGCACGGCCTGCCCGGCGTCGACCAGGTCGGCTGCGAGGCACGGGCCGCGGGGCTGGGCACCCGCTCGATCAAGACCACCGCCAAGGCCTGGGCCATCGACACCGCGATCTCGATGGTCGACCTGACCACCCTCGAGGGCGCGGACACCCCCGGCAAGGTGCGCTCGCTGTGCGCCAAGGCGCTGCTACCCGATCCCACCGACCCGGGCACCCCCCGCGTGGCCGCGGTGTGCGTCTACAACGACCTGGTGGGCATCGCCAAGGAGGCGCTGGGGGCCAGTGGGGTCCACGTCGCGGCGGTCGCCACCGCGTTCCCCTCCGGCCGGGCGAGTATGCCGGTCAAGCTCACCGACACCCGGGACGCCGTGACCGCCGGGGCCGACGAGATCGACATGGTCATCGACCGCGGAGCGTTCCTGTCCGGCCGCTACCTGGACGTGTTCGAGGAGATCGTGCAGATCAAGGCGGCCTGCCGGCGCGACGACAGACCGAATGCGCATCTGAAGGTGATCCTGGAGACCGGCGAGCTGGTCACCTACGACAACGTCCGTCGCGCCTCCTGGCTGGCCATGCTGGCTGGCGCCGAATTCATCAAGACTTCCACGGGCAAGGTCTCCCCCGCCGCCACCCTGCCGATGACCCTGGTCATGCTGGAGGCGGTGCGCGACTGGCGGGAGCTGACCGGCGACATGGTCGGGGTCAAGCCGGCCGGGGGGATCCGCAGCAGCAAGGACGCGCTGAAGCACCTGGTCACCGTCAACGAGATCGCCGGGCAGGACTGGCTCGACCCCGCCTGGTTCCGGTTCGGTGCCTCCAGCCTGCTCAACGACCTGCTGCTGCAGCGGCACAAGCTGACCACTGGCGCCTACAGCGGCCCCGACTACGTGACGATCGACTGAGCGCCGTGACCACGACGACCCGAAAGCACCTGTGATGCCCACCTTCAACTACGCCCCGGCGCCGGAGTCCCGCGCCGTCGTCGACATCGCCTCCTCCTACGGGTTGTTCATCGGCGGCGAGTTCGTCGAGTCCGCCGGTGGCGCCACGTTCAAGACGATCAGCCCCGCGACCGAGGAGGTGCTCGCCGAGATCACCGAGGCCAGCGCCGACGACGTCGACCGGGCCGTCGCCGCCGCGCGCACCGCATACAGCCGGGTCTGGTCGCGGATGAGTGGGGCGGACCGGGGCAAGTACCTCTTCCGTATCGCGCGCATTCTGCAGGAGCGGGCCCGGGAGTTCGCGGTGCTGGAGACCCTCGACAACGGCAAGCCGATCAAGGAGAGCCGCGACGTCGACATCCCCTGCGCCGCCGCGCACTTCTTCTACCACGCCGGGTGGGCCGACAAGCTGGAGTATGCCGGGCTGACCGCTCCCGGGTCGGGTCCGCCGCGGCCGGTGGGCGTCGTCGGGCAGATCATCCCGTGGAACTTCCCGCTGCTGATGCTGGCGTGGAAGATCGCGCCGGCCCTGGCCACCGGCAACACCGTGGTCCTCAAGCCGGCCGAGACGACACCGTTGACCGCGCTGCTGTTTGCGCAGGTGTGCCAGCAGGCCGACCTGCCGCCGGGCGTCGTCAACATCATCACCGGCGCCGGCCCGACCGGGCAGGCGTTGGTCGAGCACGAGGGCATCGACAAGATCGCCTTCACCGGCTCGACCGGCGTCGGCAAGGCCATCGCGCGCTCCATCGCCGGCACCCGCACGCGGGCCACCCTGGAGCTCGGTGGCAAGGCCGCCAACATCGTCTTCGACGACGCGCCGCTGGACCAGGCGGTCGAGGGCATCGTCAACGGCATCTTCTTCAACCAGGGGCAGGTGTGCTGCGCCGGGTCGCGGCTGCTGGTGCAGGAGTCGATCGCCGAGGCCGTGGAGGCCAAGCTCAAGCGGCGGCTGGCCACGCTGCGGGTCGGTGACCCGATGGACAAGAACACCGACGTCGGCGCCATCAACTCCCGCGCCCAGCTGGACCGGATCACCGAGCTGACCCAGGCCGGCGAGGACGAGGGCGCCACCCGCTGGTCACCGGAGTGCGAGCTGCCCGCCAAGGGCTTCTGGTTTGCCCCCACCGTGTTCACCGGGGTCGCCCAGACGCACCGGATCGCCCAGGAGGAGATCTTCGGCCCGGTGCTGTCGGTGCTGACCTTTCGCACCCCGGGTGAGGCGGTCGCCAAGGCCAACAACACGCCCTACGGGCTGTCGGCCGGCATCTGGACCGACAAGGGCTCGCGGATCCTGTGGATGGCCGACCAGCTCAAGGCGGGTGTGGTGTGGGCCAACACGTTCAACAAGTTCGACCCGACCAGCCCGTTCGGCGGCTACAAGGAGTCCGGCTACGGCCGGGAGGGTGGCCGACACGGATTGGCGCCCTATGTCCAGGAGGAGCAGGGAGCATGAGCCGGGTGGACGTGCGCAAGACCTACAAGCTCTACATCGGCGGGGCGTTCCCGCGCAGCGAGTCGGGCCGCTCCTACGAGGTGTTCTCCGCCGGGCGCGGCCGCAAGTTCTTGGCCAACGCGGCGCAGGGATCGCGCAAGGACGCTCGCGACGCGGTCAAGGCCGCCCGGGCCGCGCAGCCGGGCTGGGCCGGTGCCACGGCATACAACCGAGCTCAGGTGCTCTACCGGGTCGCCGAGGTGATGGAGTCGCGGCGGGCGCAGTTCGTCTCCGATGTGCGCACCGGGGAGGGGCTCAGCGCCGCGCGGGCCGAGACGGTCGTCTCCGCAGCCATCGACCGGTGGGTCTGGTATGCCGGGTGGTCCGACAAGTTTGCGCAGGTCACCGGGGCGATGAACCCGGTCGCCGGGCCGTTCTTCAACATCTCTGCCCCCGAGCCGACCGGTGTCGTCGCGGTGCTGGCGCCCCAGGAGTCCTCGCTGCTCGGACTGGTCTCGGTGATCGCGCCGGCGCTGGTGACCGGCAACACCGTCGTGGTCATGGCCAGCCGGGACCGGCCGCTGCCGGCGATCACCCTCGCCGAGGCCCTGGCCACCTCCGACGTCCCCGGCGGCGTGGTCAACATCCTGACCGGTGATCCGGCCGAGGTCGCGCCGTGGCTGGCGACCCACCGCGACGTCAACGCCATCGACCTCACCGGCGCGGCCGGCGTCGACGGACTGGAGTGGGGCGACCTGGAGCGTGCGGCCGCCGACAACGTCAAGCGGGTGCGCCGCCCCGGCGGCAGCGGCGTGCAGGCGGTCGAGCCCGACTTCGAGCCCACGCCGGATCTGGGCCGGATGAGTGCGCTGACCGAGACCAAGACGGTCTGGCACCCTAAGGGCCGCTGACCCCACCTACCGTTGTGCGCGCCACAAGCGCCTTCGCAGGGCCCGCTGGCGCGCATATCGGTCCACCCCGACCGTTGTGCGCGCCACACGCGCCTTCGCAGGGCCCGCTGGCGCGCATATCGGTCACCCGCCGATGCGGTCCAGGATCAGGTCGCTGGTCACCACGGCGGAGCCCTCGTCGACGATGTCGATCGCGCCCTCGAGGATCTGCTGGGCCCGGTCGAAGCGCTCCGGGGTGTCGGTATGCAGGGTCAGCAGCGGCTGTCCGGCCTGCACCCGGTCCCCGGGCTTGGCGTGCATCTGCACCCCCGCGCCGGCCTGCACGGGGTCCTCCTTGCGCGCCCGACCCGCGCCGAGCCGCCACGCGGCCACCCCGACCGCGAGCGCGTCGAGGCGTCCCACCACGCCCTCCCGCTCGGCGGTGACCTGCTGAGTCTCCTTGGCTGTCGGCAGCTCGGCGTCCGGATCGCCGCCCTGCGCGGCGATCATCGAGCGCCACACGTCCATGGCCCGCCCGTCGGCGAGCGCGTCGCCCGGGTCGACGTCGTCGACCCCGGCGCCGGCCAACATCTCCCTCGCCAAGGCCAGCGTCAGCTCGACGACATCGGCCGGGCCACCGCCGGCCAGCACCTCGACACTCTCGCGGACCTCCAGGGCGTTGCCGGCGGTCAGTCCCAGCGGCGTCTGCATGTCGGTCAGCAGCGCCACCGTGTGCACCCCGGCGTCGGTACCGAGCGCGACCATGGTCTCGGCAAGCTCGCGGGCCTGGGCCTCGTCCTTCATGAACGCACCCGAGCCCACCTTGACGTCGAGCACCAGGGTGCCGGTGCCCTCGGCGATCTTCTTGGACATGATCGAGGAGGCGATCAGCGGGATCGCTTCGACCGTGCCGGTGACGTCGCGCAGGGCGTAGAGCCGCTTGTCGGCCGGGGCGAGCCCCGAGCCGGCGGCGCAGATGACCGCGCCGACCTCGTCCAGCTGAGCCAGCATCGCCTCGTTGGACACCGATGCCTGCCAGCCCGGGATCGACTCCAGCTTGTCCAGCGTGCCGCCGGTGTGTCCCAACCCGCGGCCGGACAGCTGCGGCACCGCCACGCCGCAGGCAGCGACCAGCGGCGCCAGCGGCAGGGTGATCTTGTCGCCGACCCCGCCGGTCGAGTGCTTGTCGGCGGTGGGGCGGGACAGGCCGGAGAAGCCCAGCCGCTCCCCCGAGGCGATCATCGCCGCGGTCCAGTCGGCGATCTCGCGCCGGTCCATGCCGTTGAGCAGGATCGCCATGGCCAGCGCCGACATCTGCTCATCGGCCACCGCATCCCGGGTGTAGGCGTCGATCACCCAGTCGATCTGCTCCGTACTCAGTCCCAGCCGGTCGCGCTTGGCCCGGATGACGTCGACTGCGTCGAAGTCCTCGCTCATCTGATTCCGCCTTCCTCATCGCCGCAGGCAGCCCCGGCCGTCCATGCCCGTGGCATCTGCGGTCGTGACGTCTGAATATGGCATTCTTGCCCGCGTGAAACTCGCCCAAGCCATGGCCCTCATCGTGCCACCCATCGTCGACCTCAAGCGTCGGGCCCTGGCCCGAGCCGACGGGGAGCACACGATGTATCCGACGCTCGTCGCGCTGCGCGAGGACCGGGTGCTCGCCGTGGTCAGCACCCCCCGGATGGCCGTGACCCTGTCCACCGCGCACACACTCGCGGTCGGCCTGGCCCCACAGCTGGTCTGCGTCGCGGCACAGGTGACGTTGCCCGACGGTGGCGAGGGCATCGCCTACACGACGATGACCCGTGACCACACGGCGGGCTTCGCCCTACAGCCGTATGCCGTTCACGAAGTCAGCGACGGGGTGCACGAAGCCATGGGTGCGCAGATCGAGTTCAGCACTCCCGAGCGGGGTCAGCCCGAGGACCGCGCGCTGATGGACGAGCTGGCCCGCGCGATGTCGCACGACCCGATGGATCCGACGCGGGTCTCCCGCAAGGGCGACGTGGACACCGGCGGCACCAACCCTGCCCTGCTGCCGCAGGAGGAGGGACGACTGGCGATCGACGCCGGCACCTGCGCCTCCGTGCAGCGCAGCGTCGTAGGCGTCGGCGGCCGCACGCTCTATCTCGCGGCCTCCGCAGCCCACGCGACCCGGCTGCTCGCGCACGGGATGCCGGAGCAGGTCCTGCTGCACTGAGGTTCGTCAGCTCAGCTCGGGGGCTTCAGCTCGGGGGCTTCAGCTCGAACGCCTGCGGAAGCACCTCTGCCATGCTCAGGTCGCCCTGGGGAGTGAGCAGCCGGCAGTCGGCACCGCCGTGCTCGTGGATCAGCTGCCGGCAGCGTCCGCACGGCATGATGAACTCGCCCGCGGCGTCGACGCAGACCACGGCGACAAGGCGGCCCCCGCCGCCCGCGACCAGGTCGCTGACCATCCCGCACTCGGCGCACAGCGCCACCCCGTAAGAGCCGTTCTCGACGTTGCACCCGACCGCCACCCGCCTGTCGTCGACCAGCGCCGCGGCGCCGACAGGGTAGCGGGAGTAGGGGGCGTAGGCGCGCCCCACCGCCTCGACCGCCCGCGCCTGCAGCGCCGACCAGTCCACCTCGTCCGTGTCCACGGCGCCCTCTCAGCTCTTGGTGTAGGGGACGCCCTCGGCGGCCGGTGGGCGCACCCGGCCCACGAAGCCGGCGACGGCGAAGATGGTGATCAGGTAGGGCAGCATCAGCAGCAGCTCCGAGGGCACCGAGCTGCCGATGGTGGACAGCACGTTGCCGAGGTTGCGGGAGAAGCCGAAGAGCAGCGCCGCGAGCACGGCCAGCTTGGGGTTCCACTTGCCCAGGATCATCGCCGCGAGGGCGATGTAGCCCTGACCTGCCGACATCTCGCGGCCGAAGGCCAGCCCGGAGCCGATCGTGAAGAAGGCACCACCCAGACCGGCGATGGCTCCGCCGAGGATGACGTTCCACACGCGCCGGGCGTTGACCTTGATGCCGACCGTGTCGGCGGCTTTGGGGTGCTCGCCGACCGCTCGGGTGCGCAGACCCCACCGGCTGCGGAACAACATGATCTGCAGCACGACAACGAGGCCGTACATGAGGTAGACCAGGATCGTCTGGTTGAACAGCACCGGCCCCAGCACCGGGATCTCGGCCAGCAGCGGGATCCGGATGGTGGCCAGGCGCTCGCGGGCGTTCCACAGCTCCCGGTTGTCCGACATCACCGTGGAGAACAGGAAGCCGGTCAGGCCGATGACGAGGGCGTTGAGCACGACGCCGACGATGATCTGGTTGACCCGAAAGCGCACGGCAAACCACGCCAGCAGGGCACCCACGAGGGCACCGGCGACCGGGGCGGCCACCAGCCCGGCATACCCTGAGCCGACCCGGGAGGACACGGCCGCCGCGGCGAAGGCGCCGAACAGCAACTGGCCCTCGATGGCGATGTTGATCACCCCGGAGC
>NZ_JBPCKQ010000205.1:0-2822 GCF_051004135.1 Ornithinimicrobium sp.
CCACGCCTCGTCCAGCCAGTCGCGGGGAGCGCCGAGGTGAGACAGGGTCTGGTGGAAGTCGAAGATCACCGCGCGGAACGGTCGGGACGGCGCAGCGAGTGCAGCAGCCGAGTCGGGCGAGGCGTCGAGCTGTATGGCGAGCTCGGCAACCAGCTCGGCCCGCAGGTCGTCGTGCTGGCGACCTAGGGCCGATGCGGCATCGCTGCGTCCGACCCAGTGGTGCAGGGCAGCGAGCGGGCCAGCCGACGATTTCAGGCGGCTCCCAATTGTATCGCGGGGTGATGTGAGCGTGCAGGAAGGCGTCGTTGTTGCCTTGAATCTCCAGGTTGATCCGGCGGAATCCAGGATCTCGGCGAGCGCAGACCGTGGCGACCGCCCGACCCAGCGTGGCCATGTCGCTGAGGAAGAGCTGCTGGTCGGCCAGCTGCAGGTCGTGCAGCTGATCGGCGTGCGGACGGTCGGTGATGAGCACGCAGTAGCCGCGGGCAGGTGCTGGCGGTCGCCGATGACGGCGAAGCCGGCGCGCATGCGACGCAACACCGTGGGATCGGTGCCGGCCAGGGCCGATCCCACTCGATCCGAGGTGTAGCCCGATGGTGTCTCCATGTCAGGGACAGTAGGGCAGGAGCAGGCGGGGGACGACATACCCTGGCGTGATGAGCGACCTGCTGATCGGAGCCCACGTCCGCGACGACGACCCGATCGGGGCGGGGCTGGCGGTGGGGGCGCGGACGGTGCAGTTCTTCCTGGCCGACCCGCAGGGGTGGAAGGGGCCGCGACCGCGCCCTGACGCCGACCGGCTGCGCACCGCCCGGGACCAGCACGGGATCGCGGTCTACGTGCACGCGCCCTACGTGCTCAACGTCGCCACCGCCAACAACCGCATCCGCATCCCGTCGCGCAAGCTGCTGGCCCAGCACGCCGAGGCGGCTGCCGCGATCGGGGCCCGCGGGCTGATCGTGCACGGCGGCCACGTGAGCAAGGGCGATGCCGAGCAGGTGGGCTTCGACAACTGGCGCAAGGTCTTCGAGCGCACCGCCGCCGACGGCGGCTTCCCGCTGCCCATCCTGATCGAGAACACCGCCGGCGGGGACATGGCAATGGCCCGCCGGCTCGACGCGATCGCCCGGTTGTGGGACGCGGTGGGGGAGTTCGGCGCCGGCTTCTGCCTGGACACCTGCCACGCCCATGCGGGTGGCATCGAGCTGGCCACCGCGGTCGAGAAGCTGCGGGGCATCACCGGGCGGATCGACCTGGTGCACTGCAACGACTCGCGGGACGACGCCGGCTCCGGCCGCGACCGGCACACGACGCTGGGCCAGGGGCGCATCGGCCCCGATGAGCTGGTCGACGTGGTCCGCGAGGCGGGGGGACCGGTGGTGTGTGAGACCCCCGGGGAGCACGTCGCCGACGACATCGCCCTGCTGCGCGAGCGGGTGTAGCCGCGAGACGGTCGCCGAGCGAGCCGGCCCTGCAGCCGTCACAGTGGGGGCATGGACAGATACGGACTGGTCGTGATCGGCAGCGGTCCCGGCGGCGTGGGAGCCGCGACGGCATACCTCGAGGCCGGCGGGGCGACTCCGGTGCTGGTCGTGACCTCGGACGAGGACCCGCCCTACATGCGACCGCCGCTGTCCAAGGAGTCGCTGCGGTCAAGCCAGGAGCCGGAGCCGACGCCGCTGGCCGACGACCTGGGGAAGGTCGAGCTCCGGCTCGGCACCACGGTCTCCCACCTCGATCTCGAGGCCCGCAGCGTGCAAGCGGGGGCTGAGACCGTGGGCTTCGACCGCCTCGTCATCGCGACCGGCGCGCGCCCGATGTCGCTGCCCGGCATCGACAGTGAGGTGGACCAGCACCAGCTGCGGACCCTGGCCGACCTGCGCCGGCTGCACGAAGCTGCCGGGCACGCTCGCTCGGCCGTGGTCATCGGCTCGGGCTTCATCGGCTGCGAGGCCGCCGCCTCGCTGGCGATGCGCGGGCTCGACGTCACGATGGCTACCCGGGAGGAGGCTCCTCAGCAGGCTCGGCTCGGCGAGCACGTGGCCGGCGCCATCACCGGCTGGCTGCGCGGCTACGGCGTCACGATGCACACCGGGGTCGACGTGTCCTCGGTTGAGCCGCCACGCCAGGTGCATCTGTCCGACGGGACGACGCTGGAGCCCGACCTGCTGCTTGTGGTCGTCGGTGTCGAGCCGGCGACCGATGCTCTGGACGGGAGCGGCCTGGAGCTGGAGCAGGGTCGCGTGGTCGTGGACCAACGTCTGCAGACCGCGACCGACGGGGTGTATGCAGTGGGTGATGTGGCCCTGGCCGAGCACCAGGTCGCGGGACGGCGCGTGGTGGTGGAGCACTGGGGTGATGCCGAGGCCATGGGCGAGGTGGCGGGTCAGGCCGCCGCCGGGCAGGACGTCGTGTGGGAGACGATCCCCGGTTTCTGGAGTGAGATCGGCGAGCACACGCTGATGTATGCGGCATGGGGCGACGGTTACGACCGGGCCGAGGTCGTCGAGGGTGACGACGGCTTCACCGTCTGGTACGGCGACGAGCACGGCGCGCTGGTCGGGGTGTTGGCCTACGGCACCGAGGACGACTACGAGCGTGGCCGAGAGCTGATCGAGGCCGGCGTCAGCCTGGCCGAAGCGCTACAAAGGGCCGGCGGACGCACTGGCGAGGCCGAGGCTGCCAAAGAGACCTGACCCTCTCTGTCAACATGGGATGAGGCACCGGGAGAGTCCCGATCAGTGTCTTGAGGGCGGGGAAGGAGTTCCCTGAGATGACTACCACGATGACAGGACCGCAGCAGAAGCAGCAGTCTGGGCGTG
>NZ_JBPCKQ010000206.1:0-62656 GCF_051004135.1 Ornithinimicrobium sp.
GACCTCGGCGAGGGAGAGCCGGATGCCGGAGCCGCCGGCCCGCCGCTCGATCCTGGCCATCTCGGCATCCACCCGGCCGACGGCGGTCGGCCGGGCAACGTCGGTCGGCCGGGCAACGTCGGTCGGCCGGGCAACGTCGGTCGGCCGGGCAACGTCGGTCGGGTCGCCGAGAGGCCGATTCTCAAGAGACACCGGGTGCGGCGGAACTCGGTCCGCCACGACCCCGCCCGCTGGGTCCATCCGCGCGTCGTCGCCGCGCTCCACCCGGTAGGTCCCGCCCGAGGCGTTGACGTCGAGCCCGAGCACCTGCACCCCCATGGTGCGGGCCTCGTCGAGGATCAGTCGCTTGGGATACATCCCCGGGTCGTGGGTGAGCACCCCGGCCAGGAACGCCGCGGTGTGGTGGGTCTTGAGCCAGGCCGACTGGTAGGTCGGCAGGGCGAACGCCGCCGCGTGAGCCTTGCAGAAGCCGAACGAGGCGAACGCGGCCAGCACCGTCCAGATCCGCTCGACGTCCGGCGGGGAGTAGCCGCGCGCCGCCGCCGCCGGGCGCCACCACTGCTCGACCTGGCGCTGCCCCTGCGGGCTGCCCATGGCTCGCCGGACCTCGTCGGCCTGGGCCAGGCTCACCCCGGTGGTCTCGGCGACGATCTGCAGCACCTGCTCGTGGAAGACGACCACCCCGCAGGTGCTCCGCAGTGCGGGGACCAGGGAGGGGTGGAGGTATTCCGGCTCGCCCCACCCCTGCCGGGCGTGCAGGAACGGACGGATCATGTCCGACTTCACCGGCCCAGGCCGGAACAGCGAGATGTCGATGATGACATCCTCGAACGTCTCCGGCGCGAACTTGCCGACCAGCTCGCGCTGCCCGGGAGACTCGATCTGGAAGCAGCCCAGGGTGCGGGTGGACTGGATCAGGGCGAACGTCGACCCATCGTCCAGCGGCACCTGCTGCTGGTCGTCGAGGTCGATCTGCTGACCGTCGACCCGCTGCACCTCCGCGACGGCGTGGGCCATCGCGGACTGCATCCGGATGCCGAGCACGTCGAGCTTGAGCAGCCCCAGCTCCTCGACGTCGTCCTTGTCGAACTGGCTCATCGGGAAGCCCAGCCAGCTGGCCTCGACCGGCGTGCGGTCCAGCAGCCCGGTGTCGGACAGGACGATGCCGCAGGGGTGCATCGCCACGTGCCGGGGCAGCCCGTCCAGACTCTCCACCAGCTCGAACAGCAGCTGCATCCGCGGCGCGTCGAAGCCCATCCGGCCCAGCTCGGGCAGGTCGCGGACGGCGGCGCGGGCGTCGCGGGCCCGGATGTGCGGGAACGCCTTGGCGATGACGTCGATCTCACCCGGCGGCATCCCCAGAGTCGCGGCGACGTCGCGGATGGCGTGCCGCACCCGGTAGGTCTCCATCATCGACACGCAGGTGACCCGCTCGGAGCCGAACCGCTCCAGGATGCGCTCGTAGATCTCGGTGCGCCGGGCCGACTCGACGTCGATGTCGATGTCGGGCAGCTGCGCCCGCAACGGCGAGCAGAAGCGCTCCATCAGCAGCTCGTGCCGGATCGGGTCGACCCCGCTGATCCCGAGCAGGTAGGTGATCAGGCTGCCGGCCCCCGACCCCCGGGCCGCCACCCGCACCCCCTGCTCGCGGATCAGGTCACACACCTGCGCCACGGTCAGGAAGTAGGTGGGGTAGCCCAACCCGGAGATCACCGCCAGCTCCTCGTCGAGCCGGTGCTGCACGCCCTCCAGGTATGACGTGGAGCTGCCCGGGTAGCGCCGGTGCACCGCCGCGCGGCACCGCTGCGTGAGCACCTGCTGGGCCTGCCCGATGCCGCTGACGCCCAGCACCTCGGGCTCGGGCAGGTGCACCGCGCCGATGCCCAGGTCGGAGCGGGCGTCCTGGCGGCACTGCGCGGCGACCGCCACCGTCTGCGCGAGCAGGACGGCGGCGTGGGCACCGGCACCTGCCGCCTCGGCCACCCGGTGGGCCACCGCGACCATGGTGGGCGTGTCGGCCAGGTGCCCGGCGGTGCTCACCCGGTCCAGGTGACGCTCGTCCAGCGGCACCATCCGCCGCGCGGCGTCGAGCACGTCGACCACCCGGGCCTCGGGGACGGTGGCGTGCCGGACCGCCGCGCTGAGCACCGCGGGGACGTCGTGCTCGAGTGCCAGGGCCCACAGGCGCGCTGCGTGGGGCAGGCTCGCCGGAGTGTGCGCCGGACCGCCGTGGCACACCACCTCGACCCGCAACGCGTCGGCGGGCAGCACCTGGAGCCACCGGTGCAGCAGCCCCCGCGCCCGGTCCCGGTGACCGAGCAGCACGGCCCGGCCGACGTCGGAGTCCGGGCCCAGCAGCACCACCACGGGGGCGACCCCGTCGACCGGCGCGGCGGCCCTGGCCAGCAGGGTCGTCGAGGTCAGCGGCTGACCTCGAGTCCCCGCCAGGTGGGTGTGCGTCAGCAGTCGGCAGATCCGCGACCACCCGGCCGCCGGTGCGACGCCACCGTCCTGCCCCCGGGCCAGGACGGTCACTCTCGGATGGTGGTCCTGCACCGTCACTCCGCCCTTGACCGGCTGCGCCCGACCCGGGTGGTGCCCCGGATCGGCGGGGCCCACGGCATACCCCTCGTGCGGAGCCAGCGCCAGATCGGCACCGAGCACGGGTGAGACCCCGGCCTCCTGGCAGGCCCGCATGAAGCGCACCGCACCGTAGGCACCGTCCCGATCGGTCAGTGCCAGCGCCGGCTGGCCCAGCTCACCGGCCCGGGCCACCAGCACCTCAGGAGGGCTCGCGCCGTAGCGCATCGAGAAGCTGGAGGCCACGTGCAGGTGCGCGAAGTCGATGTCCACCCCGTCCCCGCTCACCGCACGCTGACCGCAGCCAGCCCTGCGGGGATCGGCTCGGCCACCGGCAGGTGCAGCGCGCCGCGGACGATCTCCAGGAACCGCTCACCCTGCCGGACCAGGTCGTCGGCCTCCCGGCAGGTGACCGCTCGGCTGCCTCGCTCCACCGCGAGCCGCAGCTGACCGGAGGAGGCGTAGAACACCGCCCACTCGGTCAGCTCCGGAGCGACGGTCGGCAGCACCTCCCACACACTGCGCGGCCGGGATCGTCGGGAGGGGGCGGTGCGGGCGGCGATCAGGGCGGAGGCGGCGCGCAGGGCCGCGAGGTGGGCCTGGGTGTAGCGCTCTGCGGGGGTCCGGCTGTGACAGGCCCGCAGCAGACCCTCCCGAGCCCGGTCCAGCAGGTCCAGCACCGTGCTGGCCATGGGTGCGGACATCATCGGCACCGCCCTGGTGGGGGTGCTCTCACCGGTCGTGGTCGCGCTGGTGGTCGTCTCCATCTGCCGTCTCCTCTGCTGTGCTGTGATCAGGTGTTTCTTGATCGGGTGCTGTCGGTGCTGTCGGACCGTGCTGCGGGTCCCCTCAGTCGGCGACCCGGATGAGCTGCCAGTGCTCCGCCTGCGCCAGGTCATAGATCCCCGTGCCGGTCGCGACCCCGGTGCCGGCCTCCACTCGCCAGACCTGGTGCTCCAGCACCTGCTGCTCGGTCTCGTCCTCCCACACGGTGCGCCACCAGGGCAGGCGCTGGGTCCACTGCGCGACCACCGCCCGCACCAGGTGGAGTCGGCCTCTCCAGATGAATGCCGTCGGGACGACCGAGCAGGAGCCCGCGCGAGCTGCCGACTGGAGCAGCCGAGCCTGCACCGGCTCTCCCAGCTGGACCTCGATGCGCTCGTGGTACTGCCGACTCATCGTCCTCACGCTCCTGCCTCATCCACCATGCTCCCAAGCTTACTAGAACTCATGTTCTATACGAACAAATGTACGCCTACTGCCCGAGTCGGTGTCAAGCCCCTTCCTCCGGCGTCCGGTCTCATGTCAGCAGCGAGCACCGACAGACCCCGTCGACGACGACCGAAGGGCACCCGGCTCCCCCGCGCCCCGTAGGCTCGTCCCGGCGCCACCGCGCGCCCCGCACCGCAGCCGCCCACCAGGAGGACCCGACCCTGTCCCCGCCCCCAGCGCGCCGCGCCGACCCGGGCGCCTCCTCGCTCAACGAGCCCACCGAGCAGCGGATCCATCCCCTCGACGGGGTCGACCTGCGGGTCCGTGTCCAGCGCGGCCTGGACGAGCACATCGCGCGCCAGCGCACGGTCCTGGCCGAGGTGGGCGCCCCGGTGACCGATCTGGTCGACGCCGTCGCCGACCTCCTGGCTGGCGGCAAGCGGCTGCGCGCAGCCTTCCTCTACTGGTGCTACCGGGCCGCCGGCGGACCGGACTCCCCTGAGCTGGTCCGGGCCGCCGGGGCGGTCGAGATGTTCCAGGCCGCCGCACTGCTGCACGACGACGTCATGGACAACAGCGACCTGCGCCGTGGCCGGCCCACCGCCCACCGGGCGTTCAGCACACTGCATACCGACGCCGGGTGGGCCGGTAGCTCGACCGCCTTCGGCCAGGCCGCCGCCATTTTGGCCGGCGATCTTTGCCTCAACTGGTGCGACGAGATCTTCGCCGGCTCGGGACTGCCGCAGGACCAGCTCGCCCGATCACGGCCCGTCTTCGACACCATGCGCACCCAGCTGATGGGCGGGCAGTACCTCGATGTGCTCCTGGCCGCGCGGGACTGGACCGGCCTCACCCATGCCGAGCGGATCGAGCAGTGCCGCACGGTCATCCGCTACAAGAGCGCGAAGTACTCCGTCGAGCACCCCCTGCTCATCGGGGCCGACGCCAGCGGCGTCCCCCCCGCCACCCGGGCGGCGCTGTCCCGCTATGGACTGTGTCTGGGCGAGGCGTTCCAGCTGCGCGACGACGTGCTCGGCGTGTTCGGGGACCCAGGGACCACCGGCAAGCCGGCCGGCGACGACCTGCGCGAGGGCAAGCACACCGTGCTGGTCGCCCACGCGCTCGAGCACGGCAGCTCCGCGGACTCGGCCCTGCTGCGGGAGGCGCTGGGCCGACCGGACCTCACGGAGGCGCAGGTGGACCGCTGCCGCGCCGCGTTGGAGCGCAGCGGTGCGCTGCACCGCACCGAGCAGATGATCACCCAGGGGTGCGACTTGGCCAGGTCCGCCCTGGCGCAGATCCCCGACCTGGATCCGCCCGGCGCTGCGGCCCTGGACAACCTCGTGGGGATCAGCACCGCTCGCAGCACCTGAGCGGACCTGCGGCTCAGTAGGCCGTCTCCTGGGCCCGGCGGCGCACCTCGGTCTTGCTCCCCGCCTGCAAAGAGGCGACCGGACTGCCGCCGATGAGCGTGTCGTCCGGCGCGTGCATCCAGTCGATGATCTCGTCGTCCTGCAGCCCGCTGTCGGTCAGCACCGTGATCGTCCCGCGCAGATGCTTCAGCGGGCCGTCCTCGGTCACGAACCCCTCCGGCACCATGAGCGCCCGGTGCGATCCCCTGCGCACGCCGATCAGCTCGTGGTCCCGCAGCCAGGCGCGCACGGTCGACAGCGAGGCTCCAGTGCGCTCCATGATGTCTGGGACGGCGAGCCAACCGTGGTTCGGGTCGTCCGGGATGTCCAGAATCACATCGTTGTCACTTATCACATACACCAGTCTGCCACAGGGAACGACACGCAGCCGGTGTAGCAATTGCCGCTGTCGTCAGGTACTTTCCCACCAGTCACTTGAGTCACGTTTCACTCTGATTTATGTCACGTTCCACTCACTGAGACTGTTCGGTGCCATCCCCACCTGTCCCCGACCGCCACGAAGGGAAGCCGATGAGTCCGCTGCCTGCCGCCCTGCCTCCGCTCGACCTGGCCACCACGACCGTCGCGTATGCCACGCACAGCACCGGTCCCAGCCTCTCCGACTTCTCCGTGGCGGCCACGGAGCGGGTCTGGACCGACTACACGATCGCTGCGGGTGACACGCTCTACGACATTGCCGAGCAGTTCGGCACCACCGTGCCCGCCCTGGTGCAGCGCAACACGCTGGCGCACGGTGGCCGCTGGCTGATGCCGGGGCAGCGGCTCCTGGTGCCCGGCTCCGAGGCCACGCAGGGCGGCGCAAGTACAGCGTCCGACCCCGGTGCCAGCACCAACACCGGCGCCGGCAAGGACTCAACCCGCAGCCGGGCTTCCGCTCGGGTCACCGTCCGCCCCGGCGACACGCTCTCCGAGATCGCCGTGCGCAACGGCGTCAGCGTCACCGAGCTCGCACGCGCCAACGGCATCAGCAACCCGCGCCTGATCTACCCCGGTCAGCGGCTCAGCATCCCGGGCGCCGCATCCCGCGCCACGGCGACCGCCACCTCCTCGCCGGAGGCGCCGTCCCGCTCCGCCACCACCCTTCCGGCCGCGGCCGGGACCGTGACCGTGACCGTGCGCTCCGGCGACACCCTCTCCGGCATCGCGGTGCGCCACTCCGTCTCGTTGAGCGCCCTGCAGCAGGCCAACCCGGAGCTGGACCCCCGGCGGCTGTGGGTTGGCCAGAAGGTCGTCGTCCCCGGATCCGCCGCCTCCGCGAGCGCGACCTCCACCTCTGTGAGCACGACCTCCACCACCCCCTCCGGGCCGTGGACCGAGCACACCATCGGTGACCGGCACGCCGACGAGGACGTCGAGGACACCTTCCTGCACTACACCTACAGCTCGGGCATCGCGCGCTCGGCGGCCGCGAACCGCGACTACCTGGCCGGTGTGCCGGTCCCGTCCCGGGACCGCACCAAGTCGATGATCATCGAGACCGCCCGTCGGCACGGGGTCGACCCCGCCCTCATGCTCGCGCTGTCCTACCAGGAGTCCGGGTGGAACCAGCGGGCGGTCTCCCCCGCCAACGCCATCGGGATCATGCAGGTCATCCCCACTTCCGGTGAGTGGGCCTCCGCGCTGGTAGGCCGCAAGCTCAACCTGTTGGACCCGCAGGACAACGTCACGGCGGGCACGGCGATCATGCGAGCGTTGCAGCGCTCGGCCAAGACCCAGCCGGAGGCCATCGGCGGCTACTACCAGGGCCTGGCCAGCGTCCAGAGCCGAGGGCTGTTCGCCGACACCGAGCACTACATCGAGTCGGTCCAGACCTTGCGCGACCGGATGGGGTAGCCCGTCGCTCCCAGTCTTTTCCCGGGCGGCTCCGTACAATCACCCTGTGAGCACTGTGAGTCCGCCCGCGATCGACCGCGTCATCGACGGTCGCTACCGGGTAGAGGTGCACCTGGCCGAGGGGGGCATGGCCTCGGTCTACCGGGCCACCGACCTGCGGCTGGACCGCCCGGTGGCGCTGAAGGTGATGCGCCCGGACCTGGCCCGCGACGCCGACTTCGTCTCCCGGTTCCGGCGGGAGGCCCAGGCCGCAGCCCGGTTGTCCCACCCGCACGTCGTCTCGGTCTTCGACCAGGGTGAGGACGACGACGTCGTGTTCCTGGCCATGGAGCTCGTCGAGGGGGACACGCTGCGTGACGTGGTCGCGACGCAGGCTCCGCTGTCGGTGCGACGGGCCACCGAGATCGTCGATGAGATCTTGCAGGCGCTGTCGGCGGCACACCGGGCCGGCATCGCCCACCGTGACATCAAGCCGGAGAACGTCCTGATGAGCGCCACGGGCACCGTCAAGGTCGCCGACTTCGGGCTGGCCCGCGCGATCACCGCCGGCTCGATGAGCCGCACCAGCGACCTGCTGTGGGGCACGGCGGCATACCTGTCTCCCGAGCAGGTCGAGCACGGGCGCTCCGACGAGCGCACCGATGTGTATGCCGTGGGCTTGCTGCTCTACGAGCTGCTGACCGGGGTCAAGGCCTTCCCGGGACAGAGCCCCATCCAGGTCGCGTACGCGCACGTGCACGGCGAGGTCCCGCGGGCGGTCGACACGGTGGCCGGGCTCCCTGCCGAGATGGACGTCGTGATCGCTGCCGCGACGGCCACCGACCCCAGGGGCCGGCCCGGTGATGCCGCGGCGCTGCGCCGAGAGCTGCGCCGCGGGATCGGGCAGCTGTCCGAGGAGGAGCTCGACCACCGGCCCACTCGGCCCGAGCGCAGCGGCGCCACCGCCGCAGCGCAGGCACCGGGCCAGGCCGACGCGACCGTGGCGGTGCATCAGCCGACCGCAGTCGTCCCGTTGACCCCCGCCGGGTCCCGGGTCCGCACCGAGAGCCACTTCGCCCGCACCACCGGCAACCGCAAGCCCGCCGCGGCAAGCGCCCCCGCCGTGCCGGCGAGCGAGGCTCGCCCTGCCCGGCCCGCTCGCGCGACGCCCACCCCGGCTTCCCGGCGGGCGCGGCCTCGTCGGCGGCGCAGGATGGGACTCACCGGTGTGCTCGTCCTCCTGCTGCTGGTGATCGGCGGCGGCGGCGCGGCCGCGACCTGGTACTACACCAACGGTCCCGGCGTCCACTCTCCCGTGCCACCCCTGGTCGGTCTCACCGAGCAGGAGGCTGTGACCGCGCTGGAGACCGAGGATCTCGACGCGGTGAGCGTCGCGGCGTTCTCCGAGACAGTGCCCACCGGGCTGGTGCTGGCCTCGTCGCAGGAGGCCGGCGCGTCGCTGCGCCACGGCGCCGAGGTGGAGATCACGGTCTCGCAGGGCCCGGAGCGGCATGCCGTGCCGACCGACCTGGTCGGCGACACGCTGGAGGAGGCGCAGACCGCGCTGGAGGAGGCCAGTCTCACCCTGGGCGAGACCAGCGAGAAGTTCGACGAGGAGGTGCCTGAGGGGCAGGTGCTGTCGGTCTCCCCCGCGCCCGGTGAGCAGCTCAAGCCGGACACCCCCGTCGACCTGGTCCTCAGCGCCGGCCGCGAGCCGATCGAGGTCCCGGAGGTGGAGGGCGCCACGCAGGAGCAGGCCACCTCGAGGCTGGAGGGTGCCGGGTTCACCGTGCAGGTCGAGTCGGAGCGGGTCTTCGACAAGGACGTCCCCGCGGGCTCCGTGACCGCCCAGGTCCCCGCGCGGGGCACCGGCTTCCGTGGTGACCAGGTCACCCTGACCGTCTCCAAGGGACCTGAGCTCGTGCAGGTGCCCCAGGTCATCGGCATGCCCTGGAAGCAGGCCCAGCCGCTGCTGAAGGATCTGGGGCTGAAGGTCAAGCGGGAGGACATCGCCGGGGCGTTCTTCGGGACCGTGCGCTTCCAGAGCATCGACTCCGGCGAGCAGGTGCCGGTGGGCACCGAGATCGTCATCAGCGTGCTCTGAGACCAGCTCAGTCCTGGTGGGCGTAGCGCTCCTGCTCCCAGACCCGGCCGCGCGGGTGATAGCCGTGCTCCTCCCACATCCCCCGCTGCGGGTGGTGGTGGTAGTCCAGCGCCAGCACCCACTTGGGTCCCTTGAAGCCGTAGAGGTGCGGCATCACGATGCGAGCCGGCCAGCCCTGCTCGGGCGTGAGCGCCTGGCCGTCGAGGTGGGTCGCCAGCAGCGCCTCCGGCACGTCCAGCTCCGCCAGCGGCACCGCCGCGCTGTAGCCGTAGGCCGCCGACAGCAGGACGTGCTCGGCCCCGGGCTCCGGGGGAGCCAGGGCGATGACCTCGCTCAGCGGCACCCCGGTCCAGACCAGCCCGCTGACGCTCACCTTGGCAACACAGTGCAGGTCGGCCCGCACCGTCCGGGTCGGCAGCCGCTGCAGCGCCGCCCAGTCCAGCACCTGCACCCCACCGTCCCGGGTCGCCCCGCCGACGGTGAGGGCCCAGTGCTGCAGGTCCAGCCGCGGCACCCGACCGTAGTGCATCGGCACCAGCTTGTCGGTATGCCGCTGGCCAGGGGGCAACACCCGATCGCCACCGGGATCGGGTGGCTGGTCGGGGGGCAGTGGCGCAGGGGTCACCGGCGGCCTCGGCCCACCAGCCCAGTCAGCACCGAGGCCGCGTGATCGGTCTCCGCGTCTCCGACGTCCAGGTGCCACACGTAGCGCACATGGCGGGCATCGGTGGCGAACCCCCGGACGTCCTGAGCGCCTGCCTGAGCGACGAAGTCCGCGGCGCTCCAGCCGGCCGCACCGACGTCGAGCACCAGGATGTTGGTGCGGACCCGATCGGGGTCAACGACCTCGGGCCCGACCTCGTGCACGGCCCGCGCCACCCGGGCTGCTCGCTCGTGGTCCTGCGCCAGCCGCTGCAGGTGGTGCTCCAGGGCGTAGGCGCCCGCGGCAGCCACCAGCCCGACCTGGCGCATCCCCCCGCCCAGGCGCTTGCGCCATACCCGGGCCTGCGCGACGGTGTCGGCGGACCCGAGCAGCACCGAGCCCATCGGGGCCCCGAGACCCTTGCTCAGGCAGACCGAGACCGTGTCGGCGCAGGCGCCGTAGTCGGCCAGCGGCACCCCCGTGGCCACGTGGGCGTTCCACAGTCGCGCGCCGTCCAGGTGCACCGCGACCCCGCGCTCCTGGCACGCACTCGCGAGCTCCTGCATCGCGGCGAGTGGCTGCACCGTGCCGCCGCCGAAGTTGTGCGTGTTCTCGAGCACGACGCAGGCGGTGCTGACCAGGTAGGGGCCGGCCGCGGGAGCCATCAGATCGAGCGGGCGCTGCGGGTCCAGCAGTCCGTGCGGGGCCGGCCAGGACCGGCTGGTGATGCCCGACAGCGCGGCGGCCGCCCCCATCTCGGCTCGCAGCACGTGCGACATCTCATCCGCGATCAGCTCCTGGCCCGGTGCGACGTGGTGCCGCACGGCCAGCTGTCCGGCCATCGTCCCGGTCGGGGTGAACAGGCCCGCCTGGTGGCCGAGCAGGTCGGCCACCCGCTGCTCCAGCGCGAGCACGGTGGGGTCCTCGCCGTAGACATCGTCGCCGACCTCCGCCTCGACCATCGCCTGCCGCATCCCGGGGGTGGGGCGGGTCAGCGTGTCCGAGCGCAGGTCCACGCGGGGCATCAGCGAGCGCCCTGGTCCAGCATCTCGGCGACCTGAAACGCCATCTCGAGACTCTGCTGGTGGTTCAGCCGCGGATCGCACAGGGTCTCGTAGCGCAGCCCCAGGTCGTCGACGTCGACCGCGTGCGAGCCCCCGACGCACTCGGTCACGTCGTTGCCGGTCAGCTCCACGTGGATGCCACCGGGCCAGGTGCCCGCTTGGCGGTGCGCCTCGAAGAAGCCGCGGACCTCGCCCACGACGTCCTCGAACCGACGGGTCTTGTAGCCCCCCGGCGAGGTGAAGGTGTTGCCGTGCATCGGGTCGCACACCCAGGTGACGTGGTGTGCCTCCTCCCCCACCGCGCTGAGCAGCTCGGGCAGGACCTCACGGATCTTGCTCGCACCCATCCGGGTGATGAAGGTGAGCCGGCCGCGGACCCGCTCCGGGTCGAGCCGGTCGATCAGCCGCAGCACCTCGTCCCGGGTGGCGGTGGGACCGAGCTTGACCCCGATCGGGTTGTGCACGCGGGACACGAAGTCGATGTGCGCCTCGTCGAGGTCGCGGGTGCGCTCGCCGACCCAGACGAAGTGCCCGGACGTGGTGTAGGGGTTGCCGGTGCGCGAGTCGCGGCGCACCAGCGCCCGCTCGTAGTCCAGGACGAGGGCCTCGTGACTGGCGTAGAGCTCGACCCGCCGCAGCGCCTCCGCGTCGGCGGCCCCGGAGGCCTCCAGGAAGCGCATCGCCCGGTCGATGTCCCGGGCCATGCTCTCGTAGCGAGCCTGGGCCGGGCCGGACAGGAACCCCTTGTTCCACAGGTGCACGCTGCGCAGGTCGGCGAACCCGCCGTCAGTGAAGGCGCGGACCAGGTTGAGCGTCGCCGAGCTGCCGTGGTAGGCGCGCAGCAGCCGCTCCGGGTCCTGCTGGCGCGCCTCCCGCGTGAACTCGAACCCGTTGACCATGTCACCGCGGTAGGCCGGCAGGGTCACCCCGTCGCGCGTCTCGTCGTCGCTGGAACGGGGCTTGGCGAACTGGCCCGCGATCCGGCCCACCTTGACGATCGGCATACCGGCGCCGTAGGTGAGCACCACGGCCATCTGCAGGATGGTCTTGATCCGGTCCCGGATGTTGGGCCCGGTCACCCCGGACAGCGTCTCGGCGCAGTCCCCGCCCTGCAGCACGAAGGCCTGCCCCAGGGAGGCCTGGGCCAGCTTGTCCCGCAGGTGGTCGCACTCCCCGGCGAAGACCAGCGGCGGATAGTGCGAGAGCGTGGTCAGCACGTCGGCGAGCGCGCCGGCATCGGGCCAGTGCGGCTGCTGCCGGGCGGGCAGGTCGGGCCAGTCGAGGACATGGCCGACCGGGACGGCGGTGTCGGAGTGCACCGCACCATCGTAGGAGGGCCAGCAGGGTGCTCAGGTCACTCGGTGCTGGTAGGCCGGGCCGCAGGGTCGGGGTGCTCCCGCGGCGGGCGCTCCTCTCGGACCCCGCCATCGTCCTCGATGGCGCTCTGGTCAGCGCCGTCCCCGGTGTCCTCGTCCTCGCGGGTGAACCGCTGGGACAGACCCGCGGCGACCTGCTGGGTCGTGTCCCGGACCTGACCGCGAGCCTGGTCGACACCGGCCCTGGCCTGCTCGACCGTGGCGCGGGCCCGGGCGGCCAGCCGGTCCTTGATCGTCGCGGCGTACTCGTCGACGTAGGGCTTGCCGGACAGCTCGGCGAGCTGGTCCATGACCTCGTCGGTGATCGAGCGCAGCACGTAGCGGTCCTCCTCCATCCCCTCGTAGCGGGAGAAGTCCAGCGGGCGCCCGATCCGCACCCCCACCGGGTGCAGGTTGGGGATCTTCTGACCGGTCGGCTGGGCCTTGTCGGTGTCGATCATCGCGACGGGGATGACGGGGACTCCGGCCTCCAGGGCCATCCGGGCCACCCCGGTCTTGCCCTTGTAGAGCCGGCCGTCGGGTGAGCGGGTGCCCTCGGGGTAGATCCCGAACAGCTCACCCCGGCGCAGCACCTTCAGGCCTTGGCGCAGCGCCGTCATGCTGGCCTCGCCGCCGGAGCGGTCGATCGGGATCTGGCCGGTCACGGTGAAGAACATCTTGGTGGCCCAGCCCTTGAGGCCGGTGCCCGTGAAGTACTCCATCTTGGCCGGGAAGGTGATCCGGCGCGGCACCACGAGGGGCAGGAAGATCGAGTCCGAGAAGGACAGATGGTTGCTGGCAAAGATCGCGCCCCCGGACGTGGGGACGTGGTGCAGTCCCTCGACCCGGGGCCGCCACAGCAGCCGGACCACGGGGCCGACCAGGATCGACTTGAGCAGCCAGTAGACCATCGGACCCTCCTCCCGGGCGCGCGCCGAGCCTACGCCACGCCGCAGCCGCCGTCACTCGTGACAAGATCGGAGCTGTGCAGATCATGCCGGGTGCGGAGTCGTTCGCCAGCGCGGCCTCCCCGGAGCATCCGGGCGTCGGCGTGCTGCTCGTGCACGGCCTGACCTCCACGCCGCAGACGATGGGGCCGCTCAGCGAGCACCTCGCCCGGCTCGGGTATGCCGTGCGCTGCCCGCGGCTGCCCGGTCACGGCACCCGGGTGCAGGACATGCGGATCACCCGGTATGCCGACTGGCTGGCCCGGGTGGAGACCGAGGCGGTCGCCCTGCAGCGCGAGCACGGGCGCGTCGTGGCGGCCGGCATCAGCCTGGGCGGGGCGCTGGTCACCGATCTGGCCGCGCAACGCCCCGACCTGGTCGACGCCCTGGTGGTGATCAACCCCGGCTTCGCCTCCGATGACCAGCGGCTGGCGCTGCTGCCCCTGCTCAAGCTGCTGACCCCGACGTTCCCGGGGCTCGCCGACCAGATCCGGCGATCCGGCCCGCCGCGTGAGCTGGCCTACGACCGGCTGCCGCTGCACGCCTTCCACAGCTTCGTGCAGCGGTGGAAGGGGCTGCGTCGCGACTTCGCCAAGGTCGCTGCGCCGATCCTGCTGCTGCGCTCGGCGCATGACGAGCTCGTGCCGGCCCGGTCGGCCCGACTGTTCCTGGACGGGGTGGGCTCGACCGACGTGACCGAGGTCTGGTTGCGTGACTCCGGCCACGTGGCCGTCCTGGACCACGACCAGCCGCAGGTGCTGCAGGAGACCGCGGACTTCGTGGCCCGGATCGAGCGGATGCCGGCATGAGCCATGACGGCACGCCGCCACCTGGCGGGCCCGGCGGAGGCTTCGACGACATCGACCGCCGGTTCAGCGAGATCGTGGCTCACCTGCAGGACCCCCGGCAGCCCGCCACCCCGGAGTCCCCCGACGAGCCGGGCTCGGCCCCAGCCGAGACGGGCGAGACCAGGCCGGCCCCGGGCGAAGGGGACGACCCCGGCCCACCGGAGCGCGAGCCGGCGACGCCCGCCTCCGGCGCGGGTGCCGACCCGTCTGTTCCGGCTGTGCCAGGCGTCGAGGGGGCCGGCCCGTGGCGCGGCAGCGCGGACGCGTCCCGTCCCGACCCCGCCGACGACCACTTCGTCCCCCCGGATCCTCCTCCGCTGCCTGCGGGCGACCTGCACTTCTGGGCGATCCTGGTCGGACTCAGCCTCGGACCGTTGCTGCTGCTGCTCAGCACCGTCTTGCCCCTGCTCGACGGACCGGTGTGGGGCGCACTCGGTGTGGTGCTGTCAGTGACCGGCTTCGTGCTGCTCGTGCTGCGCTCCCCCGGCCGCGACGGCGACGACGACTGGGGCGCCCAGGTCTGAGATCGGCGGTCCCGCCCCGGGCCTCGCCGTCACACCTGCGGCGTCTGCTCGATCCGCGCCAGGTCGGCTGCCCCGATCAGACCGGCGCTCGGCCCGAGGTATGCCGCACGCACCGGGGCCACGGGGCGGTGCCCCCGGCCGGTGAGGTGGCGGGCCAGGGTCTGCCGCGCCGGCCCGAGGACCAGGTCGTCGGCGGCGCTGACCCCGCCGCCGACGACGACGCAGCCTGGATCGAGCGCCGCCACCAGGTTGGCCAGCCCGAGCCCGAGCCACCGGCCGACCTCGGCGAGCACCTCCTGCGCGGCGGCGTCCCCGGCGTGCGCGGCGGCGGTCACGGCGGGGCCGTCCAGGTCCTCCGGCAGGCCCCCGCACCGACGGGCCAGCTCCGCTGCATACGGGCCCCCCGCGCGGACCAGCTCGCGCGCCTCGCGCAGCACCACGGATCCGCTGGCGTACTGCTCCCAGCAGCCCCGGTTGCCGCACTCGCAGCGCCGGCCCTCCGGCACCATGACCATGTGCCCGAACTCGCCGCACAGGCCGTGCCGACCGCGCTCGACCCGGCCGTCGAGCACCAGTCCACCCCCGATCCCGGTGCCGAGGGTGACCAGCAGCAGCCGGGACTCCCCCTGTCCGGCCCCGAAGCGGTGCTCGGCCCACGCAGCAGCGTTGGCGTCGTTCTCGATGGTGACCGGCAGGCTCAGCCGCCGGCTGAGTCGGTCGCGCAGCGGCTCGTCCCGCCAGGACAGGTGTGGCGCGAAGAGCACGGTGCGCCGATCTGCGGAGACGAACCCGGCGGCCCCCACGCCGACCCCGACCACCTGATCCGGGGTTAGCCGGGCGTCGAGGAGCACCTCGCGCACCGCCGAGACGATGACGTCCTCCACGACCTCCGGCCGGGTGCTGCGGCCCGGTGTGGCACGGTGCACCTGGGCCAGCACCCGGCCGCTCTCCTCGACGGCACCGGCCCACACCGTGGTCCCGCCGATGTCCACACCGACCGCCGGTGGGGCGCCGGCGGCACGGCTCACCCCGAGGCTTCCAGTCGGCGTGCACCGCCCAGGTCGGCGGCCCCGATCATGCCCGCGTCGTTGCCCAGCTGTGCCACGACGATGTCGGCGACCCGGCGGTGCCCGCGCCCGGTCAGCTGACGGGCGAAGGCCGCCCGTGCAGGCTCCAGGACGAGATCTCCGGCGGCACTGACTCCGCCCCCGATCACGATCATCTGCGGGTCGAGGATGGCGACCAGGCTGGCCACACCCTCACCGACCCAGCGACCGAGGTCCTCGAGCAGCTCTCGCGCGGCCGGGTCGCCCTCTTGTGCCACCTCGGTGACCATGCCGCCCGTGAGCGCGCTCGGGTCCCCACCGCAGCGGGCGGCCAGCTCGGCCACGTGCGGGCTGCCCCCGCCGACCATCTCGCGGGCCTCCCGCACGAGCGCGGACCCACTGGCGTACTTCTCCCAACACCCCCGGTTGCCGCACCCGCAGCGGTGGCCGCCCGGGACCACCCGCATGTGCCCGATCTCGGCAGCCATGCCGTGCGTGCCGCGCAGCACCGCGTGGTTGCTGACGACTCCACCGCCTACCCCCGTGCCCAGGGTGACCATCACCATGTCGGCGACGTCCCGCGCGGCTCCGAAGCGGAACTCACCCCACGCCGCGGCGTTGGCGTCGTTCTCCAGCACCACGAACAGCCCGGTCTGCTCGACGATGCGCTCGGCGAGCGGCTCGTCCCGCCAGGCCAGGTTGGGTGAGAAGCGCACCACCGCACCCTCGGCGTCGATGAAGCCGGCGCAGGCGACACCGACGGCCTGCACCTCCTCCGGCCGGTGCCGCTCGCGCAGCTCCTCGACGACCTCGACGATGGCCGCGGAGATGGCGGCCGCGTCCTGGGCCGGCGTCTCGCGCCGGGCCCGGTGCCGGATCGCGCCGTGTTCGTCCACGGTGCTGGCGGCGATCTTCGTGCCGCCGACGTCGACCCCGATGCTGATGCTCACGACGTCCCTCCGTTGGTGGTCATCGGCTGCAGCTGCAGCACCCGACGGTGCAGCGAGTCCAGCGCTGAGGTGATGATCAGCTGCTCGGTCTTGCCGCGCAGGGTGCCCAGCATTGGCACGACCGGCTGCACGCTGAGTCGGTGGGTCACCATCGTCCCCGTCGGCTCCGGGGTCAGCACGTAGCCGCCGCGCAGGGCCTTCAGGGTGCGCCCCTGGACCATCTCCCAGCAGACCGTGCCGCTGCCGCTCAGGTCGAGCTGCCAGTCGTAGTCCAGGACGTAGCGGTCCCGGATGATGCCCGCGGTCAGGTCGAAGCGCACCCGGTCCGGCCACCCGTCACCCTCGGTCGAGAGCACCTGGGCCTCGCGAACCCCGTCGGCCCACTGCGGGTAGGCCGCGAAGTCGGCGATGACCTCCACGACCCGGGGCGCCGGGGCCGGGATGTGGATGCTGGACTCGCTGCGCTGGGCCATGGGCCAGAGCGTATCGGTGACCGACGCCGGAGTGCTGCCCACGCGCGGATCTCGCCGGCCACAGCCGGTTAGGATGCGCTGACGCCGCATACCAGGATCCAGGAGGCAACTCGTGCAGGACATCGTCGTCCCTCCGTTGGTCCCCGTCGCGACCACGGGCAACCTTTCGGACCTTCCCCACGGATGGGCGCAGCGCGACCCGGGGCGGGTGCTGATCCGGGTCACGGAGGGAGAGTCCTGGCGCGACGTCAGCGCCGCCGAGTTCAGCGGTCAGGTCAACGCACTGGCCAAGGGCTTTTTCGCGGCCGGGGTGCAGGTCGGAGACCGGGTCGGGATCATGAGCCGGACCCGTTATGAGTGGACCTTGGTCGACTTCGCCCTGTGGACCGCCGGCGCGGTGCCGGTCCCGGTCTACGAGACGTCGTCGGCAGACCAGCTGGCCTGGATCTGCTCCGACTCGGCAGCCGTCGCGCTCATCGTCGAGAGCGCCGCGCACGCCGCCAAGCTGAGCGAGGTGCGCGACCAGGTGCCCAGCCTGCGCGACGTGTGGCAGATCGATTCCGGCGCCCTCGACGAGGTGGGCGCGGCCGGCGCCGAGGTCTCCGACGACGACCTGCAGGCCCGCCGCGCCGAGGTGGACCGGGGCGGTCTGGCCACGATCATCTACACCTCGGGCACCACGGGCCGGCCCAAGGGCTGTGAGCTCACCCACGACAACTTCATGGCCCTGGCCGAAAACACGACGCAGCGCCTCGCCGAGGTCGTCAGCGCCCCCGGCGCAAGCACGCTGCTCTTCCTGCCGCTGGCGCACGTCTTCGCCCGCTTCGTGGCGGTGCTGACCCTGCACAGCGGGGCGGCGCTGGGTCACACCGCCGACCCCAAGCAGCTGCTGGAGGATCTCGGGACCTTCCAGCCGACGTTCCTGCTGGCCGTGCCCCGGGTGTTCGAGAAGATCTACAACTCCTCCGAGCAGAAGGCCGAGGCCGCCGGTCGAGGCCGGGTGTTCCGCTGGGCGGCCCGGGTGGCAAGCGACTGGAGCAAGGCCCAGGACGCCGGGTCACCGGGTGTGCGGTTGCGGGTCCAGCACCGCGTGGCCGACCGGCTCGTCTACGGCAAGCTGCGCGCCGCCATGGGCGGCCGGCTGCAGTATGCCGTGTCCGGAGGGGCTGCCCTGGGCGAGCGCCTGGGTCACTTCTTCCGCGGCGTCGGGCTCGTGGTGCTCGAGGGCTACGGGCTGACCGAGACCACCGCTCCGAGCAACGTCAACACCCCGGACCTGATCAAGATCGGCACGGTCGGGCGTCCACTGCCCGGGGTCGGGGTGCGGATCTCCTCCGACGGCGAGATCCTGATCAAGGGCAACAACGTCTTCCGCGGCTACCACGACAACCCGGAGGCCACGGCCGAAGCGATCCGGGACGGGTGGTTCCACACCGGCGACCTCGGCGAGATCGACGACGACGGGTTCCTCAAGGTCACCGGCCGCACCAAGGAGTTGCTGGTCACCGCAGCGGGCAAGAATGTCTCTCCGGCCGTCTTGGAGGACCGGTTGCGCGGTCATCCGCTGATCTCGCAGTGCATGGTGGTCGGTGACGGCCGCTCCTACATCGCCGCGCTGATCACGCTCGACGAGGAGATGCTGCCGCCCTGGGCGGCCAACCACGACCTCGAGGGCCTGACGATGGAGCAGGCCCCGACGCACGAGGCCGTCATCGCCGAGGTGCAGGAAGCGGTCGACCACGCCAACACGGCGGTCAGCCGGGCCGAGTCCATCCGCCGGTTCGAGATTCTTGAAGGCGACTTCACCGAGGCCAACGGCTACCTCACGCCTTCGCTCAAGCTGTGCCGTGGTCGGGTCCTGCACGACATGGCCGACCGGGTGGACGCCCTCTACTCGGACTGACCGGCCCCACCGCCCGACCCCGACCTCGCGCGATCACGAACTCGGCCGATCGGCTTGCGACCGCGTTGATCCGCAACCTGAAGACGATGCAGGCCGTGCGGCAGTCGATGCCCCGGCCCCACCCGGCGGTCGACCCCCTGTCCTATCCGGTGCTGTTCACCCTGTGTGGCGGACCGTCCCGCGTGGGAGACCTGGCCGCCGACCTGCACAGCGACATCTCCACGGTGAGCCGGCAGGCCAGCAGCCTGGCCGCCCATGGCCTGGTCGACAAGGGCGCCGATCCTGACGACGGACGGGCCCAGCTGCTGCGCCTCTCACCCGCGGGACAGGAGCTGCTGGACCGGGTCCGGGTCGAGCGGGCCCGGATGTTCGCCGAGCTGCTGCACGACTGGGACGACGACGACGTCGCCCGCTTCACCACATACCTGGACCGGCTGAGTGACGCCCTGCGCGATCGCCACCTGTCCCCCCTGACCTCGGAGGAGTCTTCGTGACCGCTTCTGCCCCCCGCGCCGGCGAGCCCGGCGCGGGGCTGGAGCACCGTGAGATCGTCACGATCCTGGTCGGGCTGATGATGGGCATGTTCCTGGCTGCCCTGGACCAGACGGTCGTCGCCACGGCCATCCGCACCATCGCCGACGACCTGCAGGGTCTGGAGCACCAGGCGTGGGCCACGACGGCCTACCTGATCACCGCGACGATCTCCACCCCGCTCTACGGCAAGCTGTCCGACATCTACGGACGCAAGCTGTTCTTCAGTACCGCGATCACCATCTTCCTCATCGGGTCGGCCCTGTGCTCGTTCGCCGGGAGCATGGAGCAGCTGGCCGTCTTCCGCGCGGTGCAGGGTCTGGGGGCCGGCGGTCTGTTCTCCCTCGCGCTGGCCATCATCGGCGACATCGTGCCGCCCCGGGAGCGCGCGAAATACCAGGGCTACTTCCTGGCGGTCTTCGGCACCTCGAGTGTGATCGGACCCGTCATCGGCGGCTTCTTCGCCGGAGCTGACTCGTTCCTCGGCCTGTCCGGCTGGCGCTGGGTATTCCTGGTCAACGTCCCCATCGGTCTCGCGGCCTTCGCCGTGGTGCAGCGTACCCTGACCATGCGGCACACCCGGCTGGATCACCGCATCGACTGGTGGGGGGCGCTGAGCCTGAGCACCGGACTCGTGCCGCTGCTGCTCGTCGCCGAGCAGGGCCGGGACTGGGGCTGGGGCTCGACCGCGGCCATCGTCTGCTACGCCATCGGCGTCGTCTCGCTCACCGCGTTCTTCCTCATCGAGCGGCGGATGGGCCGGGAGGCGCTGCTGCCGCTGACCCTCTTCGCCAACCGCACCGTGCGAGTCGCCTCCATCGCCTCTGTGCTGCTGGGCATGTCGATGTTCGGTGGCCTGGCCGCTCTGCCGCTCTATCTGCAGATCGTCAAGGGCGCCAGCCCGACGCAGGCCGGCCTCATGCTGCTGCCGATGACCCTGGGCATCATGACCGGCTCGATCGTCTCCGGCCAGGCCATCTCACGGACCGGTCGCTACCGGATCTTCCCGATCATCGGCTCCGCGCTGCTGGCCCTGGCCCTGTTGGCACTGCACTTCGTCGGTGCCGACACCCCGCTGTGGGTCACCATGACCATGATGCTGTTCTTCGGGCTGGGTCTGGGCGGCAACATGCAGCCGCTCACCCTGGCCGTCCAGAACGCCGTGCCGGCCCAGATGATCGGCGGATCAGCGACTCCGTGCAGCGGCTGGCGCCCACGCAGGACTTCCAGCAGGCCCTCGCCGACCCGGCCAACACCGCCGTCGCCGAGCAGCTGCGCGCCAGTGCCACCAGTGCCACCAGCGGAGCCGACGCGACCTCGACCTTCGGCGCAGTGCTGCAGGACTCCTCGTTCCTGTCCACCCTCGACCCACGCCTGGCCCGCCCGTTCCTGGTCGGCTTCTCCGAGGCGATGGACGTCGTCTTCCTGGTGGGAGCCGTCGTCGCCGCCGTGTGCTTCCTGGTCCTGCTGGCGCTGCCGGAGGTGCCCCTGCGCTCCGGATCGGCCTACGCCGAGCGGGCGGCGGCGGACGCCGCGGCGGCGGAGTAAACCCGCAAGCTTGGCGCGAGAAGCCCTAGCCCACGCGCGACCACGCTCCCCCGGCCGCCACCCGGGCGGTGGACCAGGCAGCGTCGAGGGTGTTGACCATCCCGGCCCGCACGAACACGTCGACCGCCTCCCACTCGGCGTCGTCGAGCTCGTCCTCCTCGTCGTCCGCGGCAGCCCTGGTCCCGCGAGGCAGCCCCGGCGGAGCTCCACGGTGTCGTGGCGGCGACCCGGGCGGACCCGCCTGCGGGTCGGCGAGCCACTGCTGGGCCACCACGGGCACCATGCAGCCGGCACAGTGCGTGCCCCGGACCGGGCAGCTCTGACAATCGATGATCATCCGATCTCACCTCCTGAAGTGATGTGCTGTGCACGCTAGAGGCGGGCACCGACATACCCGCGGCGATCCACGACATACCGGCGGCGCAGCCCGGGTCTGTCGGGGCCGGCGCCTACGGTCAGCACCATGACGACCACCACCGGAGCGCGAGGCACCGGCGCCACGCTCGGCGCAGTGCAGCGCACTTTCGACGACCTGGGCACGCCACTGGCCGAGGTGACCTTCGTCGTGGTCGACCTGGAGACCACGGGCGGCTCGGCGCAGAGCGCTCAGATCACCGAGATCGGCGCGGTCAAGGTGCGCGCCGGAGCGGTGCTCGGCGAGCTGCAGACCCTGGTGCGCCCCAGCACCCCGATCCCTGCGTTCATCACGCTGCTCACCGGGATCACCAACAGCATGGTCGCCGACGCCCCGTCCATCCAGGTGGCGCTGCCCGCCTTCCTGGAGTTCGCCCAGGGCTCGGTCCTGGTCGCCCACAACGCAGGGTTCGACGTCTCCTTCCTCAAGGCGGCGGTCACCGCGACCGGGCATCCCTGGCCCGGATTCGCGGTCGTTGACACCGTCCGGCTGGCCCGCCAGCTGGTGCACCGGGACGAGACCCCCGACCACAAGCTGGCCAGTCTCGCCCGGCTGTTCGGCGCCGGGACGACACCCGATCACCGCGCACTGCACGACGCCCGCGCCACCGTCGACGTGCTGCACGGCCTGATCGCCCGAGTCGGCAACCTGGGGGTGCACACCCTGGAGGAGCTGAGCAGCTTCTCCAGCCGGGTCAGCGCGGCCACCCGGCGCAAGCGGTTCCTCGCCGACGCGATGCCCTCGGCGCCGGGGGTCTACGTCTTCAAGGACGGGCGGGGGCAGCCGCTCTACGTCGGCACCGCCACCGACCTGCGCCGACGCACCCGCACCTACTTCACGGCCTCCGAGAGCCGACGCCGGATGGGCGAGATGGTCGGACTGGCCGAGTCCATCACCCCCATCGTCTGCCAGACCCCCCTGGAGGCGCAGGTGCGCGAGCTGCGGCTGATCGCCGAACACAAGCCGCGCTACAACGCCCGGTCCCGGCATCCGGAGAAGGTCGTGTGGGTCAAGCTGACCGCCGAGGCATTCCCCCGGCTGTCGGTGGTCCGCCAGGTCCGTGCCGAGGGGGCGACGTATGCCGGGCCCTTCCGCAGTCGTGCCGCCGCTACCGAGGCGATGGCCGCGGTGCACGAGGTCATCCCGTTGCGGCAGTGCACCTCGCGGCTGCGCCCCGCCGACGGAGCCGGTGCCTGTGTGCTCGCCGAGCTGGGTCGGTGCGGCGCGCCGTGCACGGGCGAGCAGAGCGAGGCGGAGTATGCCGAGGTGGCCGGGCGGGCCCGGGCGGCGCTGGCCGGGGACGGTCGGCCGGCGCTCGCCGCGCTGCAGCACCGGTTGAGCGGCTTGGCCGGCGCGGAGCGGTTCGAGGAGGCACAGACCCTGCGCGACCGGATGCTCGCCCTGGTCCGGGCCAGCGCCCGGGCACAACGCATCGCCCCGCTCGCGCTGGCCCCCGAGATCGTCGCGGCGCGTCGCCAGGAGGCCGGTGGGTGGGAGGTCGTCAGCGTCCGGCACGGCCGGCTGGCCGGGACCACCCTCAGCCCGCCGGGTGCCGACCCGATGCCGTTCATCGAGGCGATGCGGGCCTGCGCCGAGGTGGTGGCCCGACCGACCGCCCCCGCTCCCTCGGCGCACCCGGAGGAGACCGAGGTGATCCTGCGCTGGCTGGAGACACCCGGCACCCGACTGGTCGACGTCGACGGCGCTTGGACCTGCCCCGTGGGGGGTGCCGGCGCTGCCCGTGGCGACCTGGAGCCGCGGGCCCGGCGCTGGGGTAATGTGGATAGGGTGGTCCGGTGATTGCAGCCATCGTCTTGATCAAGGCCGAAGTGGCCCGCATCCCCGAGGCGGCCCAGGAGATCGCCGCCATCGAGGGCATCACCGAGGTCTACTCGGTCACCGGCGAGGTCGACCTGATCGCCGTGGCGCGGGTGAGTTCGCACGAGCAGTTCCACGACGTCATCGCCGACCGCCTCAACAAGGTGGCCGGGGTGCTGGAGACCAACACCCACATCGCCTTTCGCACCTACTCCAGCCAGGATCTGCAGGCCGGCTACGCGCTCGGTCTCGACGACGAGTAGGGGTCTGTGCGGTCAGGGCGTGACCGCGGTCTGCGTGGCCTCGACCCACGCGGCCAGCTTGTCGCGGGCGGCGCCGGAGTCGATGGCGCTGGCCGCCTGAGCAGCGCCGGCCTCGACCCGCTCGTGCAGTTCCTGCGCGCTCCTCGGTGGCGCGAGCGCGCTGTCGGCCTCACCGTCGGCGACCACCGCGAGCGCCAGACCGGCGTTGAGCAGGACGGCGTCGCGCACCGCTCCGCCTGCGCCGGCAAAGATGTCGCGAGCCACCGCAGCGTTGAAGTCGGCATCAGCGCCCACCAGGTCGGCCACCGCATGCGGTCCCAGCCCGAGCCGCACAGGGTCCAACGTGAGCTCGGTCACGCCGCCGTCGGCCACCCACCAGATCGTCGACGTGGTCGCCGGCGTCACCTCGTCGAGCCCGTCGTCGCCGCGGAAGATCGCCGCGCGGCCCCCTCGCTCCGCGAACACCCCCGCGAGCAGTGGCGCCATCCGGGCGTCGGCCACCCCGACCGCGGCATACGACGGTTGGGCGGGGTTGGTCAGCGGCCCGAGGAAGTTGAACGCCGTCGGAATCCCCAGGTCGCGGCGCACCGGCGCGGCGTGCCGCATCGAGGGGTGGAACGCCTGGGCGAAGCAGAACGTGATGCCGACCCGGGTGCCCACCGAGGCCACCTGCTCGGGGGTCAGGTCGAGCCGGACTCCCAGCGTCTCGAGCAGGTCGGCGGCCCCCGATCGGGACGAGGCGGCGCGGTTGCCGTGCTTGACCACCGGGACCCCCGCGGCCGCGGCCACCACACAGGACATCGTCGAGATGTTGACCGTGTGCGCCCGGTCGCCGCCGGTGCCGACGATGTCGAGCGCAGAGCCACTCACCTCGAAGCGGTGGGCGTGCGCCAGCATCTCGTCGGCCAGCCCGCGCATCTCCTCGACGGTCTCCCCCTTGGCACGCAGCGCCGTCAGGAAGGCGGCCAGCTGAGCAGGCTCCGCCTCGCCGCTCATCACCTGGTCCATGGCCCAGGCGACATCCGGCGCGCTGAGGTCCTGCCCACCCAGCAGGCGGGTCAGCAGCTCGGGCCAGGACATGGCGGAAGCGGTCGAGGGCACCACGGTGTCAGGGCGCGACGTCACCGGGCGAGGCGAGCGACCGCGGCAGCGAGCGCGGCCGGATCCAGCGGGTGCGCCACCGCCCCGTCGGCCTGCGACCAGGCGGCCAGCCAACCGTCGCCGGGACGGCCGGTGAGCACGAGCACGGGCGGACAGTCGTAGAACTCGTTCTTGAGCTGTCGGCACAGCCCGAGACCGCCGTAGGGCTGCGCCTCGCCGTCCAGGATCAACAGGTCGTAGGACCCGTCCTGCAGCGCCAGCTCGACCCCGGGCGCGGTCGCGCACTCGAACCACTCCTGAACCCGCACCTGGGGCGCCGGCGCGGACCCCACACCCAGGCGCACAGCATCGCGGGTCGAGGAGTCGTCGCTGAAGAGCAGGATGCTGATCCGGCGCACGCCGGCATCGGCGTCGGTCGCGGTCGAGGCGGTCATGCACCGATGCTACCCATCCGGGGGGGTCGGACGGCATACCTGCTGCTGAGGCGCTTGGCGTCGACGGAGGGTCGGTTGCCCACGACGAAGGGTCGTGGGTCATACTGGATCTCGTGGCGACCTCTACCTCCATGACGACCGGTTCGGCGCCGGCGGCCTCGGCCGGCCCGCACGGGCCGGCCACCCGGCCCGACATGGTCGCAGTCGGCACCATCGTATGGCTGGCCAGCGAGATCATGTTCTTCGCCGGGCTGTTCGCGATGTACTTCACCATCCGTTCGGTCTCCCCGGACCTGTGGTCCGAACGGGCCAGCGAGCTCAATGTCCCGTTCGCGTTGATCAACACCACCATCCTGGTCATCTCCTCGCTGTGGTGTCAGCTGGGGGTCTTCGCCGCCGAGCGCGGTCAGCCCAGCCGCACCGGCGGGATCATGGAGATCGGCAAGTGGGGGATGCGTGAGTGGTACGTCCTGACCTACCTCTTCGGCGCCGTCTTCGTGGCCGGCCAGGCACTGGAGTATGCCGAGCTGGTGCATGCGGGCCTGACCCTGCAGGCGGACCCCTACGGCTCGGTCTTCTACCTGACCACCGGGTTCCACGCGATGCACGTCACCGGCGGGTTGATCGCCTTCTTGCTGATCATCGGGCGCAGCTTCACGGCCAAGCGCTACACGCACGCCCAGGCCACCAGCGCGGTCGTCACCTCCTACTACTGGCACTTCGTCGACGTGGTGTGGGTGGCACTGTTCCTGACCATCTACGTCATCAAATGACCGGTATGCCGACCGCCCCGCCCCGTGAGATCACTGACCTGACCGACACCGACGGAAGGAACGGCGCGTGAGACACCTGGCCGCTCGACGCCGCAGTCCGCTCGCGCTCCTCGTCGTGCTCCTGCTGGGCCTGGCGATGACCGGCACGGCCTACGCCGCGCTGCAGCCCAAGGCCGAGCCGGGCACCTCCGTCGCCACGGCCTCGACCGACGAGATCGCGGCCGGTCGTCAGCTGTTCCTGGCCAACTGTGCCTTCTGCCACGGCACCAACGCCCAGGGTGCCGCGCCGGAGGCGCCGGAGGCGCAGGCCGGTCCTTCCCTGGTCGGTGTCGGCGCCGCAGCGGTCGACTTCCAGGTCGCCACCGGTCGGATGCCGCTGGCCGCACCCGGGGTGCAGGCACCGGCCAACCGCGACTCGGTGCTGCTCTCTCAGGAGGAGATCACCGCGCTCGCGGCCTACGTCGACAGCCTCGGCCCCGGTCCCGACGTCCCCGCTCAGGAGTGGATCGACCTCGAGGGAGCCGACATCGCCAACGGCGGCGCCCTGTTCCGCACCAACTGCGCCATGTGCCACAGCTCCTCGGGGGCCGGTGGCGCGCTGACCCGCGGCAAGTACGCGCCGGGCCTGATGAACGTGGAGCCGCAGCACATCTACGAGGCCATGGTGACCGGGCCGCAGTCCATGCCGGTGTTCAACGACGCGAACCTCAGCCCGGAGGACAAGGAGGATGTCATCGCCTTCGTCAAGGACATCGAGAACGGCGGCAACTCCTACGGCGGTCATGCCCTGGGTGCCTTGGGGCCGGCCGGTGACGCGATGTTCATCTGGACCTTCGGCATCGCCCTGCTGATCGCCTCGGCGGTCTGGCTCGGACGGAAGGCACGCTGATGGCCGACATCACGCCGCACCAGGGTGGCGACGACCGCCCGGCGACCCGGTCCAGCTCCCTGCCGGAGCGCTTCGACAACCCCGGTCTGCCGCCGCACGTGCCGCGTCGCGCCGACGTCGACACCAAGGCCGCCAAGCGCGCGGAGCGCCAGGTCTTCGCCATGTTCGCGCTCTCGATCCTCGGGACGCTCGGCTTCATCGTGGCCTACTTCCTGATCCCGATGGAGGCACGGGGCACCGTGCTCGGCATCGGGGAGATGAACCTCTACCACCTGGCTCTCGGCATGACCCTGGCGATCTCCCTCAGCGGCATCGGCTTCGGCGCGGTGCACTGGGCCAAGACCCTGATGCCCGATGAGGAGATCATCGAGCATCGGCACCCGCAGGCCTCCTCGCAGGAGAACCGGGACGGCGCCGCTGCCATCCTCCGGTCGGGGTGGGAGGAATCCCAGCTCAACCGCCGGCCGCTGCTGCTGACCAGTGCAGCGGGTGCCTTGGGCCTGTTCGCCATCCCCCTGGTCCTGCAGGTCGCCGGGAGCCTCGGCCCGGCCCCGGGCCGCGCGCTCTACGACACCAACTGGCAGAAGGGGCTGCGGTTGATGATCGACCCGAGCGCGACCCCGATCCTGGCCTCGGACGTGACCCAGGGCTCGGTCTTCCACGTCATGCCCGAAGGCTTCGTCGGTCACGACGCGGAGGAGAGCCTCTCCGCGGAGGAGCTGATGGTGGCCAAGACCGAGGACCAGGTCATCCTGGTGCGGCTCGACCCCCAGCTGATCGAGAGCGAGAAGCAGCGCTCCTGGGGAGTCGACGGCATCGTGGCCTACTCCAAGGTCTGCACCCACGTCGGGTGCCCCGTGGCGCTCTACGAACAACAGACCCATCACCTGCTGTGCCCGTGTCACCAGTCGACCTTCGACATGACCCGGGACTGCAAGGCGATCTTCGGGCCCGCGAGGCGGCCTCTACCGCAGTTACCGATCAGCATCGATGACGAGGGCTACCTGGTCGCGGACGACTCGTTCCGTGAGCCGATCGGCCCGAGCTTCTGGGAGCGTGGATGATGACAACGACATCTCGAGTGCCGCAAGGCGCCGACCGGACTCGCCCCGAGCCGACAAGTGGGGGTTCGACCTCGAGCGCCGGCACGGACAAGGCCACGCTGCCACCCCCTGTGATCTGGTCCGACGAGCGGGTGGGCACGGCCAAGGGGATGCGCTTCCTGCTCAAGAAGGTCTTCCCCGACCACTGGTCCTTCCTGCTCGGCGAGATCGCCATGTACTCCATGGTGATCTGTCTGATCACCGGCACGTTCCTGACCTTCTGGTATGTCCCGAGCATGGGCCACGTCACCTACGACGGCTCGTTCGTCCCACTCAAGGGCGTGGGCATGAGCGAGGCCTATGCCACGACGCTGGACATCTCCTTCGACATCAAGGGCGGGCTGCTGATCCGCCAGCTGCACCACTGGGCAGCGCTGCTGTTCGTGGTGGGCATCGCCCTGCACATGGCCCGGGTCTTCTTCACCGGCGCCTTCCGCAAGCCGCGCGAGATCAACTGGCTGATCGGGGCGGTGCTGAGCCTGCTGGCCATCATCGAGGGCTTCGCCGGCTACTCCCTGCCCGACGACCTGCTCTCCGGCACGGGCATCCGGGCGATGGCCGGCTTCATGCAGTCCGCACCGGTCATCGGCACCTGGATGACCTTCGCCGTGTTCGGGGGTCCCTTCCCAGGCGAGATGATCATCCCGCGGCTCTACATCGCGCACGTGCTGATCATCCCGGCCCTGCTGGTCGGGCTGTTCACCGCCCACATCGTGCTCGTGGCCGTGCACAAGCACACCCAGTACCCCGGCCCCGGTCGCACCGACGACAACGTCGTCGGCTTCCCGCTGATGCCGGTCTACATGGCCAAGGCCGGTGGGTTCTTCTTCATCGTCTTCGGCATCACGGCGCTGATCTCGGCACTGGTCTCGATCAACCCGGTCTGGGTCTTCGGGCCTTACGATCCCACCCAGGTCACGGCCGGCTCCCAGCCAGACTTCTACATGTGGTTCTCCGACGGCGCGCTGCGCCTCCTGCCGGGCTTCCTGGAGTTCGAGGTGTTCGGCACCACGTGGAGCTTCAACATCTTCCTGGGCTCGCTGGTGCTCCTGCCGCTGGTCTGGGTCATCATCGGTGCTTACCCGTTCGTAGAGTCCTGGGTGACCGGCGACAAGCGGGAGCACCATCTGCTGGACCGCCCGCGCAACGCCCCGGTGCGCACCGCGATCGGCGCCGCTGCGACGGCCGTGTATCTGGTGCTGGCGATGGCCTGCGTCAACGACATCCTGGCCATCAAGCTCAACCTGTCGATCAACGACCTCACCATCCTGTTCCGGGCCCTGTTCTTCATCGCGCCGTTCATCGTGTTCTTCGTCGTCAAGCGCCTGTGCGTCTCATTGCAGCGGGCTGACCGCGACCTGGTGCTGCACGGCACCGAGACCGGCCGGGTCGTCCGCACCCCCGAGGGTGAGTTCTACGAGGTCCATGAGCCGCTGGATCCCTACACCCGGTGGACCTTGGTGCAGCACGAGGCGCAGGTGCCGATTGCGCTGGACGACGGAGCGGACGTCGACGAGCACGGGGTGCGCCGCCCGCGCCCGCTCGGCCACCGGGCGCGCAGATCCTTGTCCGAGTTCTACTTCCGCGACCAGGTGCAGCCGGTGACGCCGGCCGAGCTCGCTGCAGCGCACTCGCACGGCGAGCACGACGCGCTCGAGCCGAGCGAGAGCACACCGCAGCTGGGTGAGCCCGTCACCGCCGTGCCCGGTGAGCGCGAGCAGCAGCGAGCATCCCTGGGTCAGTCTCGCGACTGACCCAGTCATCGCAGCACCTGCCTCGATGACCGAGGAGGAGTTCGAAGACGCCGTGGCGGACGCGCTCGATGAGGTACCACCTGAGCTGATGGGGCTGGTCGACAACGTCGTGTTCCTCGTGGAGGACGAGCCGGCTCCCGATGAGCCCGAGCTGCTCGGCCTCTACGACGGGGTGCCGTTGACCGAGCGGGATGACTGGGGTGGCGCTCTGCCCGACCGCATCACCCTCTACCGCGGACCGCTGAGCAGGATGTGCGAGTCACGGGAGGAGCTGCTGGAGGAGATCGCGGTGACCGTCGTGCACGAGATCGCCCACCACTTCGGCATCGAGGACGATCGGTTGCACGAGCTGGGCTGGGGCTAACGGGTCAGCAGTCGCCGAACGATGGTGCCGACACCGAGGGCCACCACCGCGACGCCCGCCAGGGCACCCAGCCCGGCCAGCAGGCCCGGGGTCTCGGGTCGCACCGCCAGCAGTTGCTCCGGTCGCGTCATCTGCCCCCCGAGTGTGGCCGCGCCCTGGTCCCGCCTCGACAGGCCCGCGGCCAGCAGCTCGGCCAGATGCACCGCCTCCCGGCCGGCGCTGTCGAGCCCGTGGATCTGGGTGCGGCAGGAGAAGCCGTCGGCCAACACCACGGCCTGCTCATCAGCCCCTCGAACGGCCGGGAGCAGCACCCGCTCGGCACACGCCTCGCTCACCTCACCGTGTCCGGCCGTGAAGCCGAAGTTGCCGGCCAGCCCACAACACCCCGAGCCCAGCCGGTCGACGTCCACTCCCGCAGCCTCGAGCAGCCGCGCGTCGGCGTCCCAGCCCATGACGGCGTGCTGGTGGCAGTGCACCTGGGCCATCGCCTGCACCCGCTCGTCGGCGTCCAGTCGGGGAGGCTCCCACCCGGGGGTGTGCTCGGTCAGCAGCTCGGCCAGCGTCAGCGTCGCCTCCTTGACGCGCTGTGCATCCTCGTCCCCAGCGAACAGGTCACCCGCATCGTGCCGGAACACCGCGGTGCAGCTCGGCTCCAGACCCACCACCCAGCCGCCCGTCTGCACGTGCTCGGCCAGTCGGTCCAGCGTGCGCCGCAGGACCAACTTGGCGGTGCTCAGCTGCCCCGTGGAGATCCAGGTCAGACCACAGCACAAGGGCTCGGTGGGGATGTCGACCCGCCAGCCTGCGTCCTCCAGCACCGCGACCGCGGCCTGACCGACGTGCGGCTCGAACGCGTTGGTGAAGGTATCCGGCCACAACAGCACCGTCCCGCGCTCTCCCGAGCCCCGCGGTCCCCGCCGGGACCACCACCCCTGCAGGCTCTCGCCGGCGAACAGCGGCACCTCCCGGGGCTCCAGGCCCGCGAGCGGCGGCCCGTAGCGGGCCAGCAGCGGAGCATGGCTCAGCGCGTTGACCACACTTGCCGCGCCGGGGATCCGCCCGACGATCTGGGTGACCAGCGGCAGCGCCCCCAGCGCGTAGTCGGCCCGGGGCCGCAGCCGACCCTCGTAGTGGTGCGCCAGGAACTCCGCCTTGTAGGTCGCCATGTCCACATCGGCCGGGCAGTCCGACATACACCCCTTGCAGGCCAGGCACAGGTCCAGAGCCTCCTTGACCTCGGTGGAGCGCCAGCCGTCCTGGACCGGCGTGTCCGGGTGCCCCTGCATCATCTCGAAGAGCAACCGGGCCCGCCCTCGCGTGGAGTGCTGCTCGTCCCGCGTGACCTGGTAGGAGGGGCACATCACCTCCTCGTGCTCGGTGCTCAGCTGGCGACACCGGCCGACGCCGACGCACCGGTTGGCCGCCTGGACGAACGAGCCGTTGTCGTCGGGGAAGCCGAAGAACAGCCGCTGGGGCTCCTTCGGCGACCAGCTGCCACTCAGCCGCAGGTTGCGGTCGAGGGGCCGGGGGTGGACCACCTTGCCCGGGTTCATCCGGTTGTCCGGGTCCAGGATCGCCTTGAGCTCGCCGAAGGCATGCACAATCTCCTCCCCGAACATCCGCTCCAGCAGCTCGCCGCGGGCCTGCCCGTCACCGTGCTCCCCGGACAGCGAGCCGCGGTAGGAGACCACCAGGTCGGCCGCTCGCTCCAGGAAGCGTCGGTAGTCCTGCACCCCGGGGGAGGTGTAAAGGTCGAAGGGGATCCGCGTGTGCACGCACCCCTGGCCGAAGTGGCCGTAGGTCGAGGGCCCCACCTCGCTCGTGAGGTCGAACTCCTCGAACAGCGCCTTGAGGTCGCGTAGGTAGTCCCCGAGCCGCTCCGGCGCGACGGCGGAGTCCTCCCAGCCGGGCCAGGTGTCCGGCTCCCCCTCCATGTGCGCGGTCGCGCCCAGGCCCGACTCGCGGACCGTCCAGATCTTGTCCAGCCGCTCGGGTACGGTGAACACCTTCTGGCTGGGTGCCCATTCGGAGCGCTCCACCGCATCGCACATCGCCTGCGCCGCCCGGTCCGCCTCGCCCTTGTCGGCCGCCGCGAACTGAACCATCAAGAAGCCCTGCCCCTCCGGCAGCATGGCCAGCGCGTCCTGGTTCATCTGCTTGTGACGTTGGGCGGCCAGCAGGTAGCGGTCCAGGCCCTCCAGCGCCACCGGCTCGTGCTCGAGCAGGAGCGGGACAGCGTCGGCCGCGGTGGCCACGTCAGGGTAGCCCAGGATCACCAGGGTGCGGTGCGGCAGGACCGGGATCAGGTCCAGCTCGGCCTGCAGCACGGTGACCAGGGTGCCCTCGCTACCGACCAGTGTCCCGGCCACGTCGAAGTCGTGCTCAGGCAACAAGGAGTCCAGGTTGTAACCGGACACCCGCCGGGGGATCTCCGGGAAGCGCTCACGGATCCGGTCGGCGTAGTCATCGCGGAGCCGCCGCAGCCCTTGGTAGACCTCGGCCTTCCGATCCCCTCCTCGCGCGATCGAGACGTACTCCTCGTCGCTGGTGGGGCCGCACCAGAAGCGGGTGCCGTCATAGAGCAGGACGTCCAGGCCCGGCACGTTGTCGACCACTTTTCCGGTGCGCTGGGCGCTGGCTCCGCAGGCGTTGTTGCCGATCATCCCGCCCAGGGTGCAGTTGGGGTGGGTAGACGGCTCGGGTCCGAAGCGCAGCCCGTGCGGGGCGAGCTGGCGGTTGAGGTCGTCCAGCACGATCCCTGGCTCGACCACACAGCGCCGCGCCTCGGTGTCCACCGAGATCAGCCGGTTGCAGTACTTGGAGAAGTCCAGCACCACTGCGGTGTTGGTGCACTGACCGGCCAGGCTGGTCCCTCCGCCCCGGGACAGCACCGGCAGACCGTACTCACGGCATACCGACACCGTGTCCATCACCGCTTGCTGCGTGCGCGGGATGACCACGCCGATCGGCACCTCTCGGTAGGCCGAGGCATCGGTCGAGTATGCCGCGCGCGAGCCCGCGTCGAAGCGCACCTCCCCGTCCACCCGCTCGCGCAGCGCCCCTTCCAGCCCCTCGGTGTCCGTCCGCGCGCCCGTCTCCTGGGTCGTCGTCATCGTGGCGCTCCCTCGCTGTGTGGCCCGCGCAGGGTGCCGTGTTGCTCGGATGTCCGCCCCGGCGCCTGGTGGTGTGTGCCCTCAGCCCCCAACATAGAAGCCGCTCGGGCACCTGTCGCAGCGAACACAGTCGGTCCTGCGTCGCAGTGCGACCCTGAGGGCCTGATCTGCAGGAGGCTTAGACGGCCTTCTCGCCCCGGAAGTACTCGAAGGTCCACCCGACGGTGGCCAGCGCCACGAGCGGCGCGGAGATGATCACCATCCACCAGCCGATGGCCACCCCGAGGAAGAGCGCCGCACAGGACAGGCCCAGCCACAGCGGCCACCAGGAGTAGGGGCTGAAGAAGCCGTAGTCACCGGCCTGCTCCGCGATCTCGCCGTCCAGCCGATCCTCCGGACGCGGGTCCAGCTTGCGACTGACGAGCCACAGGTAGAACGCGATGAACCCGGACAACGCGGCCACGAGGGTGATCCCGACGATGCCCACCCACTCCTTCCCGCCGGTGAAATAGGTGTAGGCCATCGCCGCCATGATGCAGAAGGGGACAAGAAAGCCGAACAGCCGCGCCTCGCTCTTCATGACTGCGGCTCCCCCGGTCGACCCCGGGAACGGCCGGTGTCGCCACCGTTGACCGTCCCTGTGTGACCGTTGTGGTCGGTATTCGGACCGCCGAGCAGTCGCTCCAAGGTCTGCTTGTCGGGCTCCGCCTTCTCCAGCGTGCCCACCGTGGGGTGGTGCAGGTCGAAGGCAGGGCGCTCGGAGCGGATCCGCGGGATGGTCTCGAAGTTGTGCCGCGGCGGCGGGCAGGACGTCGCCCACTCCAGCGACATGCCGTAGCCCCAGGGGTCGTCGCCCTCTACTTTGGGCGTCCGGAAGGATTGCCACACGTTGTACATGAAGAACAGGGTGGAGATGCCCAGGATGAACGCGAACACCGTGGAAATCTGGTTGAGCAGGGTGAAGTCGTCCTCGGGCAGGTAGTCGGCATACCGCCGCGGCATGCCGTAGACACCCAGCCAGTGCTGGATCAAGAAGGTCCCGTGGAAGCCGATGAACAGCAGCCAGAAGTGGATCTTGCCCAGCGTCTCGTTGAGCATGTGCCCGGTGAGCTTGGGCCACCAGAAGTAGAACCCAGCGAACATCGCGAACACCACCGTGCCGAACACCACGTAGTGGAAGTGTGCCACCACGAAGTAGGAGTCGGACAGGTGGAAGTCCAGCGCCGGGCTGGACAGGATGACGCCGGTCAGTCCACCGAAGAGGAAGGTGACCAGGAAGCCGATCGCCCAGATCATCGGGGTGGCGTAGACGATCGTGCCGCCCCACATCGTGCCGATCCAGTTGAAGAACTTCACCCCGGTCGGCACGGCGATGAGCATGGTCATGATCGCGAAGAACGGCAGCAGCACATCACCGGTGGCGTACATGTGGTGGGCCCAGACGCTGATGGACAGCGCGGCGATGGCGATCGTGGCGAAGACCAGGGTCTTGTAGCCGAACAGTGGCTTGCGGCTGAACACCGGGAGGATCTCGGAGATCAGCCCGAAGAACGGCAGCGCGATGATGTAGACCTCGGGGTGGCCGAAGAACCAGAACAGGTGCTGCCACAGCAGGGCACCGCCGTGGGCCGGGTCGAAGACCTGGGCTCCCAGGATGCGGTCGGCGGCCACCCCGAAGAGAGCGGCGGCCAGCACGGGGAAGACCATGATCACGAGCAGTGAGGTGATCAGCACCGTCCAGGTGAACATCGGCATACGGAACATCGTCATCCCCGGTGCCCGCATGCAGATGATGGTCGTGATGAAGTTGACCGAGCCGAGGATGGTGCCGAAGCCGGCCAGACCCAGCCCCATCACCCACAGGTCGCCGCCCATGCCCGCACTGTGCGCCGGGCCGGCCAGCGGCTGGTAGGCGAACCAGCCGAACGACGCCGCGCCACCGGGAGCCACGAATCCCGCGCCGGCGATGAGGCCGCCGAACAGGTAGAGCCAGTAGGCAAACATGTTGAGCCGCGGGAAGGACACGTCCGGTGCGCCGATCTGCAACGGCATCAGCGCGTTGCCGAACGCCGCGAACAGCGGCGTCGCGAACAGCAGGAGCATGATCGTGCCGTGCATGGTGAACATCTGGTTGTACTGCTCGCCGTTGTCGACGACCTGCAGACCAGGGACGTAGAGCTCGGCCCGGATGATCAGGGCCAGCACCCCACCGATGAGGAACCACACGAAGGAGGTGACGAAGTAGAGGTTGCCGATGATCTTGTGGTCGGTGGTCGTGATGACCTTGACGAACATCGTGCCCAGGCTGGGACTGTGCCGCGGCCTGGGTGTCTGCGGGTCCGGAGGCGCCTCGGTGTCCGGCCGGACGATCGTGGCCATCAGTTGCTCCCCTCCGGCAGCTTGTCGACTTGGTCGGGTTGTAGTGGGTAGAGATTCAGGTCGTTGCCCAGCTGCCCCGTGTTGCCCGACGCCTCGAGGTCGTCGACGAATTGCTGGTACTCCTCCTGCGACACCACATCGACCTCGAACAGCATCTGGGAGTGGTAGGCCCCGCACAGCTCGGCGCACTTGCCCTCGAAGGTCCCCTCCTCGGTGGTCACCACCTGGAACTTGTTGACCCGCCCAGGGATGACATCCAGCTTCTGCAGGAACTGCGGGACCCAGAAGGAGTGGATGACGTCGCGGGCGGTGAGCACGAACTCCACCCGCGTGTCGACGGGGAGCACCATCCGGGGCAGGGTCTCGGGCACACCTGGCTCACCCGCATCCATGTTCTCCGGCCGCTGCCCGGGGACGAAGACGTCCTCGTTGACGTAGTTGAAGTCCCAGGACCACTTCTTGCCGATGACGTTGACCACGACCTCGGGCTCCTCGTCGGTGCTGATCAGGTCGTTCTCCAGCTCGACCGTCTTGCCGAAGAGCACGGCCACCATGAGGACGGGGACGACGGTGTAGAGGATCTCCAACGGCACGTTGTAGCGGATCTGCGGCGGCAGCGGGTCGTCCTCGCCGCGGCGGCGGTAGGCCACCATGCACCACAGGATCAGCCCCCAGACCAGCACGCCGACGGCCAGCGCCGCGATCCAGGTGGCGTTCCAGAAGTCGATGATGGGCTGGCCGTTCTCGGTGACCGGCTCGGGCAGGTAGCCGCGCACTGCTGCGGTCCCACACCCGGAGAGCAGGAGGGCCATGATCACGGCGGTCAACGCCACGGGCAGGCGGCGCGCCGGGCGCCGCCGACTCCGAGCCTGATCAGCACGCGAATGCAAAGCACACCTCTACTGTCGTCACCTAGACCGTCTGCTCAAGCGTACCCCGCGCTACCCCGGCCCGGTGCCGGGTGGGTCAGCCCGTGTCTCGGGGCTCTGGCCAGCGCGAAGGCCCGTCCACCAGCTGCTCCACCAGCGCCAGGTATGCCGTGCGCCGCACCTCTCGCACCCCCATCCGGGCCAGGTGCCCGGTCTGCCACTGCACGTCCACAGCCCAGCCCGTCCCGGCGGAGTGGGTGGACAGGTGCTCCACCAGCCCGACGAGGGCCACCTTCGAGGCGTCCCGGGTGTGGTGAAACATCGACTCCCCGGCGAACAGTCCGCCGATCGCGACGCCGTACAGTCCCCCGACGAGCTGCCCGTCCCGCCAGGTCTCGACCGAGTGGGCCCAGCCGAGCTGGTGCAGCAACCCGTAGGCCCGGCGCAGCGGCGCGGTGATCCAGGCGCCCGGCCGGCTCGCGTCGGCACAGTGCCGCACCACGTCCTCGAAGGCGGTGTCCACCCTGATCTCGCAGTGCCGCTGTGCGCGTTGCAGCGACCGGCTGACGTGCAGGTCGCCGGGCAGCATCACCCCGCGGGGGTCGGGGGACCACCAGCCCATCGGCGCTGCCCCGGCCGACCCCACTCCCATCGGGAACAGCCCGGCGCGGTAGGCGGCCAGCAGGGTCCCCGGCTCCAGGTCGGCGCCGACGCCGACCAGGTCCTCGCCATCGGCTGCACCGACTGCGCTCATCCGCCACACGGTCGGCGGCGGCTGGATCGGCATACCAGCAGCGTCAGCCGTCGCTGCCCAGGTGCGGGGCCACCTCGGCCACCGCGTCGGTGCCGTAGGTCCGCTCGAAGCGGTCCAGGAACGCGTCAGCGCTCATGTCGTACTCCTGTGTTCCCACGGTCTCCAGCACGTAGGAGGCCAGGACGGCGCCGAGCTGGGCGCACCGCTCGTGACCCAGGCCCCAGGCCAGCCCGGACAGGAACCCGGCGCGGAACCCGTCGCCCACGCCGGTCGGGTCGACCGGGTGCACGTCCAGCACCGCGGGGACGTGGATCGGCTCGGCGTCGCTGCCGAGCACGCTGACGCCGTCCTTGCCTCGGGTGATGACCCGGGTGCCCACCCGGCGCATGACCTCCTGCGCGTCCCAGCCGGTGCGGCGCTCGGTGAGCGTGGCCTCGTAGTCGTTGGTGAACAGGTAGGTCGCCCCGTCGACCAGCCGGCGGATCGACTCACCGTCCATGACGTTGAGCTGTTGCGAGGGGTCGGCCGCGAACGGCAGGCCCCGGGTGCGGCACTCGGCGCTGTGCCGCAGCATGGCTTGCGGGTCGTCCGGGCTGATCAATACGAGGTCGAGGCCACCGACGCTGTCCACGATCGGGCCGAGCTCGATCGTGCGGGCCTCGCTCATCGCGCCGGCGTAGAAGGACGCGATCTGGGCCATGTCACGGTCCGTGGTGACGACGAACCGGGCGGTGTGCAGCATCTGCGACACGTGCACGTGCTCACAGCTCACCCCATGCCGCTCCAGCCAGGACCGGTATGCCGCGAAGTCCTCCCCGACGGCGCCGACCAGCAGCGGGTGATGGCCCAGCTGGGCCATCCCGAAGCACACGTTGGGCGCGATGCCGCCCCGGCGGACCTGCAGGTCGTCGACGAGGAAGGACACCGAGATCTTGTCCAGCTCCTCGGGGACCAGCGACTCGGCGAACCGGCCGTCATAGGTCATCAGGTGGTCGGTGGCGATGGATCCGCAGACGGCGAGCTTCATGCGGGGCAACCTACCCGCTGAGTCAGCTGAAGGAGTCCCCGCAGGCACAGGAGCTGCCCGCGTTGGGGTTGTCGATGGTGAAGCCCTGCTTCTCGATCGTGTCGGCGAAGTCGATGGTCGCGCCGTCGAGGTAGGGGGAGCTCATCCGGTCCACGACCACCTCGACCCCGTCGAAGTCGCGCATCAGGTCACCGTCGAGATTGCGCTCGTCGAAGTAGAGCTGGTAGATCAGTCCCGAGCACCCACCAGGCTGCACGCCGATCCGCAGCCGCAGGTCGTCACGGCCCTCCTGTTCCAGCAGACTCCTGACCTTGCCTGCGGCCAGGTCGGTGAGCACGACGCCGTGCCCGGTCTGGGTGTCGGTCTGAGTGTCCTGAACGCTCATCGCTGCTCGATCCTCATCGTCTCGGGGGTGGTGCTGTCGGGGAACGCCCCGCAGCCGAGAACTTGTTCCCGCTGTACCAGCCTACGCCGGGTCCGGAGGTGCTCCTGGTATGTCGGGTGTCGGCGGCGGCGACCAGGTGCGCGCGACCCGTGCGGCCAGGTCGCTCAGGTCCTCCCCCGCGCGGCGGCCGTAGCTGCCGCTGATCCCCAACGACATCCCCTCACGGCGCCCGACCATGACCTCCCCGGCCAGCACCACGGTCGGGACGGCGACCTGCAGAGCGGCGCTCGCCGTCTCGGCGACCACGCCGTCGTGCACGGTCCGCCAGTCGTAGCACCCGGTGGCCGGCACCACCAGTGTGCCGGCCAGCCGGGCCCGCAACCCCGTGTCCTCCAGCAGCAGCCGGGCCCCGGGCTCGGTCCGCGCGCCCAGCAGCTGCACGGCATATCCCACCCCTCCCCCGGCCCCCGCCCCGGGCTCCCGCTCGGGCCGCCGTGGCACCCCCGTGAGCAGGTCCCTCGGGGTCGGCAGCGCGCGCTGGACCCGCTCGGTCAGCTCACCGATCTGCCGCTCCAGCTGCTGGGTGACCGGCGCGGGGAGGCCGTGCTCGCTGCCCAACGCGGCGCTGGCCCCGTGGAAGCCGGTCAGCGGCGCCCCGGTCGCGGTCGCCAGCACCAGGGACACCCCATGCCAGGCCTGCACCACGTCCTGTAGATGGGCGAGGTCATCCCCGGCCCCGAGTGCCTGCAGCAGTCCCAGGCCCCCGTCGTGACAGGCCAGGTCGCCGACGCCCAGCACGATCCGGTCCGGCGCCTGCTCCCGCGCGGCGAGCAGCAGCGCGCCGACGCCGGCACTGCTCAGCCGGTCGGGCTGCGCCAGCCCCGCCGCGTCCACGAGGTGCCGCCCGGCCGCGTGCGAGGCGTCCAGGTATGCGGTGCGCACGGCGCCGTCGCGCACCGCGATCTGTGCGGGGACCTCCGTCCCGCTCGGTCCGTGGACGACCACGGGCACCGTGCTCACCCCGGGCAGGTGGGCGACCGCGTCCAGGAAGCCCGGCCCGCCGTCGGACAACGGGTGCACCTCCACCAGGTCGTGCGGTGCCTGCCGTCGCCACCCCCGCGCCAGAGCCTCACCCGCGCCGGGCGCGCCGAGCTCATCGCCGAACCGGTCGGCCACGATCAGCACGCGCACGCGGCACCGTCCTCGTGCTTCACCGGGTGGTCCACGACCGCGTGCTCACGCGTACTGCATCCGCATGGCGGCACGCACCTGGTCGAGAGTCTGCCGGGCCACCTCGCCGGCGCGCGCGTTGCCCTGGGTGAGGATCTGCTGCAGGTATGCCGGGTCGTCGGCCAGCTCGGTGCGGCGCGCCCGGATGGGGGCGAACTGCTCGTTGACCGCCTCGGTCACGACCCGCTTCAGCGCGCCCCCACCGCCGTCACCGATCTCCGCGGCGACCTCGTGCGGGTCCCGCCCGCTCGCGAGCGCAGCCAGTAGTACGAGGTTGGAGACCTCGGGCCGGCCGGCCGGGTCGTAGGTGATCTGGCGGTCGGAGTCGGTCACCGCCTTCTTGAGCACGGCCGCCGTGGTGTCGGCGTCCATCCCGATCTCGATGGTGTTGTGCCGCGACTTGCTCATCTTGTGCCCGTCGGTGCCGAGCAGGTTGGCGGCTCCGGACAGCAGCGCCTCCGGTGCCCGGAAGACCGGCCGGTCAGACTGCGCCCGGCCGTAGCGCTCGTCGAAGCGCCGGGCCACGACCCGGGCCTGCTCCAGGTGCGGCAGCTGGTCCTTGCCCACCGGCACCAGGTTGGCGTTGCAGAACAGGATGTCGGCCGCCTGGTGCACCGGGTAGGTCAGCAGCAACCCCGACATGGGGCGGCCGCCGGTCGCGTCGGCCTCGGCCTTGACCGTCGGGTTGCGGCGCAGCTCGGCGTCGGTGACCAACGACAGGAAGGGCAGCATCAGCTGGTTGAGCTCGGGGATCGAGGAGTGCGTGAAGATGGTGGTGCGCTCAGGATCGAGCCCGATCGCCAGGTAGTCGGCCATCAGCGAGAGCACGCGCTCGCGGATCGGACCGACGCCGTCCCGGTCGGCGATCACCTGGTAGTCGGCGACCACCAGGAACGTGTCGACGCCGCGGCGCTGCAGGGCGACCCGGTTGGCCAGCGTGCCGAAGTAATGGCCGAGGTGCAGGTTGCCGGTCGGCCGGTCGCCGGTGAGCACCCGGAACCGTGCCGGGTCGGCCGTGATCTCCTGCTCGATCTGCGCCGACCGCGCCACGGTGCGCTGCAACGACGCGTCAGAGGTCGCCTCGGCGAGCGAGTCACCGACGGCGTCGTGCGGGCTCGCCTGGGTGTCTGTGGTCACGCCGGCCTAGGTTACGGCACCCGTCCCGACCGGCCCGATTGTGCACCTGACCGATCCAGCCGATGGCTCGGACTCAGGAGGAGACGAGCGGGTTGGCGTCCGATGGGATGGCCTCGTCCTCGACGACCGGGCCGGGCGCGGTGCCCTCACCGAACGGTGAGCCGCCCAGCTCCTCGCGCCGGTGCACGGTCAGCCAGCCGGAGGTGTCCGGGCCGAGCGGGACCACCCCGGTCGGGTTCACGTCCCGGTGCGTGGCGTAGTAGTGCGCCTTGATCTGGCCGAAGTGCACCGTGTCGCCGAAGCCGGGCGTCTGGAACAGGTCCCGCGCGTAGGCCCACAGCACCGGCATCTCGCTCAGCTTGGACCGGTTGCACTTGAAGTGTCCGTGGTAGACCGCGTCGAAACGGACCAGGGTCGTGAACAACCGGATGTCGGCCTCCGTAATGTGCTCACCCACCAGGTAGCGCCGGGCCTCCAGCCGCTCGGAGACCCGGTCGAGGCGGTCGAACAGCCGGTGGTAGGCCTGCTCGTAGGCCCCCTGCTCGCCGGCGAAACCACACCGGTAGACCCCGTTGTTGACGTCCTCGTAGATCTGCTGGGCCACCTCGTCGATCTCCGCGCGCAGCGCCTCGGGGTAGAGGTCCGGGGCCTGGTTGCGGTGCAGCGCGCTCCACTTGGTGGCGAAGTCCTCGGTGATCTGCCGGAAGTCGTTGGTGACGACCTGACCGGTCGCGATCTCCACGATCGCGGGGACGGTGACCCCCGGCTTGTAGCCGTCGGGCCGCGCCTCGTAGGCGTCCTTGAGCAGGGGGATGCCCAGCACGGGGTCGACCTGGCCGGGGTCCAGGTCGAAGGTCCAGCTCTGCTCGTCGTGCACCGGCCCGCAGATGCCCATCGACAACGCGTCCTCCAGCCCCAGCAGCCGCCGGGAGATGACCGTGCGGTGCGCCCACGGGCAGGCCCGGCTGACGACCAGGCGGTAACGGCCGGGCTCGACGGCATACCCGCTGGGCTCGCCGTCGGCGGTGATCCGGTCGGGGAGGTAGCGGGTGTCGCGCTCGAAGCTCGTCTCGACGTATCCGGTCTGTGCCATCAGCTCACTCCTGTGGGGTCTCATCGCCGGTCAGGGACAGCCGCTCCAGCAGCAGCGCCTCGGCGAGGCACACCCGCTCGAACTCGCCGAGATGCAGGCTCTCGTTGGCGGCGTGGGCGCGGGTGTCGGGGTCCTCGACTCCGGTCACCAGAATCGCCGCGTCCGGGAAGCGCTGCGCGAAGCTGGCCACGAACGGAATCGACCCGCCGACGCCGATGTCGACCGGCGCCACGCCCCAGGCATCCTCGAACGCGGCCCGCGCCTGGGCATAGACCGGCCCGTCGGCCTGCGCCGCGAAGCCCGGACCGTCGTCCTCCAGCTCGACCTCGACCCGGCACCCCCACGGCGCGTGCGCCAGCAGATGGTCACGCAGCGCCTGGTATGCGGTCGCCGGCTCCTGGTCGGGGTGGATGCGCATCGACAGCTTGGCCCGCCCGACGGGGGTGAGCAGGTTGGCGGCCGTCGCCACCGAGGGTGCGTCGATGCCGATCACGGTCATCGACGGCTTGGTCCACATCCGGGACAGCAGCGACCCGGTGCCGATCGGCCGGGCCCCCTCGGTCAGCCCGGAGTCGGCCCGCAGGTCCTCCTCGGTGTAGTCCAGCTCCGCCGCCTCGGACATCAACAGACCCGGCACCGCCACGTCGCCGGCGTCGTCGTGCAGGCTGGACAGCAGCCGGCACATCGCGGTCAGTCCGTCGGGGACCGCCCCGCCGTACATCCCGGAGTGCACCCCGTGGTCCAGGGCCCGCACGCTGACCACGACCCGGACCAGCCCCCGCAGCGTGGTGGTCAGGGCGGGCACGCCGACCTTCCAGTTGTGCGAGTCGGCCAGCACGATCGCCTCGGCCCGTAGGTCCTCGCCGTGCGCCTCCAGCAGCGCGGGGAGACTGGCGGAGCCGATCTCCTCCTCGCCCTCGACGAACACCGTGACCCCCACCGGCGGACGCCCACCGTGCGCACGCAGCGCAGCCACGTGGGCCATCACCCCGGCCTTGTCGTCCGCGACGCCGCGGCCGTAGATCCGCTCGCCGCGGGGGGTGGGCTCGAACGGCGGGGTGTCCCAGTCGGCATCGTCACCCGGCGGCTGCACGTCGTGGTGGGCATAGAGCAGCACCGTCGGCGTTTCGGCCGGCCCGTCGAGGTGTCCGATCACGGCCGGGCGGCCACCCTCGCGGACGATCCGCACTGTCAGGCCCTCGGCCCGCAGCAGGTCGGCCACGGCCTGTGCGCTGTCCTCGACGTGGCGCTGGTCGAAGGAGTTCAGGGACACCGACGGGATCGCGCTCAGCGACTCCAGATCGGCGCGCACCCCCGGCATCAGCGTGCCGACCCGCTCGGCGAGCTCGGCACGTCGGGACCGGGACAGGCCGCGGTCCTGCGGCAGCGTCGAGGAGTCGGTTGCAGATTCGCTCACGGCCCCGACTGTACCGATGACGCAAGGATGCCTGCGCCGGTGAGCTCGGCGCAGCTCTGCCTTGGACCGGCACGGCGGACCCCGCACACGGCATACAGTGGGGTGGTGTTCTCGCGCAAGAAGTCCGAGCCCGTCGCCGACGCCGGCCCGGCGCCCACCACGACCCGGGTTGGCAAGGGTCACCCGACCCCGAAGCGCCGGGACTCCGAGGCCGCTCGGCGTCGCCCGCTGGTGGCCGACACCAGGGGCGCGAGCCGCGAGGACAAGGCCAAGCGCAAGGTGGCACGGGCCAAGTCCCGCCAGGCCATGATGCGCGGCGACGAGGCCTACCTCGGCCCCCGCGACAAGGGACCGGTCAAGCGTTACCTGCGGGACATCGTGGACAGCCGCTGGAACATCGGCGAGATCCTGCTGCCCACCATGCTGCTCATCCTGGTCGGCTCGCTGATCAACGTGCCGGGTGTGCAGATCGCCATGTTCGCGGCGGCCTACGGCCTGATCCTGTTCGGGCTGGTCGACTCCATCGTGCTCTGGAAGCGCACCAAGGCCAAGATCCCGCAGATCTTCGGCGAGGAGCCGCCCCGCGGCTCGGCGTCCTACGTCGTGCTGCGCGCCTTCCAGATGCGCAGGTCGCGCATTCCGCGGCCCGCGCTCGAGCGCGGCGACGAGCCGCGCCGCCGCTGAGTCGGGGCCCGATCAGGTGGCCGGGCGCAGGCTCATCGGGCCGTAGACCACCTCGGTGCCGTAGCACAGCGTGACCGCCTCCACCCCCGCGGCGGCGAGCGCCTCCCACTCCTGACCAACGTAGGCCTCGGCCTCCGCCTGGTCCGGGAACGCACCGCTCGCCGGGTCCGGGTCGGTCATCGACGCGCCGGCAGCGTCCAGGCAGGTCCAGGTGTATGCGGTGTCCATGCCGACCAGGGTAGGGCTCAGGTCGTGGTGTGCGCCTCGACGAACGGGGGCTTGACCACCTGCGCCGACAGTCGCCGACCGCGCACGTCGACCTCGACGGCGTCCCCCTCCTTGACCGCGCGGTCCAGGAGCGCCAGCGCGATCCCGTGCCGCAGGGTCGGGGAGAACGTGCCCGAGGTGACCTCGCCCACCGCCTCGCCCTGAGCGTCGAGCACGGTGCACCCGGCGCGGGGGATGCCCCGGCCGGTGAGGCGCAGCCCACGGGCCAGCGGGCCACTCTTGGCCGCTCGCTCCCGCGTGAGCACGTCCTTGCCCCAGAACGTGGGCTTGTCCCAGCCCACGGCCCACACGGTGCGGGCCATCACCGGGGTGATGTCGGGCCCGAGGTCGTTGCCGTGCAGGGCGTAGCCCATCTCGGTGCGCAGGGTGTCGCGCGCGCCGAGCCCGCACGGCAGCCCCTCGAGGCTCGCGGCCGCCTCGGACAGCGCGTCCCAGACCGCCTCGGCGTCACCCCACGCCGGCACCAGCTCGAAGCCACGCTCGCCGGTGTAGCCGGTACGGCATACCCGCACGGTCTGCCCCTGCCAGGAGGCGTCGACGAAGCTCATGAAGGACAGGTCCACCGGCAGCCCGAGGGCCCGCAACACTTCCTCGCTGCGCGGACCCTGGACCGCGAGCACGGCGTGCCCGGTGTGCTCGTCGCTCACCTCCACCCCGTCGGGGGCGGCGTCGCGCAGCCGCTGGACCACGGTCGCGGTGTTGGCGGCGTTGGGGATCAGGAAGACCTCGTCCTCGGAGACGAGGTAGGCGATCAGGTCATCGAGCACACCCCCGTCGTCGGCACAGCACATCGTGTATTGCGCCTGCCCCGGCTCGATCCGGTCCAGGTCGTTGGTCAGGCAGGCGTTGACGAAGTCGCGCGCCTCCGGTCCGCGCACGACAGCCTTGCCCAGGTGGGAGACGTCGAACAGTCCCACCCGCTCCCGCACGGCGGTGTGCTCACGGACGACCCCACCCCCGGGGTACTCCACCGGCATCGACCACCCCCCGAAGTCGGCCATCTTGGCTCCCAGCGCCTGGTGCCGTTGGTGCAGGGGGGACACCCTCGTCGCGTCGTCGCTCATGCGGTCGAGACTATCGCGAGCGCCTCATCGGGTGCCCGTCCACGAGGGCGGCTACTCTCGGGCGCAGTGACCGTGACCTCACGAGCACCTCTCCGGGGTGTCTCGTCCACCTGAAGATCGAGGATTTTGTATGCACTCACCACAGACCCAGCTGCAGCTGACCGACGCAAGCCCCGCCGGCATTCGGACCGATGCGCTCGTGCTGGTCTCCTGCGAGGTCGGGGACGGGTGCCGTCTGCGCGAGGGCCATGGCCTGCCCCGCGGCGTCGCCGCTGCCGTCGACACCGCCTTGCGCGCCGTGGGTGCCACCGGCCACACCGACGAGGTGATCCGGCTGAGCTCGGTCGCCGGGGTCAAGGCTGCGCTGGTCGTCGTCGTCGGCATCGGAGCCGACCCGACGGCGGCCCGCGGCCCGCAGCGACCGGACACCAAGGAGCGGCTGCGCCGCGCCGCCGGCACCGGCGCTCGAGCCCTGGCGGGCACTGCCGAAGCGGTCTTCGCTCTCGGAGCGAGCTCACCCGAGACGGTCGCGGCGGTCGCCGAGGGGGCGCTGCTGGGCGGCTACTCCTTCCAGACCTTCTACGGCACCGGCAAGACCGCGAAGGCCAAGGCGCCGCTGGGCACCGCTTACGTCCACGGCCTCAAGGCACGCTCGGCGGACGGCAAGGCGGTGATCGCCCGGGTGGAGGCGGTCGTCGCGGCCGTGCGCTACGCCCGGGACCTGGTCAACACGCCGCCCAACGTGCTCTATCCCGAGTCGTTCGCGGAGTCGGTGAGCCGCCGTGCGACACAGGGCAGCGGCAAGGTCAAGGTCGAGGTCTGGGACGAGGCGAAGCTGCAGGACGAGGGGTGCGGAGGCATCCTCGGCGTCGGACAGGGATCGGGGCGCGGCCCGCGTCTGGTGACGTTGACCTACGCCCCGATCCGGGCCCGCGCCCGGCTGGCGTTCGTCGGCAAGGGCATCACCTTCGACTCCGGCGGGCTGTGCCTGAAGCCCGGGGCGTCGATGGTCACCATGAAGTGCGATATGGGCGGGGCCGCCGCCGTGGCCGGTGCTGTGCTCGCCCTGGCCGAGCTCAAGGTCCCCGTCGCGGTCACCGGCTATCTGTGCCTCGCGGAGAATATGACCGGCGACCTGGCCCAGCGTCCCGGTGACGTAGTCACCATGCGGGGCGGCACCTCGGTGGAGATCATCAACACCGACGCCGAGGGCCGACTGGTGATGGCCGACGGGCTGGCGCTGGCCAGCGAGCAGACCCCGGATGCGATCGTCGACGTCGCCACCCTGACCGGGGCCGCGGTCGTGGCCCTGGGTGAGCGCACCCTTGGCGTGATGAGCAACGACGAGGAACTGACCGCCCAGGTGCGGGCGGGCGCCCAGGCTGTCGGCGAGCCCGCGTGGACGCTGCCGCTGTTGGAGGAGCTGCGCCCCACGATGGACTCCCCGGTGGCCGACCTGAAGCACACCGGCGAGAAGTCCGCCGGGGCGATGGTCGCGGCGACGTTCCTGGCCGAGTTCGTCGGCAAGGGCTCCGACGGCCAGCAGCTGCCCTGGGCACACCTCGACATCGCGGGTCCGGCGTTCAACGACGCGTCGGCCTACGGCTACACCCCCAAAGGCGGCACGGGCGCCGGCGTGCGCACGCTGATCGAGCTGGCCCGCTCCTACGCCCGCTGACACCCTGCACCCCAGCCCCCTAGCCGCTCTTGCGCCGGAACATCTGCTGTGCCCCGCTGGTCTTGGCGGAGCGGACGCCGCCGACCTTGCCGTGCTCGGAATGGTCTGCGACGTCGGTGCCGCCGTGCGCGTGCTTCTTGGCCAGCGCGTCACGAAACTTCGCCTTGACGTCGTCGGCCACCTCTGGGCGCGTCTCGTCAGCCATGTGCGCCACCTCCTTCGATCGGGTTGAGCCCACCTTGCCACTGCACGGTGCGCTCCGGCGACCGGTTTGGGGCGCCGGGCTTCAGGAGCCCTCGCGCTGACGCCGGCTCCACTCGCGCATCCGGGCGGGGTAGCCGGTCTGGTTGACGTCGTAGACCGGGATCGAGAGGTCCCGGCAGATCCCGAAACCCGCCCGCGGCGTGCCGACGGCCCGGCGGGTCCACTCACCGTCATGCGCGATCAGCACCAAGGTGGTGGTGCTGATGTTGGTCGCCGGCTCCACGTAGCCCTCGACACCGCGCCGGGACCGGGCGAAGTCCTGGGCATAGCGGTGCACGGCGGGCAGGTCGATCCGCATGTCCGGACCGTCCTTGCGCCCGAAGCTGTCCTGGGACCCGGCGCCTGAACTGCTCGCCCCGCGCCGCCGCCACCGCTGCAACCACGTCATACCGCACGAGATTAGACCCTCTGCCTCACAACGAGCCCAGCAATGGCAGGATGCGGGTATGCAGTCAGCGTCGCCGCGGCAGGCCTACGACCTCGTGATCCTGGGAGGCGGCAGCGGTGGCTACGCGTGTGCTCTGCGGGCGGCCGAGCTCGGCCTCACGGTGGCCCTGGTCGAGCGGGATCTGCTCGGCGGCACCTGCCTGCACCGCGGCTGCATCCCCACCAAGGCGCTGCTGCACACCGCGGAGGTCGCCGACGCCGCCCGGGAGAGCCACCGGTTCGGCGTCCGCGCCACCCTGAAGTCGATCGACATGGCGGCCGTGCACGCCTACAAGGACGGGGTGGTCGGGCGACTGCACAAGGGTCTGCAGGGGTTGGTCGGTGCCGCGGGAATCGAGCTGGTGAGCGGCACGGGCACACTGCGCTCCGCCACCGAGGTCGAGGTCGAGGGTCGGGTGTTGAGCGGACGGCACATCGTGCTGGCCACCGGCTCCTTCGCGCGCAGCCTGCCCGACCTGCCGATCGGCGGGCGCATCGTCACCAGCGACGAGGCGTTGACCCTGAGCGAGGTGCCCGATCGTGTCGTCGTGCTCGGGGGTGGGGTGATCGGGGTCGAGTTCGCCTCGATCTTCGCATCGCTCGGTTCCGCGGTCACCGTCCTGGAGGCGCTGCCCCGGCTAGTGGCAGGCGAGGACGAGGACGTGTCCACGCAGCTGCACCGGGCGTTCCGCAAGCGTGGGATCACCACCCGCACAGGCGTCAGCCTGCAGAGCGCCGAGCAGGATGGCGAGGGCGTGACCATCACTCTCGAGCCCGACGAGCAGCTACGCGCCGACGTCCTGCTGGTCGCGGTGGGCCGCGGCCCCCGCACCGAGGGCCTGGGCTTCGCCGAGGCGGGCGTGGCGATGGAGCGTGGCTTCGTGAGCACCGACGCGCGCCTGCGCACCAGCCTGCCCGGGGTGTATGCCGTGGGCGACATCGTGCCCGGCCTGCAGCTGGCGCACCGCGGCTTCGCCCAAGGCGTGTTCGTGGCCGAGGAGATCGCGGGCCTGGAGCCGGCCGTGGTGCAGGAGGAGGGCATCCCCCGGGTCACCTACAGCGATCCCGAGATCGCCAGTGTGGGGTTGACCCAGGCCCAGGCGCAGGAGCGCTACGGCGCCGCCAGCAGCAGCTACACCTACAACCTGGCCGGCAACGGCAAGTCCCAGATCCTGGGCACCGCAGGCTTCGTCAAGCTGGTGCGCGTCGACGACGGGCCGGTGGTCGGCGTGCACATGGTCGGCTCTAGGGTCAGCGAGCAGGTCGGCGAGGCGCAGCTGATCGTCAACTGGGAGGCCCTGCCGGAGGACGTGGCCGCCCACGTGCATGCCCACCCCACCCAGAACGAGGCGCTCGGGGAGGCCCACCTGGCGCTGGCCGGCAAGCCGCTGCACGCCCACGGCTGACGGCCCGCCATGCATCTGCCCACACGACCACCATCCACCACTAGACTGCCAAACCCCGGACGAGGAGACGTCGAGAATGTCTGAACGCGTGAGCATGCCGGCCTTGGGTGAGTCCGTCACCGAGGGCACCGTGACCCGATGGCTGAAGAGCGTCGGGGACGAGGTCGAGGTCGACGAGCCGCTGCTCGAGGTCTCCACCGACAAGGTCGACACCGAGATCCCCTCCCCCGTCGCGGGCACCTTGCAGGAGATCCTGGCCGAGGAGGACGAGACCGTCGAGGTCGGCGCCGACCTCGCCGTGATCGGCGACGGTGCGGCCGGCGACGACTCCGGCGGCGACGAGGAGTCCGCACAGGACGACTCCGCGGGGGATGACAGCTCCGAGGACACCGAGGAGGCCGCGCCGCAGGAGACCGCCGACGAGGCGGAGGAGTCGGCCGACGAGGCCGTACGCGACGCCGACTCGGACGACGGCAGCTCGGACGACGCCGGCTCGGATGGCAAGGACAACGAGCAAGGGGCCGGCGGCGGCTCCGGCGAGGGCGAGACGGTGACGATGCCGGCCCTGGGCGAGTCGGTGACCGAGGGCACGGTCACCCGGTGGCTGAAGTCAGAGGGCGATGAGGTGGAGGTCGACGAGCCGCTGCTCGAGGTCTCGACCGACAAGGTCGACACCGAGATTCCCTCACCGGTCGCCGGGGTGCTCACCTCGATCCTGGCCGCCGAGGACGAGACGGTCGAGGTCGGCGGGCAGCTGGCCGTGATCGGGGGCTCCGGCTCGGCGTCGGAGGGTTCCGAGACGTCGTCGGAGGGCTCCGGTGACACCTCGTCCTCGTCCTCCTCCGAAGACGAAGACGAGGGCGAGGGCGACGACACGGCGCAGCCGGACGGTGCGGATGATGACCTCGCCTCCGAGCAGCAGACGCAGGACGCCGCTGCCCAGGAGGCGGAGGACAAGACCTCCTCCCAAGGTGGCGAGTCGGCCAAGCCGGCAGCATCCTCCGGCGAGGACAAGCAGACCTCGGGTGAGGAAAAGCAGACCTCCGATGAGCAGAAGCAGGCACCCTCGGGGGGTGAGGACAAGGGTTCGTCCGACAGCGACCGCGACGTGAGCGCCTACGTCACTCCTCTCGTGCGCAAGCTCGCCGCTCAGCACGACGTGGACCTCGGCTCGGTGGAGGGCACCGGTGTCGGCGGACGCATCCGCAAGCAGGATGTGCTGGACGCCGCCAAGAAGGCCTCGGAGAAGCCGGCGGAGTCCGAGCCGGAGCAGCAGCCCTCCGCCGACGGCGGCAAGGCGGCGTCCCAGCCCTCCGGCCAGGCGCCCGCCCCGGAGGTGTCGGCCAAGCGCGGCCAGACCGAGAAGATGTCGCGGCTGCGCAAGGTGATCGCGACCCGCATGGTCGAGTCGCTTCAGGTCAGCGCCCAGCTCACCACCGTGGTGGAGGTCGACGTCACCAAGGTCGCCCGGCTGCGGGCCTCGCAGAAGCAGGCGTTCCAGGAGCGGGAGGGAGCCAAGCTCTCCTTCATGCCCTTCTTCGCGCTCGCCGCCGTGGAGGCGCTCAAGGCGCACCCCAGCGTCAACGCCAGCATCGATGGCGATCAGGTGGTCTACCACGCCCAGGAGAACCTCGGCGTGGCGGTCGACACCGAGCGCGGCCTGCTGGTTCCGGTCATCAAGGACGCCGGTGACCTCAACATCGCCGGGCTCAATCGCAAGATCGCCGATCTCGCCGAGCGCACCCGGACCAACAAGATCGGGCCGGACGAGCTGGGTGGTGGCACCTTCACCCTGACCAACACCGGGAGTCGAGGTGCGTTGTTCGACACCCCGATCCTCAACCAGCCGCAGGTCGGCATCCTGGGCACCGGCTCGGTGGTGCGCCGACCCGTCGTCGTGCTCGACTCCGAGGGCGGAGAGACGATCGCCATCCGGTCGATGGTCTACCTGGCGTTGACCTACGATCACCGGCTCGTGGACGGCGCCGACGCGGCCCGCTTCCTCGAAACCGTGAAGCGTCGCCTCGAGGAAGCCAACTTCGAGGTCTGAGCCACCGCCAGGAGCACACCCCCATGACCGAGTCGTCCACACCTCACCGCACCGTCGCGCTCACCGGCGCCTCCGGGCTGATCGGGTCTGCCCTGTCCGAGGCGCTGCGAGCACGCGGCGAGCGGGTCGTTCACCTGGTGCGTCGGGAGCCGGTGACGGACGGTCTGCCCGCAGGTGTGCGGGAGGCCGCGTGGGAGCCCGACGAGGGCGAGCTGGACCCCGCCGGACTGGACGGCGTCGATGCGGTGGTGCACCTGGCCGGCGCCGGCATCGGCGACCATCGATGGACCGAGGACTACAAGCGACGCATCCGGGAGTCGCGCACGGAGGGCACCTCCGCCGTGGCCGCGGCGGTGGCCACGCTCCCGGGTCGGGTGCGCCTGCTCTCCGGCTCCGCGGTGGGCTACTACGGTGACCGCGGCTCGGATGTGCTCACCGAGGAGTCGAGCCTCGGGCGCGGGTTCTTGGCGCAGGTCTGCCGTGACTGGGAGGGCGCCACCTGGCGGGCCGAGCAGGCCGGTGCTTCGGTGGCGCACCTACGCACGGGCATCGTGCTCTCTCGTGAGGGCGGCGCGATGGCCAAGATGATGCCGTTGGCCAAGGCCGGACTGGCCGGCCCGCTGGGCTCGGGCAAGCAGTACTGGCCGTGGATCACCCTGCACGACCAGGTCCGCGCCATGCTGTTCCTCCTCGACCACCCGGACCTCACCGGCGCCGTCAACATCACCGGGCCGCAGCCGGAGCAGCAGGCAGCCGTGGTCAAGGCCCTCGGCGGCCGGCTGCGCCGGCCGAGCCTCCTGCCGGCCCCCACCATCGCCCTCAAGCTGGCCCTGGGACAGATGGCAGCCGAGATCCTGGGCAGTCAGCGGGCGCTGCCGGCGGTGTTGAGCGAGGCCGGCTTCGTCTGGGACCACCCGGACCTGGATTCTGCGATGGCCTGGCTCGTGGAGTCGTCCGGGCAGTCGGCGGACACTGTGCAGTCAGGCTGACCGGCTACTGCCACGACCAGATGCGCCACCCCTGCTCACCTCGGCGGAGTTCGAGGGTGATCTCATCGACCCTCGGCGGCACCGTGCTGAGCTCGCCGGAGCCGGTGTGCGCGGACATGGCGTCGCGTCGCACGGTCGCTCGGACCCGAAGTCGCTGCGCCGCCGGCTTGGCTGCCTCGACACTCCCGTCCACCGACTCGAGCGATGCCTCCAGGACCTGGAAGGCCAGGCCGTCGTAGGCGACGTTGCGACGGACAGCCTCGGCGAGGGCGGCGCGGTCGGTCTCCAACGCCGGGGAGTCCGCGGCCAGGGCTGCACCCAACAGGTCGGGATCGGTCCGGCTCCAGGCGGTGGCGCGAGCCTGCACCAAGGTCTGCACCGTGGCGCGGACACGCGGGGCCTCGGGCGACGCATCGGTGGTGGCGATGACTGTGTCGGCGGCTGCCTCTTGGGACCCAGCCGGTGCTGACCCCCGTGGTGGGGCCGGAACGGGTGGCTCCGGGGTCGGCCCCCCGTCGGCGGTCGCTGCCGGGCGGGCGGTGTCCACAGGCCCCCCGTTGGAGGCATCCCGGTCCACGACCAGCGCAGCGACCGCGGCGACCGCGAGCAGCAGGACGAGCGACGCCACGATCGAGCGTCGCCCCGCCAGCAGACCACTGCGCCCGGTCGCCGGTTGCTGCCCGCCTCGTCGGTGCCTGGCCGGACGTCCGCGCGAACGCCGCCGGCGCCACCACCGGCCCGCTCCGGCCGGCCCATCGGCACGCGCCTGCGGCTCCTTCCGGGCAGCGGCTCGCAGCCGGCGGGTCAGGCCCACCGCCGGGTCGGCGTCCGGCGCCACCTCGATCGGCTCCGGATCGGCCAGCGTCAGCACCGCAGCGGCGACCTCCTGCGCTTCGGGGCGGTCCTCCGGCTCCGGGGACATGGCACGCTGCACCAGCTCCCGCATCTGCTCGGGAACCTCGGGGATCAGGTCGGCCAGGTCTGCCCGAGTGCCGACCCACCCGGGCACCTCGCCGGTCAGACACCACCAGGCCAGCGCTCCGAGCGCATACACGTCGGCCTCCGGGCCGGGGTGGAAACCCTCCAGCACCTCCGGCGCCACCATCCCGTCGGTGCCGTGCACGGCACGGTCCAGCTCACCGACGAGACGAGCCACGCCCACATCGCCGAGCATCGGCATACCGTCTGCGAGGAAGAGCACATTGGCCGGCGACACGTCGCCGTGGACGACTCCAGCCCCGTGCAGCTGGGCCAGCGCATCCCCCAGGGGAGCGAGCAGGGTGACCACCTCGCCTGCCGTGAGGTGGCGCCGGGCCGCGAGCACCTGGGCCAGCGAACCGCCGCCCGCGAGCTGCACGGCCAGGGCCAGACGGCTCGGGGAGCCCGCCTCGTCCGGCAGTGGCAGCACGTCGTAGAGGTGCAGCACGTGGGGGTGCCGCACCCGGGCCAGCACGCCGGCCTCACGCAGCGCATCGTCGAGCCCACCACCGGTGACACCCACCACCTTGAGGGCGACCAGCAGGTCGTCGGCCTCGCGGCGGGCACGCCACACCTGGCCCCCGGCACCCGCGCCGACCGGGTCGAGCACGACATAGCCGGGCACCTGCGGCCAGCTCGGGACCATCACCACTCCCAGGGTCTTCGGATGTCGTGGGCCGGCCGGACGCCCGGCACCGACCCACGCCCCAGCGTCTCGCGCCGGGGGCCTCCGGCGCAGAATCTGTCCACAGGGGCATCGAGGCAGGCGCGTAGAGTGCTGATCATGCGCTTCGAGCTCCTCGGCCTGGCTCCCGACACCGTCGACTACGAGCAGGCCTGGGCCCAGCAGCGGCGGGTCCACACCGAGGTGGCCGACGGGGCCCGACCCGACACCGTGCTGCTGCTGGAGCACACCGCGGTCTACACGGCCGGCAAGCGCACCGAGACCCACGAGCGCCCCCTCGACGGCACACCGGTGATCGACGTCGACCGGGGCGGCAAGATCACCTGGCACGGGCCGGGCCAGCTGGTCGGCTACCCCATCGTGCGGCTGCCCTCCCCCGTCGACGTCGTGGCCCACGTGCGGCGGCTGGAGGACATGATGATCGGGGTGTGCGCCGATCTGGGTCTGGTGACGCGGCAGGTCGAGGGGCGCAGCGGGGTCTGGGTGAGCGCCGACGCGCGTGGCCCGGACCGCAAGATCGGTGCCATCGGCATCCGGGTCAGTCGCGAGGTCACCATGCACGGCTTCGCGCTCAACTGTGACTGCGACCTCACCTGGGCCGGACCGATCGTGCCGTGCGGGATCGCCGACGCCGGCGTCACCTCGTTGAGTGTCGAGCTCGGCCGGGACGTGTCGGTGCGCGAGGTGCTACCCCTGGCGACGCAGCACCTGGAGCGCGTGCTCGAGGGCGCGCGGACAGACCTCATCACCCGCTAGAACGAGCGCAGCAGTGCAGCCCACCCCCGATGACGGGCTCGCGGTCGCGACCCGGGGGTTGCGCAAGACCTATCGTGGGCTGCGCGGCTCGCACGTAGCGGTGCACGGGCTGGACATGGACGTGCCCTCGGGAGGTGTGCACGGCTTCCTCGGGCCCAACGGCTCGGACAAGACCACGCCGATCCGGATGCTGTTCGGTCTCATCCACGCCGACGCCGGGCGCATGCACATCTTCGGCGCGCCGGTGTCTCAGCGACTGCCCGATGTGGTCTCCCGGGTCGGGGGCGATCGTCGAGTCCCCCAAGTTCACCCCGGGCTTCTCCGGTCGCAAGAACCTGCTCCTGCTCGCCCGGCCGATCGGCACCCCGCGACACCATGCGCTCCCTCGCCGACCAGGGACGGACGGTCCTGGTCAGCAGTCATATCCTGGCCGAGATCGAGTAGATCGCCGACACCGTCTCGATCATCGGCCGCGGCCGGGTGGAAGGTCACCCCCGGCAAGGACCCAGCCACATCGCTGCTGGTGCTGGGTGCCGACGACCCGGCCGACATCACCCCGGCTCCTGGCGGGGCAGGGTCTCTACGTCCACCGTCTGCTGCCGGTCCGCCGCGACCTGGAGGCTGCCTTCCTGGAGCTGACGGTGACGACACCCTCGGCCCGCGGAGCGAGTCGTGACCCGGCTGCCGATCGTGGCCGCGCTGGGCCTGCTGGTCGTCGTGGTCATCACGCTGTTCGGGGTCAACCAGCAGGCGGGTGCCACCGCTCGCGCCCTGGCCGGGCAGGACGAGGACTTCAACCGAGCGGTCGCCGACTGGGAGGCCAACGGCGAGGACATGGTGGCCGAATGCCTGACCGAGCAGGAGCAGGAGCGCGAACGCTCCGGGGACTCCGAGATCGACTTCGGCTGCGAGGAGATGGAGGCCACGGTCGAGCAGTGGTTCGGCACGCCGCCCAGCGCGGCCGAGCTGTTCCCCAGCTGATCTACGGGCTGTCCTGGGTGCTGCTGTTCGCCGTCGTCGTCATCGGCTGCTCGGCCACCGCCAAGGAGATCGGCCAGCGCACCCTGGGCACCTGGCTGACCTTCGAGCCCCGGCGTCGCCCGGTATTCCTCAGCAAGGTCCTGGCTCCCGCCCTGTGGGCGGTGCCGCTGGCCCTGCTGCTGATGGTCGGGATCCTCGTGGGCACCATCGCTGTCCTGGAGGGCAACGGCGTGCCCGAAGGGATGAACTCCGGCGAGTGGGCCGACCTGGCGTGGATCTCGCTGCGGGTCGTGCTGCTAGCGATGGCGGTCGGCGTGGCCGGGGCCGCCCTGGGCTTCGTGCTGCGCCACGTGGCCATCCTCATCGTCCTGCTCGTCGGCTACGTCATCGCCGTGGAGTCCATCCTGGTCAGCTTGGTGCAGAGCCTGCAGAGCTGGACCGTAGGCAAGCACGTGACCTCGCGGGTGCTGGACGGCACGACGTGGCAGGTGTGGCCCAATGAGTGGTGATGCTCCTCGTGGTCACCGCCTTGGGCTATCTCTTCCTGACCCGCCGGGACGTGGACTGACCCCCTCACCCCCGCAAGCCGGAGCGCACGGCATACCCTGGAGCGACCCGGCGTTGCACGCCGTGAGGTCGACCGGCCTCGCAGACCAGCACCACCGACCAGTTGCCGACGGAGGCGCTACGTGACCATCGCACCGGAGGGACGTCGCCTGCTGCGGGTCGAGGCCCGCAACAGCGAGACCCCGATCGAACGCAAGCCGTCCTGGATCCGCACCACGGCGAAGATGGGACCCGAGTACACCGCGCTCACCTCCCTGGTCAAGGGTCAGGGACTGCACACGGTGTGCCAGGAGGCGGGCTGCCCCAACATCTTCGAGTGCTGGGAGGACCGGGAGGCCACGTTCCTCATCGGGGGCGAGCAGTGCACCCGACGGTGTGACTTCTGTCAGATCGACACCGGGCGACCGGCCGACTTCGACGCCGACGAACCGCGCCGGGTCGCTGACTCGGTGGCCCAGATGGAGCTGCGCTACGCCACCGTGACCGGAGTGGCGCGCGACGATCTGGCCGACGGCGGGGCCTGGCTGTATGCCGAGACGATCCGGCAGATCCACGGGCTGAGCCAGAGCACCGGCGTCGAGATCCTGATCCCCGACTTCAACGGTGTTCCCGAGCTGGTCGGCCAGGTCATTGATGCCGCCCCCGAGGTGTTCGCCCACAACGTGGAGACGGTGCCGCGGATCTTCAAGCGGATCCGGCCGGCCTTCCGCTACGAGCGCTCCCTCAACGTGATCACCATGGGCCGCGATGCCGGCCTGGTCACCAAGTCCAACCTGATCCTGGGCATGGGCGAGGAGGATCACGAGATCGAGCAGGCGTTGCGCGACCTGCACGGCGCCGGCACCGATCTGATCACCATCACGCAGTACCTGCGTCCCTCGCCGCGGCACCACCCCGTCGAACGGTGGGTCAAGCCCGAGGAGTTCGTGCACTGGAGCGACCGGGCGCAGGAGATCGGCTTCAAGGGGGTCATGGCCGGTCCGCTGGTGCGCAGCTCCTACCGCGCCGGACGACTGTGGGCCCAGGCGATGCACCGCAGCGGCCGGACCATCCCCGAGCACCTGCAGCACCTGGCCGCCAAGGCGGAGTCACCGGCTCGGCAGGAGGCCGCGGCATTGGTGGGACGCGCTTCGGCCCGCGTATCCTGACCCGCATGGCCCGCCGCACCTCCGACACCGACAGCACCGGCTCCTCCGCGGCAGGCAAGCCCCGCCGCCGGTTCGGCCGGCGCAAGCCCAAGGACCCCAACAAGCCCGGCCGGATCGCGCAGTTCCGGCAGGTCCTCACGATGACCCGCAAGCACGACCCGGCGTCCGTATGGTGGATGGCCCTGGCCTTCCTGGTCGTCCTGCTGGGCGCGCTGCTCATCGGCATCTGGCTCGACCAGGTGGTCTATGTGACCATCCTCGGCATCCCGATGGCCCTGCTGGCGGCGATCTTCGTGCTCAGCCGCCGGGCCGAGAAGGCGGCCTTCGCGCAGATCGAGGCCCAACCGGGGGCGACCGGTGCGGTGCTGGGCTCCTTGAAGCGCGGGTGGTTCTACGACCAGGAGCCGGTCGCCGCCGAGATGGGCGGCAAGATGCGCGGCATGCGCGACCTGCACAATGCGGCCATGATCTTCCGGGCCGTGGGCCGACCTGGAGTGGTGCTGATCAACGAGGGCCCCAAAGGCCCTGCTCAGCGCCTCGCGCTGGCCGAGAAGCGCAAGGTCAAGCGGGTCGCCGGCGACGGCGTGCCTGTGCACGTGGTGCGCGTCGGACAGGGCGAGGGCGAGGTGCGACTGTCCCGGCTGCTGAAGACGATGAAGTCCTATGACAAGAAGATCAGCAAGGAGGAGGCGATCGCCGTGCAGCGCCGGCTCAAGGCGATCGGCAACACCAAGCCGCCGATGCCGGCCGGGGTCGATCCACGCAAGGCGCGGGTCGACCGCCGCGCGATGAAGGGCCGCTGACCACGCCGACATCGCCCCCTGAACCGAGCTCAGCGGGAGCGGACGATCACGGTGCGGGCGGCGCGATCGTGCACGCCTCGATTATCCGAGTCGGGGAGGACGGCGGGGATGACCAGGCACAGCAATGCCGTGCGGATCGTGCCCGCCACCAGCCCGGGTGCCGCCGCCACCTCCTGATCCCCGCTCGAGCCCAGCGCCCTGACCTGGAGCCCCAGCACCCGGTGCCCCACGGTCGCGCCGAGCGTGCTGACCAGCAGCACGTTCTCCAGTGCGAAGATCGCCAGCGGACCGAACGAGTCCCACCCGGTCGCGCCCCACTCCACCCCGAGCACGGCATACGCGATCACCTGGCACAACAGCCAGTCCAGCACCACGGCCACCAGCCGCCGCCCAAAAGTGGCCACCGAGCCCGGTCCGCTCGACGGCAGGCCGAGACCCGATCCGGGGTATGCCGTAGGGGGGCTCACCGGGTGAGGGTACCGGTGCGAAACACACCCGAAACACTTGGGTCACGGTAGGGAAACCGCTGCTCCCTACGCTTGACGAGCGGCCTACCCGTCTGGCCCGACGCCACTCCCAGGAGGATTGATGTTCAGCAGCGCACAAGAGGTGATCGCCTACGTCAAGGACGAGGACGTGAAGTTCATCGACGTCCGGTTCTGTGACCTGCCCGGGGTCATGCAGCACTTCAACGTCCCAGCGGACGCCTTCGACGAGGAGGCTTTCGAGACCGGCCAGATGTTCGACGGCTCCTCGATCCGCGGTTTCCAGGCCATCCACGAGTCCGACATGAAGCTGATCCCGGACCCCACGACGGCCTACGTCGACCCCTACCGGACCCAGAAGACGCTGGTGATGAACTTCTCGATCGTCGACCCGTTCACCGACGAGCCCTACGCCCGCGACCCGCGTCAGATCGCGATGAAGGCCGAGGAGTACCTACGCTCCACCGGCATCGCGGACACGGCCTTCTTCGGGGCCGAGGCGGAGTTCTACATCTTCGACGACGTGCGCTTCGAGACCAAGGCGAGCGGCGGCTACTACTTCATCGACTCCGTCGAGGCGGCCTGGAACACCGGACGCGCCGAGGAGGGAGGCAACCGCGGCTATAAGCCCCGTAACAAGGGCGGCTACTTCCCGGTGCCTCCGGTGGACCACTTCGCCGACATCCGCGACGGCATCGTCACCCAGCTCGGCGAGATCGGGCTTTCGGTCGAGCGGGCGCACCATGAGGTCGGCAGCGCCGGTCAGCAGGAGATCAACTACAAGTTCAACACGCTGCTGCACTCCGGCGACGACATGATGAAGTTCAAGTACGTCGTCAAGAACGCCGCGTGGCACGCCGGCAAGACCGCGACATTCATGCCCAAGCCGGTCTTCGGCGACAACGGGTCGGGGATGCACACCCACCAGTCGTTGTGGAAGGACGGCGAGCCGCTGTTCTACGACGAGTCCGGCTACGGTGGCCTGTCCGACGTCGCCCGGTGGTACATCGGCGGCCTGCTCAAGCACGCTCCGTCACTGCTGGCCTTCACCAACCCGACGATGAACTCCTACCACCGGCTGGTCCCCGGCTACGAGGCCCCGGTCAACCTGGTCTACTCGGCCCGCAACCGCTCGGCGTGCGTCCGCATCCCGATCACCGGCACCTCGGCCAAGGCCAAGCGGGTGGAGTTCCGGGTGCCCGACCCCTCGTCGAACCCATACCTGTGCTTCGCGGCGCAGCTGATGGCCGGGCTGGACGGGATCAAGAACCGCATCGAGCCGCCGGACCCGGTCGACAAGGACCTCTACGAGCTGCCCCCGGCCGAGCTGGAGAGCATCGACCAGGTCCCCTCGTCGCTGCCTGCTGTGCTGGACTCGCTCGAGGCCGACCACGGATACCTCACCGAGGGTGACGTCTTCACCGAGGACCTCATCGCGGCGTGGATCGACTACAAGCGCACCAACGAGGTCGACCCCATCCGGCTGCGCCCCCACCCCCACGAGTTTGAGATGTACTTCGACCTGTAGGTAAACCCGCAGGTCAACGGCTTACGGTGTCCCCGTAGTCCGCAGTGAGTCCGCACGAGCAGCCATCGCCATCGACACGGCAGCCCGTGCGGACTCGTCTGCGTCCGGCCACAGGTGGCCGTAGGTGTTGAGCGTCGTCATGGCCGAGGCATGCCGCAGCCGCGCCTGCACGACCTTGACGTCGAGCCCGGAGGCGATCAGGAGCGAGGCGTAGTAGTGCCGCAGATCGTGGAAGCGGAAGTCCTCGGGCAGACCCGGCACCTTCCCCCTGGCCGACCGCATGGCGCGCTCGATAGCCCACGGCGACGACTCCCGTCCAGTCTCATCCGTGACGACCGTGCGCCCCTCCCCTGCGCTACAGCGGCCGACAGCTCCAAGGCCAGCTCACGCGGAATCGGCACCGGCGTCGGCGAGGTCTCGGACTTGAGCGGCTGGTCCGGATACTGGATCACCGGCGAGACGATGCCCCGCATGAAATCCACGTCACGCGCTCGCAGCGCAGCAGCCTCAGCAGTCCTCAGGCCAACGAAGGCACCGAGCAGCACAGCAGCCCGCAGGTGCTCAGGGAAGGCGTCGTGGAGCGCCCAGACCTGTCCCGTGGTCGCCACGTAGGGACGCTGCCCACCCTGGCCCGGTGACGTCCGGTGCGAGCACGGGTTGCGCGGGATGATCCCGTCGTGCACCGCGTCGGCCATGACCTGAGACAGTCGCCGGTGCAGCGCGTAGACGTAGGAGTCGGCGCGCCCCTCCCCCCGCAGCTTCGCCGTCCACGCCTTGACGTGGCTCGGCTTCACCGACAACAACGGCATCGACCGAACTCCGCCTCGATCAGCCGCAGGTGCACCCGTGCCTGCCGGACCGTTCAGGCGCGCCTGGTCGAGTAGCCCTCGATCCACGATTGGCACCACGCGCTGACCGTCATGCGGGCTGTCTGCGGGTCCACGTAGTCGCCACGGACCACAGATGCGGTCACGGTGTCGAGCCACCGCTGAGCATCGACCTTCCGCTTAAAGTGCCGTGCGTGCTCCCGTCCGGCAGCGTCCCGATACCGAGCTCGCCACACGCCGTCCTCCCTGCGCTTAATGCTCGCCATCGGAATCTCCCTCGTCGATCAGAGTGCGGAGAGCTCGTACGTCCTCCAGTGCGCTCTCCAGCTTCGCCTCAGCGCTGAGCACGGCCCGGGCCGCGCACCCCGAACGCTTCGCCAGCACCACCACCCCCAAGATCCTCCAGGTCGTTACGCGTCAGAGTTCGTGCACCAGGATGGCGTTTTAATACCCAACCAGGGGGCGGGTAGGTTCACTACCTGTTTGGAGGTTGGAGTCGATGTCAGAGTCGAAGCAGAACGGTACGGATCAGGCCCGGGGTGCGCGCAGGCGCCGCCGGTTGGGTCCCTCGGAGAAGTACGAGATCTTTGTCAGCGTGTTGACCGAGCAGGCTACCCAGCGGGAGGCGGCCGAGCGGTTCACGGTGGACCGTTCCACCGTGGTGCACGTGTGCCGGGTGGCCAAGCAGGGCGCGTTGGACGCGTTGGCGGCCTCGGTGCCGGGTCGGCCCGGCGGGAAGGGCAAGAGTCCCGAGCAGCTGGCGTTGCAGGACGCGCAGGCCGAGCTCGAACGGTTACGGGCCACGGTGACCGAGCAGGCTGTCGCGTTGCACCTGCATCAGGGAAAATCGCGTTGGGACTGAGCGCCGGCCTGGTCCCGCCCCGAGTGGACGCGAACGTCAAGGCCGGCCTGCTGGACCTGGTTGCCCATGCCAGGGACAGCGGTGGGTGGTCGACCCGGCGTGCCGCGGACGTCCTGGGATTGGATCACGCCCGGGTACTGCGCTGGGCGGCCCGAGCCCAGGACGGTCGGCTCACTGATGCCCGACCAGGACCGGAGCAGGCGCTGCACGCGCTGCTGGAGGCCGAGCGGGAGGCGATTCTGCGGATCGCCGAGGAATGGACCCAGATCGACCGCTCGCACCGCAAGCTGGCCCACCGCGGTTCCCGCCTGGAGGCGTTCTACGCCTCGGAGTCCACCGTGTTGCGGGTGCTGCGGGAGGCTGACCTGCACCTTCCCGGCCCGGCGCCGCGGCCCCGCGGTCAGAAGCGGCCCTGGCCGGACTGGGCCGAGCTGGTGCCCGGGGTGATCTACATTTACGACTTCACCCACTTCACCGCCGCCGGCCGGTGTGTGATCGCGGTGCTGGACGTGGTCTCCCGGTACTGGTTGGCCACGGTCGTCTCAGCCGAAGAGACTTCCACCCAGGTGCAGGTCGCCTTCACCCGGGCCCTGGTCACCGACGGCAAGGAAGACCTGCTGGATGCCGACCTGCTCGCCGAGCTCACCCACGGCTTGGTCCCGGACAACGACGACCGTGTCCCCGTGCTGCTGGCCGTCTCAGACAATGGTCCGCAGATGACCTCCCGGGCCACCGCGGCCTTCATGGCCGTGACCCGGTTCGCGCAACACTTCGGCCGGCCCGGCACCCCGAACGACCAGGCCTGGATCGAGTCCTTCTTCGGCCACCTCAAACCCGAGTTCCCACACCTGGAGAAGATCACCGACCCCGGCGAGCTGGAAGCCGAACTGGACCGG
>NZ_JBPCKQ010000207.1:0-12762 GCF_051004135.1 Ornithinimicrobium sp.
TTAAGCACGCCGCCAGCGTTCGTCCTGAGCCAGGATCAAACTCTCCGTAGAAAAAAATCCCTACAAAAGGGTCCAAAACCCAACAAACAATCAACCCGACCACCACACACCCCACCCACAAAAGAGAGACAGGACACACAGAAGCCAGGCAAACAAACTATGGCATCAATTTTTGACACGCTGTTGAGTTCTCAAGAATCACACGCACAACTATCGGGCCGCAGCCATGCGGCCAAATCGAGGGCGGATGTCCAACAGTACACATCTGCCTCTGCGCTGTCACATCTGTGGTCGCGGGGTGACCCGCATCCGAGACGTGTCGCAACGGAAGCAACGGTACCGACGCCGCCAGGGTGTACCCGAGCAGCGAGGGTTTAGTTTAGCACCCCCACCCCGCAGCGGCCAAGCCGCTCATCGACCGCGCTCGGCCGCCCGTGCACCCCGCCCCGATGTCGGTGCGTCGCCGCGCCTGGACTCCTCCGTCTCGCGCCCACCGAGGCCAGCCAGGGCGGTGGGTCAGGGGAGCCGGGTGCCCAGCACCGGGCTCCACTCCCGCACATCGACGTGCTCGACCAGTCCCTGCTGCTGGAAGGGGTCGTCCAGCAGCAGGGTGCGCACCGCCGCAGCGTCCCCGGCCTCAAGCACGATCAGCGCTCCACCCGGCTCCCCCGCAAGGGGGCCGGACAGCTTGAGCACACCGTCGGTGGCCAGCGAACCCAGGAAGGCACGGTGCGCCGGACGGTGCTCATCGCGAGCGGCGCTCTGGTCGGAGTAGTCGTAGCGGACGGCATACAGGCTCATCCCGGCAATCTATCCCCGCGGGGCTGGTCCAGACCGATCACGGCCGTGTGGCCGTGTCCAGCGCTTGCGTCAGGTCGGCCCAGAGATCCTCGACGTGCTCGATCCCCACCGAGAGCCGCAACAGCGTGTCCGGCACCGTCGCCGCCTCCGCCGTATGGCGCCGGCGTCGCTCGATCTGCGACTCCACCCCACCGAGACTGGTCGCGTGGGTCCACAGCCGGACGCTCGCACAAACCCGCTCGGCACCCTCGCCGCCGCCGGTCACCTCGAGGGCGAGCATGGCGCCGGAGCCCGGGTAGCGCACCCTGGTGACGGCGGGGTGGCCCTGCGCCCGCCGCGCGAGCTCCGCCGCCGAGCCGGCCGCCCGCGCCATGCGCAGCCCCAGGGTTCGCACACCGCGCAGCGCCAGCCAGGCCTCCATCGGGCCGGGGATCGCCCCTCTGCTGGTCCGGTGGGCGTGCAGCCGCTCGTGCAGCTCTCGCCCCTGCCTCGTGTCGGGCGTGATCGTGGCACCCAACAGCACGTCGGAGTGCCCCGAGAGGTACTTGGTCACCGAGTGCACCACCACGTCGGCGCCCAGGCTCAGCGGCTGCTGGTGCACGGGGGTGGCGAAGGTGTTGTCACACATCACCCGCGCGCCTGCCTCGTGAGCGGCGGCGATGATCCGGGGCAGGTCGGCGACCTCCAGCATCGGGTTGGTCGGGGACTCGGCGACCAGCAGTGCTGCCCCGGTCAGTGCCTCCTCGACCTGGTCGATCTCGGTGAGGTCCACCGTCCGCACCCGCGCCACCCCCGTCGCCGCCAGGTCGGCCAGTAGGGCGGTGGTGCCGGAGTAGGCGTGCCGCGGGCTGACGACCACGCCCCCGGGTGGCACCTGGGCCAGCACCGCGGCGATGGCGGCCAGCCCGCTGCCGAAGGCCAAAGCGCGGCCACCTTCCAAGGCGCCCAGCACCGTCTCCAGCGGACCCCAGCTGGGGTTGTCGACCCGGGCGTAGTCGACCGGTCCGTCCGCGAGGTATGTCGAGGTGAAGGTGACGGGTGGGTTCACCGGGGCCCCGGGTGCTCGTGCGGGGCGTCCGAGGGCCACCACCTGGGTGTCCAGATGCAACGGCGCCGAGTCCTGGTGCTCCTCGGGACTCACTCGTCGTCCTGGTCGCTCTGCCGGGAGCGGTATGCAGCCGCGGCCACCCGATTGCTGCACGTCACGTCGCTGAACCGGCGAGACCGGTTGCGGGAGAGATCCATGAAGACATCATCACAGTCCGGCGCTGCACACACCCGCAGCCGCTGGCTCTCCCCCATCCGGATGACGTCGACCAGGGCCATGGCGGCTTCGACCGACATCCGGGTCGACAGCGGCTGGTCCTGACCGGTGGCGTGCAGGTGCCAGTCGTAGCCGCCGTGCCGGACGACCTGGGGCAGCGCCTGGGCCTCGCGCAGCAGGGCGTTGACGCCCTCGACGAGCTCCTCGACCTCGGCGACCCACAGCGCCCGGAGCCGGGGGCGCAGCGCACGCACCTGCTCCAGCTCACTCGTGTCACCGACCCGGGAGCCGGTCCAGCCCTGGTCCCGGTAGAAGGCCGTCAGGTCCTGCACTGTGCTCAGTGTGTCGGGCTCACCAGCGGTGTTGATCAGGGCAGCGGCGGTCATCAAGGCCACTTCGGTGTCATGGGCAAAGTCCATGTTGACTCCTGACGGGTTGGACACCTATCGTCATCAGTGTACTTCACTTGACTCATGATGGAAGGAGGACGCTCATGCTGCGCTCCACTCGCACCGGCCTGACCCTCGCCCTGATCTCTGCGGCCACCTTCGGCACCTCCGGTGCGCTGGGCAAGCCACTGCTGGACGCCGGGTGGAGCCCGGCCGCTGCCGTCGCGGCACGGGTGTCCATCGGCGCGCTCCTGCTGCTCCTCCCGGCGGTCTACGCGCTGCGGGGCCAGTGGCACACCCTGCGCACCGGCTGGCGGTCCATCGTGTTGTTCGGCCTGCTGGCCGTGGCGGTGGCGCAGGGTGCGTTCTTCCAGGCCGTGCAATACATCCCGGTCGGCGTCGCCATGCTGCTGGAGTACCTCGGGATCATCCTGGTCGTCGGCTGGCTGTGGTTACGGCACGGCGAGCGTCTGCGGCCGCTGACCCTGCTCGGCGCCGCACTGGCCGCCGCGGGGCTGGTCTTCGTGCTCAACGTCTTCGGGGCCCTCCAGCTCGACCTCGTCGGGGTCCTCTGGGGTCTGCTCGCGGCCACCGGTCTCGCCGGCTACTTCGTGATCTCGGCCGACGAGACGACCGGCGTCCCGCCGCTGGCCATCGGCACCGGCGGTCTGGCCGTGGGTGCCGTGATGCTCGCGAGCGCCGGCACGCTGGGGCTGATCCCTTGGGAGTGGAGCACCACCGACGTCGCACTGGCCGGCGTCGCCGTGCCGTACTGGGTCGACGTGCTCGCGCTGGGACTGTTCGCCGCGGCCCTGGCCTACGGTGCGGGCGTGGCCGCCACCCGGCGCCTGGGGTCCAAGCTCGGCTCGTTCATCGGTCTCACCGAGGTGCTGTTCTCGATTCTGTTCGCCTGGCTGCTGCTCGGCCAGCTGCCGGCGCCGATCCAGGCCCTGGGCGGTCTGCTCATCCTGGCCGGCGTCGTCGCGGTCAAGCTCGACGAGCGCCCCCGGCTCCCCGCCGCGCACCCCGAGCCGCTGCACGACGCCACGGTGTAGGTCGCTGGTGAGTCAGGTCACGAAGGCACCCGTCGCGGAATGCCGTGAGCACGCAGGCGCTTGCACGGAGGTGCCGCCCCCCGAACCACTCACCGTCGACACCCCCCCGTCAGCCAGGCCGCAGACGCCTGCCCGCGAAAGCGCGTCGACGCCTGCGCGGGGGCGTGAGCCGTCGGTCCTGTCCCGGCTGCTGCTGTTCGGTGCCCTGGTCGGCATCGGCCCACTCACCATCGACATGTACCTCGCGGCCTTCCCGACCGTCGTCCAGGAGCTGGGCACGACCGAGGCCGCGGTGCAGCTCACCCTCACCGCGACCCTGGTCGGGCTTGCCCTGGGCCAGCTGACCATCGGGGCGGTCTCCGACTCGGTCGGCCGTCGGTTGCCGCTGCTGGCCGCGCTCACGGCATACGTGCTCGTGTCGGTGGCCATCGCGCTGACCGACACGATCACCGGGGTGCTGCTGCTTCGCTTCGTGCAGGGCTTCACCGCCGCATCGGGGATGGTGCTGAGCCAGGCCATGGTGCGCGACCTCTACAGCGGGGCCCGGATGGCCTCGTTCATCTCCCGACTGTTCCTGGTCGTCGGGGTGGCGCCGATCATCGCGCCGACCCTGGGTGCGCAGTTCCTACACTTCTGGGAGTGGCGCAGCATCTTCTGGGGGCTGGCCGGCTTCGGTCTGGTGCTCGCCGTGCTCGCCACCGTCTTCGTTCAGGAGACCCTGCCGGTGCAGCGGCGCTCCGCCCGGGGTCCCAAGCCGGCGCTGCGCTCGTATGCCGTGCTGCTGCGCGACCGCCGTTACGTCGGGCTGGTGCTGACCGCCTGCACGGCGATGGGTGCGCTGTTCGCCTACATCGCGAGCGCGACCTTCATCTTCCAGGACCTCTACGGCATGTCGACCCAGCAGTACGCCTTGGTCTTCGCCGGCGGCGCCGGTGCGCTGACCGTGGCCAGCCAGGTCAACGGGTCACTGGTCAAGCGGCACCACCCCGCGCGGATCATGTCCGTGGCCATCCCGGTGGCCGTCACGATCGCGAGCTCCTTGCTGCTGGCGTCGCTGCTGGACCTGGGCGCCTGGGCCGTTGTCGCCGGGGTGATCGGGGTGATGGGCACCGTCGGGTTCATCATGCCCAACGCCCCGGTCATCGCCCTCAACGACCACGCGCACCGGGCCGGTGCGGCCGCCGCTCTGCTCGGGGCCACCAACTTCGTCTTCGGGGCGCTCATCTCGCCGATCTCCGGGTTGTTCGAGACGACCAGCGCGGTGCCGATGGCGGCCATCATGGTGGCGTGCACGACCCTGTCCCTCATCGCCTTCCGGACCTTGGCCCGCCCGCAGGAGATCGTGCGGGACATGCCCTGGGAGACCGCCACCAGCTGAGGCAGAGGGCACTAGTCCGCGGACGGGTCGCTCAGCCGGTGCGAGGCCGCCGCTGGCTGCGCGGGCACCCCGACCCGGAACACGGCGACGGGGACTCCGGCCGCAGCATCGTGCATCAGCGCAGCCGACTCCGGAGCGTCGAGCAGATGGCTCAGCGGATGCGTCGACCAGCCTCGCCGGGAGGCCGCGAGCCAGCTGCGCAGCAGCCACCGCCCCAGCACCGCCGTCTGCTCGTCGTCCGGAGCATCCCTGGTCGTCAGCGCCACGACCGTGCCCAACGGCCGAGCCGTCGCCGTGGCCGCGAGCAGCCGAGTGGCCCGGGTGCGGCGCAGCACTCCCAGCACCCGTGGCCGGAGGGCCCAGCGCAGACCGAGAGCCTCGGCACGGCTCAGCCCCAACGCCAGATCGGTGAGCCCGTCCTGCCGGTATGCCGTCGCGCGCCGGTCCAGCCGCAGCCATTCGCGCAGCTCACCGGTCGCCGGCCCGTCGAAGCTCCACCGGTCGGCGATCGGCAACGCCCGGTCGACCACAGCCGAGGGCACCGTGACCAGGTCCACCCCCCCGGGCAGGCCCACGTCATCGGGCAGGCCCACGTCACTGGTCAGCTGCCGCACCTGCGCTGCCGACAGGGCCGGGTCTTCATAGGCGCCGCGCGCCGTCCGCCGGGCGCGCACCTCGGCGACCGTGAAATCGGTCTTCGCGGCAGCCGGCCCGGGCTCCAGCTCGAGGTGGCCCGCGACCGCCCGGCGGCGGTCCACCGACCAGCGCACCCGCACGGCATACCCCAGGTCGGCGGCGGTGATGGCCAGGGTCTCGGCCACGCAACCCAGCGACAGCAGCAGGTCGCGGGCGGTGGGGTCGCCGACCGGCAGGGTGCGCTCGGGCCGCCACCCGAGGGTGAGGGTCCGGTCACCGTCGGCTCGGACGTCCCACGGCTGAGTGTTGTGCGCGCTCGGCGCCCGCCCCCAGTCGACCGACCGGGCCAGCAGCCGCTGCGCGGGAGTGGGCTCACCCATGGTCCGGGCCGCGCCGCCGGACGTCTCACGCATCCTCCAGGCCCCGCCGGTAGAAGGCCACGCCGTGCAGCCGCCGCCCGCCCATGGCCTCGAACTGCGCCGCCGACGCGGTGTTGTCCTCGCCGACGAACGTGACTCGCAGCGACCGGTAGCCACCGGCCTGCAGGTTGACCAGCAGCCGGTGCGACAGCAGGCTCATCAGGCCCTGACCCCGAGCGCCCGGCACGGTGCCCTTGACCACGAGCACCGCCTCGTCGCGGTGCCGGTGCCGGGTGGCCAGCAGCCGGAGCTGGTCGGGCACGGCGAGCCGTCCGCCGGTGCTGATCAGGAACCGGCTCAGGTCGGGCACGGTCAGCACGAACGCCACCGGCACCCCGTCCTGCTCGACCCACAGGAACAGCGACTCGTCCAGCACCCACTGCAACCCGTCGGTCTGCACGTCCAGCTCCGCCGCGGTGATCGGGGTGTAGTAGGGCAGCTCGGCAAAGGACTGGTTGAGCATCGAGCGCAGCAGTGGCAGCTGCTCGCGCAGGTGACGGCGGCTGCCGCGGTGCAGGGTGACCCCCGGCCGCAGGGAGGGTGCCTCCAGGGTCCTGGCCGCCTCGTTGGTCCGGGCGGCACCTCCCGGCCGCGCGGCACCGCCGAAGACGGTGTCGGGGTCCAGGTCGCCCAGCCCCTCGCAGATCCAGGTCGAGGACGGCCAGATCGGCGTGAACCCGGCCTGCTGCCACTGCTCTGGGTATGCCGGGGGGTTCCAGGCCGAGTCGACGAAACCACGTTCGGTGAAGCCGCTGGTGATCACCCCGCCCACCTGGTTGGGCAGCAGGGACACCGGGCCCAGCAGGGCGGTGCAGCCCTGCTCCCGAGCCCGACGCTCGGCATACCCGCTGATGGCGCACAGCGCAGTCAAACCGTCGAACTCGGTCAGCCCGAGCAGCATCGTCGGTTCGCCGAGGCGGGTGTCCATCCGGGTGTCGCTGTGCACCGTGCTGCGGCCGACCACCTGGCCGGCGTCGTCGCGGACCAGCACCAGCTCGACCGGGCCGTGCTCGACGTGCGGCCCCGTGCCGCGGTGCCAGCGCCGGATGCTGTCCTGGGCGTGCGGCACGTAGCGCTCGGTCGGGTGTCGGCCCAGCGGGTAGGCGATGAAGTCACGCAGGTCGGCCCCGCCCCGGACGGGCGTGACGATCACCCGCGGGACTCCCGTCGCACCGGGGGCGCCGTCTGCTCGCCGGTCAGGGTGCTGAACCGCTCGATGGTGGCCAGCTGCCCGTCCTCGGCCCGCCAGAGGCCGTTGCTGTAGCCGTGCGGCAGCGCCGCCAGCACGCTCACCGACCCGTGGCAGGACCGGGCGAAGGCCTGCGCCTGCTCACCCGTGTCGAACCACGCGATCACCCCGGCACCGGCCCCGGCCTGCCACAGCGGCGAGCGGGCGCAACAGCCCTCGTGGGCACCGGCCCGGCGCAGCGCCGGCAGCACGCCGCCGACCCCGGTCAGCACCGTCACCATGGCCTGCGCGCGCGCCCGACGCGGCGCGGCCGAGAAGTCAGTCGTCCGCATCCGGCTCTCCCTCCGGGCTATCCATCGACCCAGCGTCGTCACGGGGCTCGTAGAGGCGGATGTAGCCACCAGAGGCGTTGCGGCCCCGGCCCTCGCGGCCGGCGGAGTCCGCGCCGTCGACGACCCAGAGCATCAGCTCGCGGTGCCCGCCGGTGCGGGCGAAGCGCATCATGTCGTCCCGGCTGCGGAAGTACCCGACCGTGCCCAGGGTGAACGGGCGCTCGTAGTAGACCTGGTGGTGCAGATAGCCCGGCACCCGCTTCATCTGGCGCACCATCGCGTTCCACCGCCGGGTCAGCCGCAACCAGGCCAGCGGCCCGGTGTAGCGGGTCGCGCCCACGAAGACGCTGCCCGCCGCCAGCACGCCCTGCCCGTGACTGCCGCCACTCACGTCCAGGCCCTGATCGCCGCTCACGACTCCTCCCGGCGCAGATACACCCGCTTGAGCTTGCCGCCGTCGTCCGCGAACGGCCCGGTGCCGGCCCCGTGCACCCGGATCTCGATCTCTGCCGTGCGCTCGCTCTCCTCCAGGCTCTGCGCGAAGTCACGGCTGGTGGCCGCCAGGTAGTCGACCACGCCGACCCGGGCGCCCTCCGCCAACGCGCGGCCACCCTCGTCGTCCAGGTCGACGCCCTCCCGCAGCTCCAGGTGGATGACTGGGTGCGGCATGGTCGAGCCCGGCTCCTCCACCAGGCTGAGCGTGAACGAGGCGAGCTGCGCGGCCCGGTCGGAGTCGGCATACAGGCCGTTCTCGACGTCCTGCGGATAGATGTTGGCGCCCATGAACGAGATGGTGCTGTCGGCGCGGCCGTAGAGCAGCAGGAGCGGCAGCTTCATCCCCTGCTGCTCCCACGCCTCGCGAGCCGGCTGCTGCCAGTGCGGGTGGCGCCGCAACACCGCGGCCAGGTCGTGCCAGTCCAGCAGCACCCCCTCGTCGCCGACGTTGTAGCGCAGCTTGGGGCTGAGCACCGTGGTCGAGGTGAGCGTGCACACCACCTCGCCGGCCTCGGTGGTCTCCAGGTAGGACTCCAGCGGGTTGTACTGGAAGATCATCGGGGTCCGGGTCTCGCCGGGGCCGAGCACGGCGTCGCGCAGGTCGGGGTCGACCATCAGGGTCTTGCGCAGCCACACCGTCAGCTCGGTCTCACCGCCGATCCCGATGGTCAGGTCAGACGCGCCGTAGCCGGAGCGGACGGTGACGAACCGCTCCTCGCAGTAGTCGCGCAGCGCCTCGGTCATCCCCTCGCCACCGACCAGGCCGTGCATCCGGTATGCCGTCCAGTCCAGTCCCTCGGCGTCGAGCCGGTCGCGCAGGTCCTTCAGGAAGGGCGGGTAAGCGGTGACCAGGTAGGTGAACCCGGGGCCGAAGTGGGTCAGCGTGTCGACGATCTTGTCCAGGTCGGGGCCAGTGTTCTTGACCATCGCGATCCGGGCCATCGCGATGCCGGTGTTGGTGCCGGTGGCCCAGGCGCCCATCGAGTACGCGTTGAGCACGAACAGCCGCTCCTCGTGCTGCATCATCAGGGCGGTGAACCCGGCCACGTTGCGGTGGATGTCAGTCAGCTCTTCCCGCCCGCGCACCCAGTTGAACGGCTGCCCGGAGGACCCGGACGACTCGTCGACCAGGGTGCCGCGCAGCTCCAGCGAGCCGTGCCAGCAGCGCTGCTCCTCGGCATACCGGGTCACGTAGGACGCCTTGCTGGTGACCGGGTAGCTGGTCAGGTCCCACCACCGGAAGCTCCAGTCGTGCGCCTCCAGGTGCTGCCGGTAGGCGGGCACGTGCAGGGCGGCGAGCTGGCAGGTCATCCAGGCGTGCCGCCGGGCGAAGTCGCCCATCCACGGTTGGTAGTTGGTCGCCGTCCAGCGCCAGGTGGTCGGGTGCACCTTGTAGAGGCTGTAGATCGTGGTCAGCGCGGCAGTGCCGCCGCGCAGCGTCGCCCGGCGGGCCACCGTGGAGGCGCCGCTGTGCCAGGCCTTGGCCGCGAGCGCCGGCATTTTACCGCTGCCCCTGCTCGTGCTCCGAGTCGTCACGGATCCCTCCCCCGTGTGGGCACCAGTGGTGAACACCCCGCCAGTATGCGGTCCGCTGGGCGGTGATTTCCAGGTCTGAGGGGTCTCAAATCACCAGGACGGGGCGGCCTCAGATCACCAGGTCGAGGGCGAACGGGCCGACGACCACGGTGAACAGGGTGATCAGCAGCACCCCGGTGACGTTGAGGATCGCGCCGCCCCGGGCCATCTCGGAGATCTTGACCGCGCCGGTGCCGAAGACGATGGCGTTGGGCGGGGTGCCGACCGGCAGCATGAACGCGCAGGTCGCCGCGAGCGCCGCGGGGACCAGCAGGGTCGTCGGGTCGACCCCGATGCCGACCGCGACACCGCCGAGCACCGGGATGAAGGTTGCCGCGGTCGCCGTGTTGCTGGTGATCTCGGTGAGCAGCAGCACGATGGTCACGACGGCCGCCAGCAGCAGCACGATCGGCAGCGCACCGAGCCCGCTGACCTGTTGGCCGAACCACTCGTCCAGACCCGTCCCGGCCACGGCCGCCGCCAGGCTGAGGCCGCCGCCGAAGAGCAGCAGCACGCCCCAGGGAAGGCCCTCCTCCGCGTCGTGCCAGTCCAGCACCATGTGCCCGTTGCGGTCCCCGGGGATGATGAACAGCAGCACGCCGGCGGCGATCGCGACCACCGTGTCGTCCAGGGCGTCCAGCCACGGGAACCGCTCACCCAGGCCGCCGATGCCGGCCAGCAGACCGGGGACGATCCAGAAGAACGCCGCCGAGGCGAAGACGACGAGCACCGTCTTCTCGCCCTGGCTCATCGGGCCCAGGCCTTCGATCTCGCCGTCGATCATCTCGCGGCCGCCGGGGATCTCCTGCAGACCGAAGCGGAACATCACCCGGGTGATCAGGAACCAGGCGAGGGCCAGGAAGACGACGACGATCGGGATGGTGAGCATCATCCACTCGGCGAAGCCGATCTCGCGGTCCAGCTCGTCGCTGACGTAGCCGGCCACGATCGCGTTGGGCGGGCTGCCCAGCAGGGTGCCGAGGCCGCCGATCGAGGCCGACCAGGCGATGGACAGCACGAGGGCGACACCGAAGAGTCGGACGTCGGAGTCCTCGATGACGTCGCTGACCGCCCGGCCCGAGGTGAGATCCTCGTGCGCGGTGCCGCCGCCCGAGGTGCGGCTGCTGCTCTCGACCACCAGGGCCAGCACCGACATGGCGATGGGCAGCATCATCAAGGTGGTGGCCGTGTTGGAGACCCACATCGACAGGAAGGCCGTGGAGATCATCATGCCCAGGATGATCTGGCGCGGGTGGGTGCCGACCCGCCGCAGCGTGAGCAGCGCGATGCGGCGGTGCAGGTTCCACTTCTGCATCGCGATGGCGATCAGGAAGCCGCCGAGGAAGAGGAAGACGATGTCGTTGGCGTAGGGCGCGGTCGCGTCCCCGACCGGGATGTCGGTGAGCAGCGGGAACAGCACGATCGGCAGCAGCGAGGTCACCGACAGCGGCACCGCCTCGGTCATCCACCAGACCGCCATCAGGGCGCCGACACTGGCCACGATCCGTGCGTCGGCGGACAGGTCGGCGCCGGCCAGCAGCAGATAGACCAGCAGAGCCACGCCTAGCCCGAGTCCGCGGAACATCCAGGTCCGCCGCGACGCCCGGGGCGTCTGGTCGTCCGGCTCCTGGGCGTAACCCTGCTCGTCGACGATCCCATCGGAATTCTGGCTCATCCGGTCCACCTCACGTCGTCGTGTTGATGGGCCGAACGTAGCAGGATCTAGTGGTCGTCGGCGGAGGTGGGCACCTCGTGCCCGCGCATCGCGACCCAGTGGAGGAGCCCACCGAGCAAGGCTCCGAGCAGCCAGGCGAAGCCGGACAGCTCGGCGAGGGCGGGCAGCCACACGGCCAGCACGGAGAACACCGCGGCAATCGAGAAGGCGATCACCGCTCGGCGGTTCCAACCGTCCTGGAACCAGTAGGCACCCGTCCGCGAGGTCGAGTAGAGGTCCTGCACGTTGAGCCGCTGCCGCCGCACCAGGTAGTAGTCCGCGATGATGATGCCGTAGAGCGGAGCCAGGACGGCGCCGAGGGTGTCGACGAACTTGGGCAACCCGATCGTGGAGATGGTGGAGACCCACAGGGCACCGACCACGAACCCGGCGGCGGCGGTGATCATGCCGGCCTTGGTGAAGCTGATCCGGGACGGGCTGATGTTGCTCAGCGAGTAGGCCGGCGGGATGAAGTTCGCGACGACGTTGATGCCCAGCGTGGCCAGCAGGAACGTGACGGCGGCCAGCACGGTCAACCAGATGTTGTCGATGACCCCGACGATCTCGGCCGGGTTGGTCAGCGGCTCCCCTTCGCCGCCCTGGAAGACGATGTAGGCACCTGCGGTGATGAACACGGACAGGAAGGTGAACAGGGCCAGGCTGCCGGGCAGGCCGGTGGTGTTGCCCAGCCGCATCTGCTGCTCGGTGCGCACGTTGCGGGCGAAGTCACCGAAGTTGATGACCACGGCGGCGAAGTAGGCCACCATCGTGCCGGTCACCCCGGCGAAGGCGGTGACGACGGCGAACCCGGTCACCTCGGCGTTGGAGAAGATGCCGCCGACGGCCGGCAGCAGCTCGCTGCCCGCCTTGACCCAGATGGCGACCAGCAGCGCGATCATCACGAGATACACGGCTGGTCCGACGACGTTGAGGAAGCCCGCAATCTTCTCGATGCCACCCAGGAACAGATAGATCTGCAGCCCCGAGGCGATGATGTAGGACACCCAGGCCACCCCGTCCATCCCGAGCACCGTCGGACCGCCGGGGCTGTCCAGCACCGCGTTGAGCGCCAGGGCGACGGCGGTGGAGGCGAAGTAGGTCTGCGCGCCGTACCAGAAGATGGCGACCACGGCGCGCACGATGGCCGGGAACTGCGCCCCGCGGACCCCCATCGAGGCACGCGCCAGCACGGGGTAGGGGAAGCCGTACTTGACGCTGGGCCGTCCGGACAGGTCGACCAGCACCTTGATGATGAGTCCGGCCAGCATGATCGCGGCGAAGACCAGCCAGCCGTTGATGCCGGCGGTGATGAACAGGCTGGCGGCCAGGGTGTAGCCGGCCAGGCTCTGGATGTCGTTGGACCACACGTTGAAGATCTCGAACCAGCCCCAGGTGCGCTTGCTCGGCGGCAGCGGGGCGAGATCCTTGTTGTAGAGGCTGGGTGCGGGGTCGTGGACGGCATAGACCCGCTCGTCTGTGGACTGGTCCTGGTCGGTCATGGTTCTGCTCTCTCAG
>NZ_JBPCKQ010000208.1:0-2775 GCF_051004135.1 Ornithinimicrobium sp.
GGCGTAGGCGGTCTGCCCGGGCGGGGCGATCAGCCCGAACAGCGAGGACACGTTGACGATGTGGCCGCCGGGGCGGGCAGTGAGCGCGGGCAGGAAGGCGCGGACCAGTGCGATCGGGGCGTGCAGGTTGATCTGCAGCAGCCAGTCGACGTCCTCGGCACTGAGCTCCTCGAACCGGCCACCGAGGGCCACCCCGGCGTTGTTGACCAGCAGGCTGATCGTCTCGTGCTGGTCCAGCACGTCGACGGCCAGCCCATCGCCCTGGTCGCGGTCGGCCAGGTCCACGACGTGGGTGCTGATCCGTAGCGCCGGGTGCTGGTGCCACCCTCGAAACGGTAGCGGCGCGTGCGCGTGCGGGTCATCGGTGCTCCGTTCGGCGGGGTGAAGACCATGTCACGGCGCAGTGGGCCGCGCAGCAGCTCAGGGGCCTCGAGCAGGTAGTTCTGCACGTAGGTCCACGGTCGGCGGGGTCCCAGCTTGGGCAGCCGGTCCAGCGCGCGGAGCACGTAGCCGGCCTGCAGACCGAGCAGCGGGCGGCGCTCGCCGGGCGGGGCGGCGGCCGGCGCGGCCACGGCATACCCGCGGCGGTCCATCAGGTCCAGCAGCCGGCACAGGTAACGCGCGACCAGGTCGGCGCGCAGGGTCCAGGAGGAGTTGACGTAGCCGACGGTGAAGATCAGGTTGGGAACCCGCTCCAACATCAGCCCGCGGTAGGCGACCCGGTCGGCGGGGTCGACCCGCTCCCCGTCGACGGTGAGGGTGATGCCGCCGAGCATCTGCAGATTCAACCCGGTCGCGGAGACGATGACGTCGGCCGGCAGCATCTCGCCGGTGCTGCGCCGCACGCCCTCGGGCACCAGCCGGTCGAGGGTGTCGGTGACCACGCTGGCTCGACCCTGCGCGATGGCTCGGGTCAGGTCGCCGTCGGGGATGCGGCATACCCGCTGGTCCCACGGTTGGTAGCTGGGCATGAAGTGGGCGTCGAGGTAGCCCTCGTCGGGCAGGTCGCGGCGAACCGCTCCGGTCGGCGACGGGCCAGGGTATAGGTGGCCTGGCTGAGCACGATGTTGACCGCCCGGGTGAGAAGGTATGCCGCCCGCTCGGGCAGCCGTCGGTGCAGTCGCTCGGCGATGCGGTCGCGGCCCGGTAGCGAGGCCACCCAGGTCGGGGTGCGCTGCAGCATGCTCACGTGCGCGGCGGTCTTGGCCAGGGCTGGGACGAGCGTCATGGCCGTGGAGCCGGAGCCGACGACCACGACCCGGGCGCCGGTCACGTCCAGGTTCGCCGGCCAGTGCTGGGGGTGCACGAAGGTGCCGGTGAAGTCCTCGCGGCCGGGTAGTCCGGCAGGTAGCCGGCGTTGTAGTCGTAGTACCCGGCCGCGACCTGCAGGAAGGCGCAGCTCAGGGTCTGCGGGCCGTCCGGCGTCTGTGCCGTGATGCTCCAGCGCTGCTCGGCCGAGGACCAGTGGGCCTGGGTGACCGTCATGCCGAACCGGATGTGCTCGGTGATCCCGGCCTCGCGGGCGGTCTGCTCGACATACGCCTTGATCGCCGGCCCGTCGGCGAGCGCCTGGCGACCGGGCCAGGGGCGGAACGGGAAGGCGAACGTCGCGATGTCGGAGTCGGAGCGGATGCCGGGGTAGGTGAACAGGTCCCAGGTGCCGCCCATCTGCTTGCGGGCTTCCAGGATCAGGTATGTCGTGTCCGGCCGGCGCTGCTGCAGCCGCCAGGCCGTGTCGATGCCGGAGATGCCGGCGCCGACGACGATCACGTCGACGTCCACATCGCGTCCGGGTGGCTGCCGCATCGGGTGAATGTAGTCATCGAGCGAGGACCGTCGGTGGGCGGGGGACCAGCTGGCCGGGGCGACGGTGACCATCGCCGTGCACTCGCGTCCGGTGGCCGAGGTTCGGCCGGTGCGCTCGCGGCCGTCGACACCGCCCTCCGTGCGCGCGGATGGCGACGGTGAGCATCCTGGCCGGGGTGCGCGCCCTACCGATCGACGCCGCGCCGGAGGACGCGGGGCAATACCCTCGGCTATATTGTGGGTATGTCCAAGGTCATGGTCTCCCTACCCGAGGATCTCCTGACGGCCGTCGACGACGAGGTTCGCAAGCGGTCGACCAGCAGAAGCGCCTTCCTGGCGGCAGCGGCGCGCCGGGAGCTGACCCGCCGCGATCCCGACCAGCTGTCGGCTGCGATCCTGCGATCGGAGGAGCGCTTCCGGCGTGCCGGCTCGTTTGAGGCCACAGCGCTGGTGCGCCAGGACCGCGACTCGCGCCCATGACGCATCTGCTCATCGACACCTCGGTCCTGATCAAGTGGTTCCATCACCAAGGCGAGGAGGGGGTCGAGCATGCGCTAGCCATCCGCGCTGCTCACGCCAGGGGTGAGGTCGAGGCACACATGCTCGACCTGGCGATCTACGAGGTCGGCAACGTGCTCTCTCGTGCCCTGCGCTGGAGCGCTCGGGACGTGGTCGACCAACTCGACGATCTGCACGAGATCCTCGGACCCACCCTTGGCATGTCGCGTGCTGCGATCCGTGCGGCTGCCTTGCTCGCCGAGACGCACACGTTGTCGTTCTACGACGCCAGCTGGGCAGCCGCGGCGCGCGAGTTCGACATTGTGCTGGTCAGTGACGACCGGCAACTCCTGAACGCTGACCTTGCCGAGTCTCCGGCCCGGTTCGCGACCCGCTTGCGCCTGCATAACGGGTAGTCGGCCGGGACTCGACGGTTCGCAGCCAGGGGTCAGGCCGGGGAGGATGCTGTCG
>NZ_JBPCKQ010000209.1:0-24794 GCF_051004135.1 Ornithinimicrobium sp.
CCGCGACCGGCGCTGGTTGCGTCAACCGCCGCGGTTTCCACCGATTGCAGCAGGGTCAAATCTGGTGTCTCGCAATGCCTCTGCCTTTTAATCCGTAGGTTGTGGGTTCGAGTCCCACGGGGCCCACTCCCGTTCCCCGAGGCCACCGTGGTCACGGCGGCAACCCGGCGGGCGCCACCCTCCAAGGGGTCCTGCTGGCCCAGCTCATCATCGGCGTGCTCGGCGTCATGGTCATCACCAGCGAGTACTCATCCGGGATGATTCGCTCCACGCTGGCCGAGGTGCCGGGTCGGTTGTCCGTTCTGTGGGCCAAGGCGGCCGTGGTGGCCGGCGTGACCTTCCCCGTCATGCTCCTGACGGCCTCAGCGGCGTTCTTCGCCGGTCAGCCCCTCATCGGCGCGGGCGACATCGTCACCGCCTCCATCGGGGACCCCGGAGTGCTGGACGCGATCGTCGGCACTGCGGGCTACCTGACCGGAGCGGCGCTGATGGGCCTGGCGGTGGGCGCGCTGCTGCGCAGCACGGCTGCCGCGATCTCCACCCTGTTCGCCGTCATCTTCCTGCTCCCCGGCCTCGGCATGCTGCTGCCGGAGAGCATCCGGGACAGCGTGCTGAGGTTCTTCCCTTCGAGCGCCGGTGAGTCGTTCATGAGCGTGTTCGCCGCTCCGGGTCAGCTGGGCACCGGGGCCGGGATCGCCGTCTTCGTGGCCTGGGTCGCAGTCCCACTGGTCGCGGCCGCCGTGGCGCTCAAGCGCCGCAACGCCTGAGTCCGCCGTCAGTATGCCGATCCATGGCATGCCTGAGGCCGGTGACCCCATGGGGTCACCGGCCTCGGCTGTGCGTTGAGAGCCTCGCTCAGCCGATGCGGCCGAAGCTCTTGGAACCGGAGAACATCGCGCGCTTCTGCGACGGCAGACCGGGCTTGCCCGAGTCGTAGATCATGCCGTCACCGGCGTAGATGGCCACGTGGTAGGCCGGGTAGCCCCAGAAGACCAGGTCGCCGGGACGCGGGCTGGACACCGTGTAGGCCGCCCGCTGCTGGGCCTGGGTGGTCCGGGGGATGCTGATCCCGGCCTTGCCGTAGACGTACTGGGTGTAGCCCGAGCAGTCGAAGCCGGCGGGCGTGCTGCCGGCCCAGCGATACATGATCCCGAGGTAGCGCTGAGCCTGCCCGACGATGCCACCCGAGGAGTAGCTGCTCGAGGAGCTGCTCGACGAGGAGCTGCTGCGCGAGCTGCTACGCGAGCTGGCGGAGTCCGAGCGGGAGGAGGACGAGGAACTGCCGGAGCGCAGGCCCATCGAGCGGGACGTGATCGGGCCCACGATGCCGTCGACCTCAAGACCGTTGCGGGCCTGGTAGCGCTTGACGGCCGCGTGCGTCTTGGGTCCGAAGATGCCGTCCTGGTAAGACCCGGCGATCCGCTGCACGGTCGCCACCTGGCCACCGCGGGAGCCCCAGCGCAGGGTGGTCCAGGAGCCGGGGGTCGTGGGCAGCGTGACCCGGACCGAGGGGACCTCGACCGGCGCCTGGGGCAGCGCGCCCGGCGTGGCCGGCAGCGTCACGGGTGCGGCCGGCTTCGGCGCCGCGGGTGCCGGGGCAGCCTGCGCCCCCACCGACATCGAGGCGGCGAGGCCACCGCTGGCGAGCAGGACAGCCGAGGCACGGGCCAGCGGCTTGACGGTCAGTCGACTCGGCGCGCGGTGGCGCCCAGGGGTGTGTGAAGACATGGTGAATCCCTCTCCAAACGCCTACGGGGTCAGCTGTCGGGTTCGGGTGGGAGGTAGTCACCCGGCCCGGGCCGGACACCGTGGCGGTGCCGACTCGGACTTCACCCCAAGGGGCGTCTCACGACGCCCCACCTAAGATGGGTCCCCCGCTCCTGCCAAGCGGTGTGCGGAACTCCCGTGCGCGACGGCAGGACTCGGCGACCGCGCTGGGGCTCCCGCAGGGGGCGGAAGCGAAACCGACGGTACAACCCCTCGGGCCAAATGTCACGTTTCCCTAACGGAGATCACGAACAGATATACGACGGCTCGCCACTCGTGAAGCCTCGCACCTCGGTCGGTCTACGGTCGATCAGGCGAACGGGGGCCGGTGGTCCAGGCGCAGCGACGCCCGGCCGGCCCACCGCCATACCCGGGCCGCGAGGTCCCGGTCCTGGTCGGTGACCAGGTTGCCCATCCACCGCAGCGCCAGGCTCATCATCCAGGTCGAGCGCATGCCGACCGGTCCCAGCGCGGGCAGCACCCGCGGCACGGTGACCAGGCCGGCCAGCCGCCGGGCGATGGAGAAGGCCTCGCCGTAGTGCTCGGTGAGCAGCGCCGGCCAGGCCGCGCCGAGCTGCTGACCGTCGTGGATCGTCTGGGCCACCAGTCGGCCGGTCTCCAGGCCGTAGTCGATCCCTTCGCCGTTGAGCGGGTTGACGCATCCGGCGGCGTCGCCGATCAGGGCCCAGTTGGCGCCGGCGACACCCGAGACGGCACCGCCCATCGGCAGCAGCGCCGAGGTGGGTGCCCGCAGCGCCCCGCTGAGCCCGAACTCCTCCCGCCGGGCGTCGGCATACAGCTGGAGCAGCGGGCGCAGCTGGACGTGTGCCGGGCGCTTGGCCGTGGCCAGCGTTCCGACGCCGATGTTCACCTCGCCGTCGCCGAGCGGGAAGATCCAGCCGTAGCCCGAGAGCAGCTCACCCTCCAGCCCCCGCAGCTCCAGGTGCGAGCTGATCCACGGGTCGTCGCTGCGCTCGGAAGAGACGTAGGAGCGGGCCGCGACGCCGTAGACCGTGTCGCGGTGCCACTGCCGCCCCAGCACCCGCCCCAGCTGCGAGCGCACGCCATCGGCGACGACGACGTGCCGACAGGCGACGGTATGCCGTGCGCCGTCCTGCTCGAGCACGACCCCGGCGATCCGGTCACCGTCCCAGGTGACGTCGACGGCGCGGGTGCCCTGCACCCCGGTCGCCCCCGCATCGAGCGCGAGCGTGCGCAGGTGGTCATCGAGCTCGGTGCGCGGCACGGCCGACCCACTGTCGGGCAGCGACCCGCCGGGCCACGGGAGCTCCAGGACCTGACCGAACCCGTGGGCCCGCAGCCCTTGGTTGACCACGTGGGAGCGGACCCAGTCATCCAGACCGAGATCGGCCAGCTCGGCCACCGCCCGGGGAGTCAGCCCGTCCCCACAGCTCTTGTCCCGCGGGAAGGTCGCCGCGTCGGCCAACACCACATCGTGTCCGAGCCGGGCCGCCCAGGTCGCGGCAGCCGATCCCGCGGGCCCTGCGCCCACGACCATGACGTCGGTCTTGGCCGGGGGCCGGGTGGCGGCGCTGTCGCTGGTGGGGGTCACAGGCCGATTGTCCCAGGTCACCGTGGTGACGGGCGCCAGCAGGGGTCAGTCGGTCCGCACGGCTCGGGAGGTCGCGACGTCGTCCACGACCTCGATCACGTTGCTGATGCTGACCAGCAGCGCGCCGTAGACCGGCCACAGCAGCCCTGGCAGGTCCTGCCCGGACAGGTGCTGGGTGAGCTGGTCCAGATCGGTGCGCAGACTGCATACCTCGGCGTCCTTGTCGACGATCCGCCGGCCCAGCTCCTCCAGGATGTCCAGCCACGGCTCGCGGAACCGCGGGTCCCATTCGGCCGCCGAGCGGGTCGACTGATCGATGGTGCGCGCCATGCTGCGGGCCTGCACGACCCCGTCCTCCAGCCGGGTGAGGAGCTCCTCGTGGCTGGTGAGCTCGTCGGCCCCGCTCGAGAAGTGCCGGCGGGGGTTCCACCAGCCACTCTCCGTAGCCTGGTTGACCAGCGCCCAGGCGTCGTCCAGCTCGCTGTCCATGTCCCGCGTGCGCGTGATCCAGGCCTGGGAGTCCTCCTGGGTCCATCTGCTGCGCATCTGTCGGGCCATGTCCTGCAGCAGCCGACCCATCAGCCGGTCGATCCGGTCCACCCGCTCCTCGGCGCTGCGGTCGGTCAGCGGCGGGACAACCAGCAGGTTGACCAGGACGCCGACCGCGACCCCGACCACCGTGGCCAGCACGCGGTCCAGCAGGGTCGTCCCCTGCGCCGTGCTCGTGGTCAGGACGAACAGGGCAGTGGTGGCCACAGCCACCCCCTCGTCGCGCAGCACCCCTACCCGGGCCAGCACGAGCCCCAGGGCGACCGCCACACCCAGGGCCACTGCGCCGAAGCCGAGGAGCTGCGCCACCATGGCCGACAACAGCACCCCGAGGACCGTGGCGCCCATCGCCTGCGCCCCCCGCGACAGGCTGCGGTAGACCGTGGCGTGGACGGTGAGCAGCGCGGTCCACGGCGCGAGGAAGGGCTCTTCGAGGTCCAGCACGTGCTCGACCAGCAACCACGCGGCCACTGCGGCCAGGGTTGCCTTCAGCGTCTGCAGGAGGTCGGAGTGGACGTCGGGACGGCGCAGGGTGGCAGCGGACCGGGCCGGCGCCGAGCGGACCCAGTCGATGACGGCGGGCATGCTGCACACCCTCGCCGCACGCTGGGCACCGTGCAAGCGCTCCGGCGCCACCGAGCCCACGCAGGTGCGGCGCCCTAGGCTGGCCGAATGACACAACGCGCGCAGGACTGGTGGAAGCACGCGCTCGTCTACCAGATCTACCCACGCTCGTTCGCCGACTCCGACGGTGACGGGGTCGGCGACCTGCAAGGGGCGATCGGCAAGCTCGACTATCTGCAGCAGCTCGGGGTCGACGTCGTCTGGCTCTCGCCGGTCTACTCCTCACCGCAGGACGACAACGGCTACGACATCAGTGACTACCAGGATGTGGACCCGACGTTCGGCAGCATGGCGGACCTCGAGGCGCTGATCGCCGGTCTGCACGAGCGGGGTATGCGGTTCGTGATGGACCTCGTCGTCAACCACACCTCGGACGAGCACCCCTGGTTCGTCGAGAGCAGCTCGTCACGCGACTCGCCCAAGCGCGACTGGTACTGGTGGCGCCCGGCTCGCCACGGGCACGAGCCAGGCACCCCGGGCGCGGAGCCGACCAACTGGAGGTCCTTCTTCTCCGGGCCCGCCTGGGAGCTGGACGAGAGCACCGGGGAGTACTACCTGCACCTGTTCTCGCGCACCCAGGCGGACCTGAACTGGGAGAACCCACAGGTGCGCGAGGCGGTCTACGAGATGATGCGCTGGTGGCTGGACCGTGGCGTCGACGGCTTCCGGATGGACGTGGTCAACCTGATCAGCAAGACGGTGGAGCAGGACGGGAGCCTGCCGGACGGTCCGGCCATCCCGGGCACCTCGCTGGGTGACGGGTCGGCGCTGTTCACCGACGGTCCCCGGATCCATGAGTTCCTGCACGAGATGCACGAGCAGGTCTTCGCCGGGCACCGGCTGCTCACCATCGCCGAGGCACCCGGGGTGACCGCGCGGGAGGCGCGCAAGTACACCGACCCGGACCGCGAAGAGGTCAGCATGGTCTTCACCTTCGAGCACATGAATCTCGACGTGGGGCCCAGCGGCAGCAAGTGGGACCTGGCCCCGCTGCGGCTGCCCGATCTGAAGGCCAACCTGTCGCAGTGGCAGGAGGGGCTGGCGGAGTCGGGCTGGAACTCGCTCTACTGGAACAACCACGACCAGCCCCGGGTGGTGTCCCGCTTCGGTGACGACGGCGAGCACCGGGTGACCAGCGCCAAGACCCTGTTCACCGTGCTGCACCTGCTGCGCGGTACCCCCTACGTCTACCAGGGCGAGGAGCTGGGTATGACGAACGCCCCCTTCTCGCGGGTCGAGGACTACCAGGACATCGAGTCGCTCAACTGGGCCTCCTCGGCGCTGGCGGACGGCACGCCGCGGGAGGAGGTGCTCGAGGCGTTGCGGATGAAGAGCCGGGACCACGCCCGCACCCCCGTGCAGTGGGACGACGGTCCGCAGGCCGGCTTCACCACGGGTGACCCTTGGCTGCCGGTCAATCCCAACCACACGCAGATCAACGCCGAGGCGGCCGTCGCCGACCCCGACTCGGTGTGGCACCACCTGCGCCGGCTGATCGAGCTGCGGCACACCCGCGACATCGTGGTGCACGGCGACTACCGGCTGCTGCTGCCCGAGCACAAGCAGGTCTACGCCTACGTGCGCACCCTCGGTGACGAGCAGCTGGTCGTGCTGGCCAACATGAGCTCCGAGCCTGCCCAGATCGACCTGCCGCAGGAGCTGGGGCTCGGTGGCGAGGTGCTCATCTCCACCCACCCGGACGCTGCGCCTGGGCAGGGGGCGTCCACGGTGCAGCTGGCTGCGTGGGAGTCCCGGGCCCACCTCGGGACGCACTGACGGTCGGCCGCCGGCGCGCCAGATCAGCCGGTCGGCTCGGTGAGCGGGCTCACCTGCCTCGCCTAGCCCGCGGCGCGGCCGGGCACGTTGCGGGTCGCGACGATCCGGCAGGCCAGGTCGTAGAGCTTTTCGTTGTGGTCCTGGGACAACCGGGTCAGCACCGCGAAGGCAGGGTCGGGCTCCAGGGAGAAGCGCTCCATCAGGATCCCCTGCGCCTGTCCGATCGTGGTGCGGTGCCGGACGGCCACGTGCAGGTTGTCGATGGTGTCGGCGGAGGCCATGGCCACAGCGCACTGCGCGGCCAGGGTGCCCCCCTCGAGATGGGACACCTCGGAGAAGCTGTGCGGCTGAAGGGCGTAGAGGTTGAGCGCACCCACCGTGGTGTCGGCCGTGAACAGCCGCAACGACAGCATGGAGCGGACGCCCAGCTCGCGTTGGGCCCGCGGTGCCCACTGCGGCCACCGGACGTCCTCGCTCAGGTCGTCGCTGCGCACGTAGTTGATCTCTTCGAGCGCATCCAGGCACGGCCCTTCGCCGAAGTGATACTGCAGATCGTCTCCGGCCTTGGCCAGGGCGTGCGTCTCGGCGATCGTGAAGACCCGCTTGCCCTGGACCCGTGTGATGGCGGCGGCGTCACACCCACTGATCAGGCGCGCCGCGAGGTCAACGGCCTGCTGGGCCGTGAGCGGGAGCCCGTGGCGGTCGTCCAGACTGCGGGCCGCCTCCGCTAGCTGGCCGAGCAGCGCGTGGTCATGGTCCATGACATGAGACTCCTGTACAGAACTGCGAGTACCCACCCACACACTGTTTGATGAGCCGCTGTAGCGATCCTACTCGCCATCGAAGCATCCGCGCTCCTCGTGAGCCTCGGCTCGTGGCAGACGACCCAAGAGCTCCTCGACGAGCGCACGGATCAGTCGAAGTCGGCGGTGCGCGGGTCCGGGAACATCCGCTCGTCGGTGTCGAGCGCGGTGATCGCGCTCATCTCCGACTCGCTGAGCTCGAAGCCGAACAGGTCGATGTTGGCGGTGACTCGCTCCGGGGTGACCGACTTGGGGATGACGATCGTGCCCTGCTGGATCTGCCAGCGCAGCACGACCTGCCCAGTCGTGACGCCATGCGCCTCGGCGGCACTGCGGACGGCGCCGTGGTCCAGGTCCCGGGCCTGCCCGATCGGGGCGTAGGCCTCGACCGCGATCCCGTGGCCACGGGTGGCCCGCTGGGTGTCCGGCGCCTGGAAGCTGGGGTGCAGCTCGACCTGGTTGACCGCCGGGACGACGTCGGTCTGCGCGATCAGATGGTCCAGATGCTCGGGCAGGAAGTTGGACACGCCAATGGCCCGCACAGCGCCCTCGGCGCGCAGCTGCTCGAACACCTGCCACGTCTCGACATACTGCTCGCGCCGGGGCCGAGGCCAGTGGATGAGGTAGAGGTCCACCACGTCCAGACCGAGCCGCTCCCGACTCTGCTCGAACGCCCGTCGCGTCGTGTCGGCGCCCTGGTCACCGTTGGCGAGCTTGGTCGTGACGAAGATCTGCTCGCGCGGCAGGCCGCTGGCCCGCACGGCGGCGCCGACCCCCGCCTCGTTGGCGTAGCCGGCGGCGGTGTCGATGTGCCGGTAGCCCGCTTCGAGGGCCTGCTCGACCGCCCGTTGGGTCTCCTCCTGGGGGATCTGGAAGACGCCGAGGCCGACCTGGGGGATGGTGACGCCGTTGTTCAGTTCGATGCCGGGAACAGTCATGACGGTGACAGCGACCCGCCATCGAAGGTTATTCCGGCGGCTGCTGCATCCGGGGGCATGGCTGGCCGATTGCCCTGCTCACAGGCACACTGGTGGTATGGAGTGGGCCCTGCTGTTGGTGGCTCTCACCCTGCTGGCCGGGTTGGGTGCCCTCCGGGCTGCTCGGGCTCGCGACTCACTCGCCCCTCCCGCCACGTCGGCCCCAGCGCCCCGCTCCGGGGACAAGGCCGAACCCGTGCCGATGCACAGCGACGACCAGGCGGAGCTCGAGGCGAGGTTCGCCGCCGTCGACGAGGAGATCCTGGACGACCTGCAGCGCCTGCTGGCAGCGCGGATGAAGGGGGTCATGCTGCGCCAGGTGCCCGTGCGCGTCATCCGGGCGTCACCGGCACCGAGTGTGGCCCGGATCTGCTTCTCCGACGGCACCATCGTGCTCGCCACGACCCACCGCCCCGGCGACATGGTGCAGATGGCCTTTGCGATGCTGCGGACCTCGGTCACCCTGAACGCCTTTGAGCTCACCGAGGAAGGGCCCTCGCTCCGCTTCGGTTGGCGCCCGGACGGCGAGCTCGAGGTCATCGCCGTCGGTCTGGACCAGTCCGACTGACCCCCCACCAGCCAGCAAGCCCTGCCCCGTCGTCGCCGTTGCCCGGCCCCGAGGAGCGTGCTGTCCCGGGGGGTCTCGCACATTGCGCGGGTTTCTGCACATTGCGCGGGCTTGTGCACATTGCGCCGCCGCCGTATCCCGCGCGATGTACGCAAGGCCGCGCAATGTGGCGCCGGGCCGGCGAACCTGGTGAAAGTGACCACCGCCTCCACGCTCGCCCCGTCCCGGCCAAGCGCACCGCCCCGCGGCCAGGCCCGAGATCGCGAGAGCGCTACGGCCCCTCACCGGGCTCACCGACGGCGGCGAGGGCGGCCAGCAGGGAGCGCGCCTTGGTGCGGGTCTCGGCATACTCCTCCTGCGGGTCCGACAGCGCCGTCACGGCGCCCCCGACGCCGAGCTGCGCCCGGCCGTCCACCACGGTCGCGGTGCGGATCACAATCGAGGTGTCCATGGCGCCGTTGAGGCCGAGCCACCCGATGGCGCCGGAGTAGACCCCGCGGGGCCCGCCCTCCAGCGCGTCCAGGATCTCCATGGTGCGCACCTTCGGCGCACCGGTCATCGACCCCCCGGGGAAGCAGGAGCGCAGCACGTCGGTGGCCCGCATCCCGTCCGCGAGGGCACCGCGGACCGTCGAGACCAGCTGGTGCACGCTGGCGTAGGTCTCCACCTCGAACAGCCCGGGCACGTGCACGCTGCCCGAGCGGCATACCCGGTGCAGGTCGTGCCGCAGCAGGTCCACGATCATCAGGTTCTCGGCGCGGTCCTTGACGTGCGTGGCCAGGTCCCGCGCCAGGGCGGCGTCCCGCTCGGGGTCCGGGTCGCGTGGCCGGGTTCCCTTGATCGGGCGGGCCTCCACCTCGCCGTCGGCGGACACGGCCACAAAACGCTCCGGCGATGCCCCGACCACATCCAGCCCGGGCAGCCGCAGCCAAGCCGCACACGGCACCGGGCTGAGCTGCCGCAGCGCCCGGTGCAGCCGCCCCGGGTCCACCCGCTGCGGCCAGGTCAGCTGGTTGGTCAGGCAGATCTCGTAGGACTCCCCCGCGCCGATGAATGCGCGGCACCGCCGCACCAGGTCCAGGTAGTCCTGCCGGGTATGCCGTGCACTCGCCTGCTGACGGGTATGCCGTGCACCGTCCTCATCGTGCTCCGCACCGGCCGGGAGGGTCGGCTCGGCCGCGTGGGTGGTGCCGGCAGACGGCTGCGCCCGCGGCCCGCGGAGCCCGGCGACCAGCTCGGTGACCTCGCCCAGCCACCGCTCCTGCTCGACCCGGATGTCGTCGTCGACCAGGGCCAGGGCGTGCACGTCACCGGTGGCGTGCTCGATCACCACCAGTCGGTCGGCGAGGACCAGACACGCGTCGGGGTGTGCCGAGTCGTGCACCGCGGCCCCCGACGTCTCGGCCTTCAGCTCATAACCCAGATAGCCCAGCAGGCCCGGGCGCACCTCGAAGGGCAGCTCGCCGCCCTCCACCAGGCGCAGGCCGGCGAGCAGCTCGTCGACCGTGTCCAACAGCGGCCCGTCGTGGTGCGCCGTCCCAGCACGCCCCCGGCTCTCGGTCCCGGCACCCACCCGGTGGGTGAGCACCCGGGAGAGCGGGCCGTCCGGCACGGCGATGACCGAGACGCCGCGGCCGTCGGAGGCGTCCAGCCACACCGACACCTCTGACCCGGCGGTCAGCCGGTCGTGCAGCAGCCACGGGTCCACCGGGCCGGGCACCCGCCGCGTGCCCAGGACCACCTCCCGTGCGTCGGCCGCAATGACGCGGTGCGGCCGCAGGACGTCCCCGACGGCCACACCCTCCCGCGCAGCGTCTCCGCCCGCACCGCCGCGCGGGAGGGACAGCGCCGATCCGCATACCTCGACTCCGGCGAGCCGGAGGAAGTTGGCGACGATCTGGGCACCGTGCTCGGACAGCACGGACTCGGGGTGGAACTGCACCCCCCAGCGCGGTCGCGTCCGGTCGGCCAATCCCATCACGCACCCGTCGTCGCCGGCCCAGGCGACCTCGCTCAGCGTGGAGTTCGGCGACGGCGCCACCTCGAGGGAGTGGTAGCGCACGACCTGGAAGGGCGAGGGCACCCCCGCGAAGACCCCCGTCCCGTCGTGCCGCACGGGCGAGACGATGCCGTGCCGGGGCAGCCGCATCGGAGTTACCTCGTGCCCCTCCAGGTGGGCCAGCCCCTGGTGTCCCAGGCAGACCCCGAGCACCGGCACATGGGCCTGCGCCAGCGCCTGCTGCGAGATCCCCATGTCGGCGGCGACCTGAGGGCGTCCCGGGCCCGGACCCACCACGATCGCGGCGAACTGACGCAGCTCGCGAAGTCCGGCCGGGTGGTCGTGCCGCCAGAGCGTCGGCGCCCTGCCGACCACCCGGTGCAGCAGGTCGGCGATGTTGAAGGTGAAGCTGTCGACGTTGTCGATGAGCAGGACTCGGCTCACAGCGCCGACTCTACGGCCGGCCCGCCCCGGAAGGCACCATCCGGCGCAGACCTGCCCCAGCACGGGTCAGCCGGAGCCGGCTGACCCGTGCCCCCCTCAGGGGTCAGCAGCCGTTGGTGCCGGCCCCCAGGTCGATGACGGCTGATCCGCCGAGCACCGTGTGCAGGTCCGTGCGGAGGGCTGCCAGGCCCTGCCTGACCGAGGGGGTCTGGCAGGAGTATCGGGTCAGGACCAGGGGTGCGTCCTGATAGGCGGCGAGCTGGGTGCCGGCCACGCCGTCCACCACCTTGCCCGCATTGACCAGCACAGCGCTGCCCGAGGAGGACCAGGCGTCGCGGGCGAGCAGGATGGAGGTGCCGTAGACGTCCTGGCCGGCGATCCGGTGCATCCGCGCACTAGGAAGGATCGCGCGGATCTCGTGAGCGACCGCCGTGGAGACGTAGTCCTGACCACCCACCATGACCACCCGCCCAGGTGTCAGGCGGGCGAGCTCGTCCTTCGCGCCCTGGGACAGCCTGGAGTTGCTGGTCAGCAGCATCGGCGCGCCGACGTGGGCAGCGGCAGCACCGGCCGGAAGCGTCGCCGCGGGAATGGTCCCCGAGCTGATGTAGAGGGTGTCGGTGTCCGGCCAGGCCTCAGCGATCTGCGCGGCGGTCTCGTAGCGGGTGGCCCCCGAGACCCGGGAGACCTGGTAGCCCTCCTTGCGTAGGTCGCTCAGCAGCGAGTCCTTGATCCGCGCGGTGCCGCCGACGACGACGATCCGCTCGGGGTCCAGCGCCTCCAACCGCTCTCGGGTGGCCGTGGGCAGCGAAGTGGGTTTGGCCAGCAGCACCGCCCCGTCGACCCGGTCGGCGGCTGGGCCGATGCTGAGCACGTCGGCGGTCGCCAGCCCCTCGGCCAGAAAGACCGTCTCGGCCCCCCAGGGGTGGGCGGCCTCCGCGAGGTTGGCCGCGGTCTCGTACCGGTTCGCGCCGCCCACCCTCTGCACGGCGTTCATGTGCCGGGACTGGTATGCCTCGACCCGGGAGCGGAACTCCCCGATCCGCGACGCGAAGTATCGGCCCGGGCACGCCGTCTGGTTGACGTCGCGGTGCATGTTCACCGTCGGCAGCGTCCGGGTCCAGCCCTCGTACTCGTTCTGATGCCGGAAGGTGCTGTTGACGTCGAGGCCGTGGGCATCCAGCTTCCACGCGGTGACGGCGGCCATCGCTTCGAAGCCTGCCCTCGGGACCGAGACCTGGTCGTAGTTGCCGAGGATGGAGATGCCTGCCGTGGTGTAGTTCATGCCCAGCGCCTGGGCGTTGCGCAACGAGGTGTTGGCACCGCCGCGGCGTCCCTCCCAGGCCCGGCCGTACTTGTCGACCAGGAGGTTGTAGCCCACGTCACCCCAGTCGAGGGTGACCGCGTGGTACTGGTAGATCCCGCGCAGGATGGAGGGCACCTGGGCGGCGGTGTAGTTGTTGACGCCCGCCGTGTGGTGCAGCGTGATGCCCTTGGTCTCATCGATGTAGTTGGGGCTCCACTTGCGCACCGCCTCATCGGCCCCCCACTGCTGCCGGGTGTTGATGATCGGTCCGTTGACCCGGCTGGAGGTCGCCTCCGGGCTGATCGCGTCCGGCGAGGAGACCGACTTGCCGTCGACCCGGGTCTGCTGGGCGGGCGCCACGTCCTCGGCCACCGGGTCCGAGCCCCATACGTCGAGCAGAACCTCCGCCTGCGGCCCCTGCACCTGCACCTGCACCTGGACCGCGTCCGCACCCAGGACAGCGTCGCCCTCGGTGGCCATGATCTCCTCGGCCCGCTGCACCTCCAGACCCGCCCAGTCCGACCACTGCCCGTCGGTCCGGGCGCGCAGCCGGACCGCTCCGGGATCGGTGCCGCGCCAGCTGACCCCGACGACCGCCACCTCGGTGTCGACCGCGCTTTCCGCGGTGAGCACCGGGCCGTCCAGCATCTCCTCCGTGGTGCCCGTCACGCCGGTGGGCCGAGGCACACCCTCCGTGGGGGCGGGCACCACGGCAAGCTCGGGCGAGTCGGAGGCGGTGAGCCGCACCTGCTCGTGTGAGACCTCTGCCGGGGAGGCGATCAGGTCGCCGGTCGCGCCGGAGGCCGAGGCGGAGGCGGTGAACAGCAAGACCGTCAGGACCGCGAGCAGGGTGCGGGCGATCGGCGTGCGGATGATTCGGGTAGCCACGAGAGTCCTTCACGGGAGCAATATGTGCGGATATTGTGAGTTCGCTGCGAGGCTAGGCGGCCTTGCCTATAGACAACAGAGGGCACATGGGCAACAGTTGGCAAAGATCAGTCAGGATTTCGTCAGGGTCCTGATCGGCCGCGATGGTCCGCGAGAGTGGGTCGCATGCCTCAGGTCAGCGCCACCGCCACTGTGCCGGTCGCGCCGGACCTCGCCTTCGCGGTCTCCCCAGACGACAGGAGAGGTGCGGTTGTCCTGGGACCCGTTCATCCGGCACCAGCATCTGATCGACGCGGCACGACCGGACCAAGGGGTCCGGACGCTCGCCGAGCCGATCGGGCAGTGCTCTCCGCCGCGAGCGCCGGCCTGGACGGCGGCTAGAAGGCCGGCTCAGCGCCCGGCGAGCCGAGCAGTCTTGTTGCGCTGCATGTGCGGGCGCAGCCCCCGCGACTGCGAGCGGAGCCGGGCCCGAGCCGGGTGGTGCGCCTGGCCCTGCGGCGCGTCGAGCTCGACCTGGGCCACCTGTGACAGGCGGGGATGCTCGTGGACACCGTCAATCACCTCACCACCCCACCAGGTGACCTCCATCTGGTCACCGCTCACCTGCGCGATCGCGATGTTGTTCTCGTACCAGGGGCCGGCGATGGTCTGCCAGCACCAGGGTGAGTCGGGCACGTCGGCCGACCGGGCCGCCCGAGAGCCCAGGGGGCGCGCGACGCGGTGAGCCATGATGCCGGTGGAGGCGCGGATGAGCCGGGGCAACGGGTTGCGGATCGGGGAGCAGACGAACTGCAGGATCCGAGCGCCGCCGTCCTGCTCGCCCTCGACCTCGGCGATGTAGGAGTGGTGCACGTCGCCGGACAGGAACGTCACGGTGGCAGGGGCCTGCCCCCGCTCTCCGGCGGCCACCTCACTCACCATCTGACACACCCGCCGGAAGCCGTCCTGAAAAGCCGCCCAGTGCTCCAGGTCGATCTCCAGGCGCAGCTTCTCCGAGATCCGGGCGAAGGTCCGCCCCCAGCCGCCGGCCACCATCGCCTCGTTCCACGCCTCGAGGTAGTGCAGCCCAGGAGGGAGCAGGAAGGGCAGCGACGTGCCGATGAACAGGTGCTGGTAGTCCCCGCGCAGCTGCTGGTCCAGCCACCCCATCTCCCGCTCATCCAGCATCGAGCGACGACCGGGCTCCAGCACCCGGCCCGCCCGGGAGTCGGCCACCACCAGCCGGGACTCCCCCAGGTCGCGGGCGAAGGACCACCGGTAGGTCTCCGGCCGCTGGTCGACCCGGTCGGCGAAGGCGTCGAGCACGTCGGACAGGTCCACCTCGCCCTCGGTCTCCGTGCGGCGCTGCTGCCACCTCGACCACATCTCGTCCTGCGCCCGCTCGGCCCGGGACAGGTTGCCCAGGTGCTGATAGACCCAGTAGGAGGCCAGCGCGGCGACGATCCGCCCGTGCCACCAGTCGGTCGCCTCCATCTGCTTGCGCCATTGCCAGGAGGTGTTCCAGTCGTCGCGCACGTCGTGGTCGTCGAAGATCATCAGGGTCGACAGGCAGGAGAGCAGCCACCGCAGCCACGGCTCGCCCCAGGCCAGGGCGTAGAGGTGGGCGTACTCCTCGAAGTCCTTCAGCTCATCGCCCGGTGACTCGCTCAGCGAGCGGCGCGAGGTGATGAAGTCCTTCATCTCCTTGCTCGTGTCGTCGGCATAGACCTGGTCACCGAGCAGCAGCATCAGGTCGGGCCACGCCGGGGCGTCGTCGCCGTGGGCCTGGGCGATGCCGTAGGTGCGCAGGGCGTCGACCCCGTGGGTGAAATGCCCCTTGGCGTCGTGCGGGACGCTGGTGCGGCAGGAGCCGAAGGCCAGCCGCAGCGGATCACCCATGCGCAGGGTCCGCAGCCGGCTCTCGGGCCGGGTCGAGTCGCTCGGCGGCCAGACCTGCGTGCCGTCCAGCTCCACTCGGTATGTCGTGTCGGTGCCGGCTGCCAGGCCGGTCACCTCGACCAGGGCGTAGTGGTGACCGTGCACCGCGAAGGTGGGCGAGCTCCATACCCCCTCCTGCCCGGCCAGCCGCACGCTGACCTCGGCGTGTGCGCCCGTCTCCATCCAGATCGCCGCGCTGGTCTCATCGACATGGCGCAGCAGCGGTCCCAGGATCAGGTCGACAGCCATCGCCCCAGTCTGCCCCGAGGCGGTGACCGGCGCAGCAGCACCCCGGAACCGTCAGGGGGTACCCGCCGTCCGATCGCTGTGCAAGACTCCCAGGAGCCGGACGGGCAGCACCCGGCCAACCGCAACGACGAGGGGACCGTGAGGGGCATCCGATGAGCAGAGCCGACCAGTTCATCTCCGCAGCAAGACAGGTCGCCCAGGGAGGCGACGTGCGGCAGGCCGTCGACCAGGTGCAGGGCCGTCGGCAGCAAGGCGCGCCACAGCAGGGCCGGCCGGACCAGCAGGGTTCCCAGGGGCAGGGGCAGGGGCAGGGGCAAGGGCAGCAGGGGCAAGGGCAGCAGGGGCAGCGCCAGGGTCGCGAGCAGGACACCGCGTTCGCGCTGAGCGCCCGCGACTTCCCCGCCGCGCGCGACCAGGGCAGCTCGGCCGGCACCCGGATCCAGGCCGTCACCTGCTCGCTGCACGACGCCGCGGAGCAGCTCAGCCGCAGCTACTACGAGGGTGGACCGCAAGGGCCGATGCACGTCATCACCCCGATGGTGATGCCCAAGGGTCGGCGGTGGCGGGCCGTCCTGCCCATCATCCTGCTCGTCGTCTTCGGAGCCGTGGGCGCGCTGGTGCTGCTGCCGCTGGGCCTCAGCTTTGCGGTCTTCGGTCCGCACTACTGGATCCTGGTGCTGGTCGCCGCGGCCTTCCTGTGGTGGCGCCAAGGGATGGTCATGGTGCCGGAGGGCTGCGTCGCCCTGATCTCCCGATTCGGCAAGGTCGAGGCCGAGGTCGGGCCCGGCCTGGTGACGCTGCTCAACCCGTGGAAGCGGGTGTCCTACATCATCAACGTCACCCGGGAGTACCCCTTCAACGCGCCCATCCGGCAGGCGCCCACCAAGTCGGGCGTGCAGGCCTCGGTCGACCTGTTCCTGCAGTTCCGGATCGTCAACGCCCGCGAGTTCGTCTTCGTGCTTGGCGCGGTGCAGGGCTACCAGGACAAGCTCAACAACGCGATCTCCGAGACCACCCGGTCGCTGATCTACGAGCAGGAGGCGTCGGGAATCTACGACCTGGTCGGCGAGAGCACCTCGCGGCTGCTGGAGCAGCTCAACGCCCAGTTCGCCCCGGCCGTGGAGCTGACCACCGCCAACATCACCCACGCCGAGCCGGCAAACCAGGAGTACCGGATGGACCTGGCCGCCCCGGAGATGGTGCGGGTGGCCAAGGAGGCCTACACCTACGAGTACGAGCTGCAGCTGCGCAAGGAACAGAACGAGGGCGACCTCAACAAGGACCTCGCCTCGCTCAACGAGACGCTCTCGGCGATCCAGGCCGACATCGCCCGGTACCAGGCTCAGATGGACACCGCGCTGGAGCGGGAGACCAACCGGGCCGACGCCCTCGCGGCAGCGGTTCGTCGAGGCCGAGTCCAGTGCCAACGCCAACGCCGCCCTGCTGGAGGCCCAGGCCCTGGACATCCGGGCGATGAGCGCCGCCCTGGCCCCGCAGATCCTGGACTACCGCTACCAGCGCGACATGCTGGACCAGCTGGAGTCGCTCGCCGAGTCGCTGCCGCAGATCGTCCGGGTCGGCTCCGACACCGACGGGGTGGACTTCCTGCAGATCGCCCGGCAGCTGGTCGGCGACGCCGATGCACCGCTGTTCACCGAGGTGGACATGGAGGCGATGCGCACGCGCAAGGACGAGATCGCGCGCCGGGTCGCCTCCCGTGAGGGGGAGATCGAGCACCTGCTCAAGCCACCGGAGGCGACCAAGGTCGAGCTCGTGTCCGAGTCCGAGGGCACGACCGCCCCCGGACCCGATGCCCCGCTGCCCGGTGAGGACCGGATGGAGGCGATCCGCCGTTCCGTGAGCGAGGAACCGACGGCACCGGCGGACAGTGCGAGCAGCACGGCATACGGAGTGGGCAACGGAGAGGGTGAGCAGCGTGGCTGAGCAGACCCGAGGCGGACGAGGGCAGGGCATGTCCTCGATCAAGGAGGCCCTGGCGGGCTGGGGTGACGTCGCTGCACTGTTGCGCGGCGGTGACCAGGGAGTCCTGGTGCCGGTGGTCATCCCCAAGGACTCCCGCGGCCTGCGCTGGCTCTCGCTGGTGTGGCTGGCGCTCTGGGCCGGCTTCAGCGGCATCTTCCTGTTGCTCGGCGGCCACGGGGCACTCGGCGCGCTGGCGCTGCCCGTCGCCGTGATCTCGGTGCTGCTGGCGCCCTGTGGTGGTGGCGCTCCTCCATCGTGGAGATCGAGGAGGGCACCGTCGGGGTGTTGACGAAGTTCGGTGCCATCAGCGGCGCCGGGCTGTCGCCCGGGCGGCACTATCTGTGGCACCCGTGGGCCCAGGTCGCCTACGTCGTCGACGTGACCACGGAGATCCCCTACTCGGCTCCCGTGCTGTCCAGCCCCACCCATGAGAACGTTCCGCTGAAGTCGATCGAGTTCTTCCTGCGCTTCCGCATCGTCGAGGCCATCCGTTTCGTGCAGACCATCGGCGCCGGCAACTTCGACCTGGTGTTGTCCAACTCGGTCCAGGACGCCATCCGGCAGCGCAGCCGCCAGGTGCGCACCGAGCGGGCCTACGACCTGCGCGGCTCCGACGTCAAGGACATGCAGGAGCTGCTCAACCGGCAGCTGACCCGCTACGGCGTGCAGATCATGGGCTGCAACATCCCCGACGTGCAGCTGCCCGACCAGTACCGCGAGCACCTGTCCACGCGGGAGCGGGTGTCCAAGGAGCTGTCGGCATACGAGAAGGAGTGGGAGCTCACCCGCAAACGCCGCATCGACACCTTGCTGATGGAGATCGAGCGCTCCAAAAAGATCCGCGACGCCAAGATCGTGGAGGTCAACGCAGCGCTCAACAAAGCACGCTCGGACGTCGCGCAGATGCTCGAGGAGCGCGAGACCGAGGCCCAGCAGGTCACCTACCAGATCGAGACGCGCGCCCGGACGAACCTGGTGGCGGCCCGGGGTGAGGCCAAGGCACAGGAGCAGCTGGCCACGGCCTACCGGGACAACCGGGCGGTGCTGGGCTACGAGCTGGCCCGGCGGCGTCTCGACGTCGGCACCCGGCTGGCCGAGTCGGCGCCCCGTCCGGTCATCGTGCACACCGACGAGCAGGGCGGCGGCGACACCTCGGCTCTGTCGACCCTAATGATGGCTCAGCTGCTCCCGCAGCTGAGCCACAACGGGCACGGGAAGGCGTCGCCTGTTCGTCCGGATGCCGAGGCGCTGGACCGGTAGCATTTTTAGCCGCTGAGGCCCGCCGACGGCTCCCAGCCTGTCGGCACCCCCTGCCGGGGCGCGATCCGCACGCAAGTTTTACCTCGAATAGGACGATTCTTGAACTAAATGCTGAGATGCTAGGTTGAGGACCTAGGCACATGCCTAGCGCCGACGGGGGGCGACTTGACGATCATCACCGCACGGCCCAGGGTCATCTCCGACCAGCAGCGGGATGACCAGATCGAGCGCTACGACGTGTTGGGGCAGCCGCCCGGCCGTGACCTCCAGGCGCTCGTCGACCTCGCCGCCCAGGTATGCGGTGTGCCCATCGCCATCATCAACCTGCTGACGTCGGACCACGCCCACGCCATCGCCGCCAGCGGTGTCGACCCGTTCGTCTGTACCCGAGGGGACTCGATGTGCACCCCCGTGCTCGACAACCCCGACATCGTCCTGGTCGCCGACGCCAGAGCGGACGAGCGCTACGTGGACAACCCCATGGTCAACGGGGAGCAGGCGGACGTGCGGTTCTACGCCTCGGTCCCACTGCGGAGCGACGCGGGTGGCATCATCGGCCGGCTGTGCGTCTTCGACCGCGCCCCGCGCACGCTCGAGGACCGGCAGCGCGCCGCCCTGCACACCCTGGCCGCCCGGGTCATGGATGTCCTGGACCTGCGGCTGCGCAACCGACAGCTGGAGCAGTCCCTAACCGACCTGACGCAGACCCGGGACGAGCTGCGGCGCTCCAATGACCAGCTGGCGCTCTTCGCCGGTCAGGTCAGCCATGACCTGCGCACGCCGCTGACCGCCGTCATCGTCAACGTGGAATCGCTCTTGCAGGAGCCGGCCGTCGCCGCTGACACCGAGCTGGTGCCGCTGGCGCTGTCGGCGTTGCGTGCCAGCACACGGATGGCCGGCCTGATCGACGACTTGCTCGAGCACGCGACGGTCGGCGCCAAGCTGCGCATGGGGGACGCCGACCTGACCCGCATCGCCGAAGCAACCCTGGAGGACCTCGGCCCGGCCCTGCGGGACGGCGGAGCCGAGGTGTGCGTGGGGGATCTGCCGGTCGTGTGGGCCGACCCCGTCCAGCTCTACTCCGTCATGCTCAACCTGCTGTCCAACGCGGTGAAGTTCGCCCGGCCCGGCGTCCCCGCGCGCATCACCGTGCGCGGCCAGACTCTCCCGGACCGGTGGTGCGTCCAGATCACCGACAACGGCATCGGCATCCCCTCGCAGCGACACGACGAGATCTTCGGCATGCACACCCGGCTGGAGGAGTCGGTCACCGGCCACGGCATCGGCCTGCCGATCGCCCGGCGGATCGTCGAGGCACACGGGGGGCGGATCGGGGTGAGTGCGGAGCTGCAGGTCGGCGCGGAGGTGTGGTTCGAGCTGCCCCGCTGAGCTCTCGACTCGACACCGTCAAATGGTGCCGTGCGCTTCCGTGCCGAGCGGAGCAAAGTTGGTGCGACTGTGGGCGGTGCCGCCTACAGTCGGACCGTGACTTCGACATACCTGCGCTATCCGCACCTGCGAGACGATCTGCTGACCTTCGTCGGCGCCGATGACGTCTGGGTGGCCCCGACCGACGGCGGCCGGGCCTGGCGGTTGACCCACGACCGGGTGCCGGTGCGCAACCCGCGACTGTCGCCGGACGGGACGACGGTGGCCTATGTGTCGCATCGCGACGGGCACCCCGAGATCATGGTCGCCGAGCTCGACGGCGCCGCGCCCCAGCGGCTGACCTGGTGGGGTGCCGCGCAGACCCTGCTGCTCGGGTGGAGCGCGGATGGGCGGGTGCTGGCCGCCTCGCACGCCGGGGAGGCCAACCTGCGCCACCTCACCGTGCGGGCCGTGGCGTTGGACGGAGCCGTGGAGCGCCTGCGCTACGGCCCGGCTTGGGGCGTGGCCGAGCGCGCCGACGGGGCGGTGGCGCTGTCGAGCGCGGGCAGCCGCCCGCCGGCGGAGTGGAAACGCTATCGCGGTGGCACCGCCCCGCGGTTGTGGCTGGACCGGTCCGGGGACGGCGACTGGGAGCAGCTGCTCGCGCAGGACCCGGCGTCCCTGGTCGACCCGATGTGGGTGCAGGACCGACTGGTCTGTGGATCCTCGACGACCTCACCGGCACGCCGCGGCACGTCGAGGTCAGCCTGCCGGGAAGCGCCCCCACCCGGTTCGCGGCGGGACCCCAGGAGCGGCTCACCGCCCTGTCGCCGGATCACGGCGGTGACGCCAGTCTGCTCGTCTCCCGCGGAGCAGCCTTCTGGCTGAGCCACCGCGAGGGTCCGGCTCGCGCGCTGGTCGCCGACTCCTCGGTGCGCGCCCGCGAGGTGGTGGTGCTCGGGCAGACCGGGAGCGTCGCGCTGGTCACCGACGCCGAGGGCGAGGACAGCGTCGAGGTACACGATCTCACCGGCGCCGAGCCGCCTCGGCGGGTGGGGGTGGGGCGGCTCGGCCGGGTGCTGCACCTCGCGGCCGACCCGGCCGGCACCCGGTTGGCCACCATCGCACACGACGGTCGGGTTCGCCTGGTCGACGTGACCGACGGCACGGTGGAACAGGTCGGCCACTCGACCCAGGGTGGGGCGGCCTCGCCCAGCTTCTCCCCCGACGGCCGCCATCTCGTCTGGTCCCAGCCCACGCATGGCGAGGCCTACCTGCACCAGCTGATGGTGCTGGACACCGACGACGCGCCGGGGGCCGATGGTCGCGCACCCGTGGCGCTGACCTCAGGCACCTTCCACGACCACGACCCGGCTTTCACCCGCGACGGCAAGCATCTGGTCCTCCTGTCCGAGCGCACCTTCGACCCCGACTACGACAGCCACGAGTTCGCGCTGTCCTTCTCCTCCTCGACCAGGCCGTGGCTGCTGCCGTTGTCGGCCACCGAGCCGGCACCCTTCGGACCCAGCGCACAGGGATGGCGGATCAGCAAGCCCGACAAGCCCGAGGCCGGCACCGAGACGGAAGGCTCTTCGCAAGGCCCGGCGCCGGCCTGCCCGGATCTGGATGCCGACGGCGCCGAGCAGCGTCTCGTGCCCTTCCCGGTGCCCTCGGCCGACTACCGCGACCTTCGTGCCGCCAAGGACGGCGTCCTGTGGGTCCGGCAGAGCGCCGGCACCGGAGAGTGCCCGGCGAGCCGGGGTCAGCGAGGACGCTGACCCGGACACCCTGGAGCACTGGTCCTTCGAGCAGCGCCGGGTCCAGACGGTGGTGGACAAGGTCGAGTGGTATGCCGTGTCGGGCGACGGGGAGCGGGTGGTCGTGTGGCACGACGACGATCTGCGGGTCTCCCCGGCCGACCACAAGCCGGAGGAGGAGGACCACGACGTGATCACCGTGGACCTCTCCCGGGTGCGCCTGGAGGTCGACCCGCGGGCGGAGTGGCGCCAGATGTTCGACGACAACGCCCGGATCATGGCCACGCACTACTGGCGTGCGGACATGAACGGGGTGGACTGGTCCGCCGCGCTGCAGCGCTGGCGGCCCGTGGTGGAGCAGCTGTCCACCCACGACGACCTGGTCGATCTGCTCTGGGAGACCAACGCCGAGCTCAACACCTCCCATGCCTACGTCATACCGGCCGACCCGCCGGGCGATCAGGACCGCGCCCTGGGGCTGCTGGGTGCCGACCTGGGCCGCACGACCCAGGGTTGGGTCATCGAGCGCATCCTGCCCGGTGAGTCCAGCGACCCGGCGGCGCGCTCGCCGCTGCAGGCCGCCGGGGTGGGGGCTCGGGCGGGCGACGTGATCGTGGCGGTGGACGGCTCGGTGGTCGACCCGGCATACGGCCCGGCCGCGAGCCTGCTCGGGACAGCGGACAAGCCGGTCGAGCTGACGCTGCGCCGCGACGGCGCCGATCGGCGAGTCGTGGTCGTGCCGCTGGCACAGGAGGAGACCCTGCGCTACCAGGACTGGGTGTGCTCCCGACGCGACTACGTCCGCGAGCACAGTGCGGGACGGTTGGGCTACCTGCACATCCCCGACATGATGAGCACCGGATGGGCTCAGCTGCACCGCGACCTGCGCCGCGCCACGCTGGCCGAGGGCCTGGTCGTCGACGTGCGCTACAACCGCGGTGGGCACACCAGTCAGCTCGTGCTGGCCAGGTTGAGCAGCACGGTGGTCGGCTGGGGCCGGGCGCGGCACTACGAGCAGCAGATGAGCTACCCCTCCAGCGCCCCCCGCGGCCCCGTGGTGCTGGTGGCCAACGAGTACTCCGGCTCCGACGGTGACATCGTCAACGCCGCCGGCCAGGCGATGGGGCTCGGCCCGGTCGTCGGCGTGCGGACCTGGGGCGGCGTGGTGGGCATCGACGGACGCTTCGACCTGGTCGACGGCACCTCGATCACGCAGCCGCGGTATGCCTTCTGGCTGCAGGGCAAGGAGTGGGACGTGGAAAACCACGGCGTGGACCCCGACATCGAGGTGCGGCACACCCCGGCCGACTTCTTCGGGCACCGCGATCCGCAGCTGGATCGGGCCATCGCCGAGGCGCTGGAGCAGCTGGGGCGCCGACCCGCCGCCACACCCCCGCCGATGCCGGAGCCCAGGGTGCGCCCTGGCAGCTGATCAGCGCGATGGCTGATCCACCCGGTGGGCGACGACCACGAAGTTGCTCTCGTAGCTGTGGACCTCGGGCCGCCACCGGCCGGAGCAGGTGATCAGCACGAGCCGGTGGTCCCCGGTCTGGCCGAAGGCCGCGGTGTCGGTGGCGAGGGCGTCCTTGTCGATCAGCTCGGTCGAGGTCACCCGATAGCGCACCTCGTCAGTGCCAGACCGCAAGGTGACCCGATCACCCACCTGCAGGTTCAACAGCTCCGTGAAGAAGCCCAGACCCTGCTCCGCGGAGTCGATGTGACCGGCGAGCACCGTGGACCCGAAAGGATCTCCGGCGTAGGCACTGCCGTCCCACCAACCCACGTGGTCGACGTTCTCGGGGACCTGCAGCTCGCCCCCTACAGTCGGGGCCGGGTGCACCGGAGCGCTCAGTCCGCCGGGGAGGTCGAGGAGCTCCGGCTCGAACCGGACCCGTGTGCTGGCCGCCGCCACGCCTCGTCGAGCCTCCGGCGCAGCGGCGGGGTCGGCCGACGGGGCGGCTGCGTCGGACCGTGCCGCCCTGGATCTGTGGGGCTCGCCTGGGTCCTGGGACCGGGCACGCTCCTGCTCTGTGGCTGCCGCCACCGGCGCCCCCTCGGAGGCATCGCTGTCCAGCGATCCGCACCCCGCGGCGAGCAGGACGACCCCAGCGCACAGAGCGGCGACCGGCCGGCGCCGTCTGTTAGGGACGGAGGGGCTCACTGCACCAGCGCGGCGAGGATCCCCCGCAATCGCATCAGCATCGCGAGCTGCCCTCCCGTGCCGGTGTTGACCATGGTCGGCTGCGACGATCCGGTGTCCGCCACGTCGATGACGTGCATGGCTACGCTCGCGGTCTCCGCCTGGGCGTCGCCCACGCTGTACACACGGGTCAGCGCACCACCCGTGAGCGAGAGATCCATGGGTCCGAAGATGAGCGGTTCGGTCTCGCCGGTGGGCACGCACTGCACCTCGTAGGTGCCCACCGGGACCACGAGGTCGAGGGACTCGCCGTTGGCCACGTTGGCGAACAGCACCTCACCGTCGACCAGGATGTCCGTGGGCGGCACGGCTGCCGCGTGCGCGACACTCACGGCGGCCTTGGTGGCCGGCACCGGAGAAAGGTCGTTGTCGAAGACCGTGAGGACCGGTTCCTGCGCAGCGGACGTGGGTAGGTGCACGACCAGGTCCGAGCTGGAGTCGGCCTTGGTGGTGACGGTGTTGTCGGCGATGACGGCGCCGTCGGCATCGGTGAAGCTGACTTCGATGCTACCGGCGCTGACCGAGAACGGGCCGACCACCTCGGCGGTCTCGACCTCGCTGGCCACGGTCTCACCATCCACTGCGACGTCGACCACCTCGTCGGGCAGGCCCTGGACCACATACACGACCGCCTCCTCGGCGGCCGTGGCCGCAGGAGCCAGCATCCCCGAGACCACCAGGGCGGCGCTGCCCAGCGCAAGCGCTGCTCGCACCCAGATGCGGCGGCGTGACGCGACGACTGTGTCCACAACATTCTCCTGTACGTTGACTATGCCCACTGTTTGC
>NZ_JBPCKQ010000210.1:0-3813 GCF_051004135.1 Ornithinimicrobium sp.
CGAGAACCAGGCGCGCATTTGACACTCCTCCACGGTTCCCGGTCTGGGAGCCTCGCTCGGGCGGGGAGGCGCCACCACCTTCCAGCAGGACCTCGCCAACGCCGACTGCGTGTGGATCCAGGGCTCCAACATGGCCGAGTGCCACCCGGTCGGCTTCCAGTACGTGATGGAGGCCAAGCGACGCGGCGCCACCATCGTGCACGTCGACCCGCGGTTCACCCGGACGTCCGCGGTCGCGGACATCCACGTGCCCATCCGGGCCGCCTCCGACATCGCCTTCCTCGGCGGGCTGATCAACCACGTGCTGTCCCACGACCTCGACTTCCGTGAGTACGTGCTCGCCTACACCAACGCGGCCACGATCGTCGGCCCCGACTTCCGCGACACCGAGGACCTCGCCGGGCTCTTTTCCGGCTTCGACCAGGACACCGCGACCTACGACCACGACTCGTGGAAGTACGAGGGGTCGCCTACCGACACCCGGCACCGCGAGGGCACCGACCAGGACCTGGAGACCAGCCGGGTCGAGGCCGCGGGGTCCGGCGGCCCGCGGGTCTACGTCAAGGGCGAGCGGGACGAGACGCTGCAGCACCCACGCTGCGTCTACCAGCTGCTCAAGAAGCACTTCGCGCGCTACACCCCCGAGATGGTGCACGAGGTGTGCGGCATCTCGCCCGAGCAGTTCCAGCAGGTCGCCGACGCGCTGGTGCGCAACAGCGGCCGCGAGCGCACCACCGCGCTGTGTTACGCCGTCGGCTGGACCCACCACAGCACGGGGGTGCAGATCATCCGCGCCGGCGCCATCCTCCAACTGCTGCTCGGCAACGTCGGACGTCCCGGTGGCGGCATCCTGGCGCTGCGGGGGCATGCCAGCATCCAGGGGTCCACCGACATCCCGACGCTGTACAACATCCTTCCCGGCTACCTGCCGATGCCGCATGCCCGGCAGCACACCAGCCTGGCCGAGTGGCTGCGCACCGACGCGGGTGCCGCCGGCTTCTGGGGCAACATCGCCGACTACGGGGTCAGCCTGCTCAAGGCGTGGTGGGGGGACGCGGCGACCGCCGACAACGACTTCTGCTTCGACTACCTGCCGCGGCTCACCGGCGACCACGGGACGTACCGCACGGTGCTCGACCAGGTCGAGGGCAAGATCGCCGGATACTTCCTGGTGGGCGAGAACCCCGCGGTCGGCTCGTCCAACGGCCGGATGCAGCGACGCGGCCTCGCCAACCTCGACTGGCTGGTCGTCCGCGACCTCGCGATGATCGAGTCGGCCACGTTCTGGGCCGACGGGCCCGAGATCGAGACCGGCGAGATGCGCACCGCCGACATCGGCACCGAGGTGTTCTTCCTGCCGGCGGCGGCGCACACCGAGAAGTCCGGCACGTTCACCAACACCCAGCGGCTGCTGCAGTGGCACCACGAGGCGGTCGCACCACTCGACGACTGCCGCAGCGAGCTGTGGTTCTACTACCACCTGGGCAAGCGGATCCGGGCCAAGCTGGCCGGCTCCACCGACGAGCGCGACCGTCCGCTGCTCGACCTGACCTGGGACTACCCGGAGCGGGGCCCGCACGGCGAGCCCGACGCGGAGGCGGTGCTGCGCGAGATCAACGGCACGGGGCCGGACGGTGCGGCGCTCGGCTCGTACACCGAGCTGGCCGCCGACGGCTCGACCCGTTGCGGCTGCTGGATCTACTGCGGGGTGTACACCGACGGAGTCAACCAGTCCGCCCGCCGCAAACCGGGCCAGCAGCAGAGCTGGGTCGCGCCGGAGTGGGGCTGGGCGTGGCCGGCCAACCGGCGCATCCTGTACAACCGGGCCTCGGCCGACCCCGACGGCAAGCCGTGGAGCGAGCGCAAGGCCTACGTCTGGTGGGACCAGGACCTGAACGAGGGCCAGGGCAGCTGGACCGGGCACGACATCCCCGACTTCATCGCCGACCGGCACCCGCACCATGTGCCCGCCGAGGGGGCACAGGGCCCGGACGCGATCGGGGGCGGCGACCCGTTCGTGATGATGACCGACGGCAAAGCCTGGCTGTACGCACCGACGGGGGTGGTCGACGGGCCGATGCCGACGCACTACGAGCCGCCGGAGTCGCCGGTCAGCAACCCGCTCTACCCCGACCAGCAGCACAACCCTGCCCGACGGTCGTACCCGCACGAGATCAACGTCCGCAACCCGGACCGCTCCGAGTTCTACCCGTTCGTGTTCACCACCTACCGCGTCACCGAGCACCATACCGCCGGAGGTATGAGCCGAACGTTGCCGTATCTGTCGGAGCTGCAGCCGGAGTTCTTCTGCGAGGTGTCGCCGGCGCTGGCCGCCGAGCGGGGGCTGGAACACCTCGGTTGGGCGACGCTCACCAGCGCCCGCACGGCGATCGAGGCCCGCGTGCTGGTGACCGACCGGATGCGACCGTTGAGGGTCGCGGGCCAGGTCGTGCACCAGATCGGGCTGCCCTACCACTGGGGACCGAACGGGTTGTCGACCGGGGACGCGGCCAACGACCTGGTCAACGTCACCCTCGACCCCAACGTGAACATCCAGGAGAAGGTCGGCACTTGTGACATCCGCCCCGGGCGCCGACCGCGCGGACCGGCCCTGCTCGAGCACGTGGCCGAGCACCGGCGCCTCGCCGGTATCCCCGTCGACGAAGGGAGCACCCCGTGAGCAACCGGCTGTCCGGACCGCTCGACGACGTCGCGGGAGACGCGGGCTACGCGGCGCACCCCGAGCGGATGGGCTTCTTCACCGACACCAGCGTCTGCATCGGGTGCAAGGCCTGCGAGGTGGCGTGCAAGGAGTGGAACTTCGTGCCCGAGGACGGCCTGCTGCTGACCGGCATGTCCTACGACAACACCGAGCAGCTGGACGCCAACAGTTGGCGGCACGTCGCCTTCGTCGAGCAGACCAGGCAGGTGCGGGCGCCCACGCCGGCCCCCAGCACCGACCTGGGGATGCCAGCGGTGGGTCTGCCCGGCGCCCAGGACCCGGACGGGCCCGACGACGGCGACGTCGGGGTGCGCTGGCTGATGTCGTCGGACGTGTGCAAGCACTGCACGCACGCCGCCTGCCTCGACGTGTGCCCCACCGGTTCGCTGTTCCGCACCGAGTTCGGCACGGTCGTGGTGCAGCAGGACATCTGCAACGGCTGCGGCTACTGCGTGCCGGCCTGCCCGTACGGCGTGATCGACCAGCGCAAGGACGACGGCCGGGTCTTCAAGTGCACGATGTGCTACGACCGGCTCGGCGTCGGTGAGCAGCCGGCGTGCGCGAAGGCGTGTCCGACCGAGTCGCTCCAGTTCGGCCCGCTCGACGAGCTGCGCGAGCGGGCCGAGCGGCGCGTCGAGGCGCTGCACGAGCAGGGCGTCGACGAGGCGCGGCTATACGGCGAGAGCCCCGAGGACGGCGTCGGCGGCGACGGGGCCTTCTTCCTGCTGCTCGACGAGCCCGAGGTGTACGGCATGCCGCCCGACCCGGTGGTCACGACCCGTGACCTGGCGGCGATGTGGCGCCAGGTCGGTGCGGCCGCGGCGACCGTGCTGGCCGGGGTGGCGGTCTCGTTCGTCGGCCGGCGGCGGTGACGCGCTGATGGGCCGCAGGGACGGGGCGGTCGTGCCGGACGCCGAGTTCGGCTCCTACTACGTGCGCCCGATCCTCAAGAAGCCGGTGTGGAAGCAGGCCAGCCCAATGCCCAGCTGTACGCGCACAACCCGGACGACTGCTTAGTTGGGACTGGGGCGTTCTCCCTGCTGCTGGGCAAGCCCGAGGTGGACGGGCTGCCACCGGACCCGGTGGTGGCC
>NZ_JBPCKQ010000211.1:0-14033 GCF_051004135.1 Ornithinimicrobium sp.
GGCGGTGACCCACGACCGGTGGTTCACCCGTGGATTCGACCGGTTCCTGGTGCTCGGTGCCGACGGCCGGGTCCGGGAGGCCGACGAGCCGGTGTGGGACGAGGGCCGGGTGGCCCGTTCGCGCTAGGACCCGGTGGGTGACCGGGCGTAGAGCTCGTCGAGCTGGTCGGCGTACTTGCGGGTCACCACCCGGCGCTTGAGCTTCATGCTCGGCGTCAGGTCACCGTCCTCGACCGTGAGGTCACGCTCCAGGATCGCGAACTGCTTGATCTGCTCCCAGCGGTTCAGGGTCAGGTTGAGCTCATCGACGTAGCCCTGCACCATCTCGCGGGCCCGCGGGCTGCCCACGATCTCGGCATACGGGCGTCCCTCGAGGTCGTGCTGCTGGGCCCAAGGCTGGATCGAGTCCGGGTCCAGGGTGATCAGAGCGGAGACGAAGTTGCGCCCGTCGCCCTCGATGACCAGCTGGCTGGCGTAGGGGCAGATGCCTTTGAACCGCGACTCGATGACCGAGGGGGCGACGTACTTGCCGCCGGAGGTCTTGAACAGGTCCTTCTTGCGGTCGGTGATCCGCAGGAACCCGTGCTCGTCCACCTCGCCGATGTCCCCGGTGTGGAAGAAGCCGTCGTCGTCCAGCGACTCCCGGGTCATCTCCTCCAGCCCGTGGTAGCCCGGGGTCACGCCCGGCCCGCGCAGCAGCACCTCGCCGTCGTCGGCGATCCGGACGTCGGTGCCCGGCAGCGGCCAGCCGACGCTGCCGAACTGGTAGGCGCCGGGCTGGGGACGGTTGACGAAGGCGGCGGCGCTGGTCTCGGTGAGGCCGTAGCCCTCCAGGATCAGCAGCCCGGCGGCGTCGAACCACCGGGCGACGTCCTGGTTGAGCGCCGCCGAGCCGGAGATGAAGAAGCGGATGCGGCCGCCGAAGCGCTCGCGGACCTTGCTCAGCACCAGCTTGTCGGCCAGTCGGTGCTGAGCGGCGAGGGCCCGGCTGGGCTCGCGCTCCTGCTCGCGCAGCGACGCGACCTGCCGGCCCACGCCGAAGGCCCAGGCGAACAGCTTGGCCTTGACCCCGCCGTCCTGCGCCACGGTGGTGGTGACCCGGCCGTAGGCCTTCTCAAAGATCCGCGGGGCGGCGCCCATGAAGGTGGGCTTGACGACCGCGAGGTTCTCCACGATCTTGTCGACCCGGCCGTCGACCGCCGTGGGGAAGCCGATCTGCAGCGGCAGCATCAGCAGGCACTTGCCGAAGACGTGGGCGAGCGGAAGCCAGAGGTACTGCAGGTCCTCCGGCCCGAGGATCCGGATCGCATCGACCCCGGCCCCCTCGTAGGTCCATGCGGAGTGCGGCAGCCGCACCCCCTTGGGTCGTCCCGTGGTGCCCGAGGTGTAGATGATGGTGGCCAGGTGCCCGGGGGTGAGTATGTCGATCCGCTCGTCGACCAGCCCAGGCTCGGCGGCCAGCCGGTCTCGTCCGCGCTCCTCCAGCTGGGCCAGCGACAGGACCCACTCGTCGTCTGTCGTGCCGGCGTCTGTCGTGTCACTGCCGCCGCTGCCGCCGTCGGTGTCATCGGCCTCGATGACCACGACGGCGAGCACGTCGCCCAGCTCGTCGCGGTGCGCGCGCAGTCGCTGCACCTGCTCGGCGTTCTCGGCGATGACGACCCGGCTGCCGGAGTCGGCGACGATGTAGGCCATGTCGGCGGGCAGGCTGGTGGGATAGATCGTGGTGGTCGCCGCGCCGGCGCACATCACCGCCAGGTCGGCCAGGACCCACTCGATCCGAGTCGAGCTGGCCAGCGCCACCCGGTCCTCGACCTGCACGCCCAGGTCGATCAGACCGGCGGCCTGCGCGAAGGCGCGGTCGGCGGTCTGCGCCCAGGTCAGCGAGACCCAGTCCTCCCCGGTGGCGGAGAGCTGGGGGTAGCGGAACGCCTCCGTGCCCCCCGACGCGGCCACCCGGTCGCGGAACACATGGCCCACGCTCGCCGCGCGCTCCTCGATAACGCTCTGGTCGATCCGCTCGTCGGCGGCAGCTCGGGTCATGACTACCCCACACTCCTTCGTGTCGCCCCCTCCACGGGGCCCTGCGACTCAGGTTACAAGAAGCGGTGACCGTGACCGAGGTCACGCTTGACACGGGCCCAGTTTCCCGGTCTACTGTCATCAGACGGAAAAGAGATTCCATAAAGCAGAATCTGAGACGAGGAGGAGCCGCGTGACCACAGCGTCCCTGGAGGCCTTCAACGCCGCACCACGGCAGCAGGGCATGGCCCTGGTGCTGGCGTGCGCCGCCGTGCCCCGCTGGGCTGCGCAGGTGTGTGACGGACGTCCTTACGCCGACGTCGAGCAGGCCCTCGACGCGGCCCGCCACGCGGCCTCGCCGTGGACCGAGGACGAGATCGACGGCGCCCTGGCCGGCCACCCGCGGATCGGCGAGCGAGCCGAGACCACGCACGGCGCGCGCTTGGCGCAGCACTCGCAGACCGAGCAGGCCGGCGTCGACTCCTCCGACGACGAGGTCACCCGGCGGCTGGCCCAGGGCAACCGGGCCTACGAGGAGCGTTTCGGCCACGTGTTCCTCATTCGCGCCGCCGGTCGCAGCGCCCAGGAGATCCTCGACGCGCTGGAGCAGCGCCTCACCCACGACCCACAGACCGAGCGCCGCATCGCCGCCCAGCAGCTGCGTGAGATCGCCGTCCTCCGACTGCAAGGAGAGCTCGCGTGAGCGCCCACGTCACCACCCACGTCCTGGATGCCGTCACCGGCGCACCCGCCGTCGGTCTGGAGCTGTCCCTGACCCACCACACGGACAGCGGGCTCCAGACGGTCGCCACCGGCGTCACCGACAGCGACGGGCGCAATGGGGCGCTGGGGCCGGAGCGACTGGATCCGGGCACCTACCGGCTGGTCTTCGGCACCGGTGCCTGGTTCGCCGCCCAGGGCACCCCGACCTTCTACCCGGAGGTCACCATCGACTTCACGGTCGAGGCCGGCCGCGCGCACTACCACGTGCCGATCCTGCTCAGCCCGTTCGCGTACTCGACGTACCGCGGCAGCTGAGCCCACCCCATACTCCCGCCGCGTCCCCACGCAACCGCACGACCTACACCCACTCAAAGGAGAGAGCGCGTCATGAGTCAGAGCAGCCAGAGCCAGGAGATCGTCCTCGGCGACAACCAGTACGGCAAGGCCGAGGTCCGCGCCGTCAAGATCGACCGCGACAGGGACCGGCACAGCATCACCGACCTGTCGGTGTCCTCGCAGCTGCGCGGCTCCTTCGAGGAGGCGCACTACGACGGGGACAACGGCAAGGTCGTGGCCACCGACACGCAGAAGAACACCGTGTTCGCCTTCGCCAGGGACGGTGTCGGCTCGCCGGAGGCCTTCGCGCTGCGGCTGGCCGAGCACTTCACCTCCTCCTTCGACTGGGTGAGCGGTGGGCGCTGGGAAGTCAAGCAGTACAGCTGGGGGCATATCCCCACCTCGAAGTCCGACAACGCGGCCGACGGGGAGCACAACCACGCCTTCGTCAAGGGCGGCACCGAGACGCGCACCACCGTGGTGCAGCAGGACGGCGACGAGCTGTTCGTGGTCTCCGGTCTGGAGGACCTCTCGGTCCTGAAGTCCACGGGCTCGGAGTTCCACGGCTTCCCCCGCGACCGCTACACCACGCTGGTCGAGACCGACGACCGCATCCTGGCCACCAAGGTGACCGCGAAGTGGCGCTACGAGGCAGCCGGCGTGGGCTCGCTGGACTTCAACGAGATCTACGCCGACGTGCGGCGCATCCTGCTGGAGACCTTCGCCGACGTGCACTCCCTGGCGCTGCAGCAGAGCCTCTACGAGATGGGCAAGGCGGTGCTGGAGTCCCGGCCCGAGGTCGCCGAGATCAAGTTCTCGATGCCCAACCTGCACCACTTCCTGGTCGACATGCAGGCCTTCGGGCTGGACAACCCCAACGAGGTCTTCTATGCCGCCGACCGCCCCTACGGTCTCATCGAGGCCGAGGTCAAGCGCTCCGGTGCCAGCAGCGAGCCCCGCGCCTGGGCCACGGTCGCCGGCTTCTGCTGATCTGCCGACCCGCGCAGAGCTGATGTTGCCGCCGCCACAGACGCCCTCGGGGTGCGCGCTGCCCGCGCGCCCCGAGGTGCAGGGGACCCGATGCTCAGTTCGCCGAGATGAGCTCGGCCGAGACCTGCTCGGCGACGTCGTGCAGCACCGGGATCGCCTGCTCGCCGAACTCGTAGGTGGCCCGGGTGGCCGGTCCGGACACCGAGACGGCGGCGGGCGTCGGTGCACCGGGCACCGGCACCGCGAAGCAGCGCACCCCGAGCTCCTGCTCGCCGTCGTCCACGGCATACCCGCGCTCGCGGATCCTGTCCATCTCGCGCAACAGGGCGTCGACATCAGTGATCGAGGCCTCGGTCAGCGCGGGCATGCCCACCCGGGCGACGATCTCGCGCACGGTCTGGTCGGGCACCTGCGACAGCACCATCTTGCCGACGCCCGTGCAGTGGCAGTAGACGCGGCGGCCGACCTCGGTGAACATCCGCATCGAGTATGCCGAGGACGCCTGGGCGACGTAGACGGCCATGTCGCGGTCGATCATCGCCAGGTTGACGGTCTCGCCGAGCTCAAGGGCCAGCTCCTCCAGGTGTGGCCGAGCCCCCGCGCCGAGCCGGCGGCCGGCGCTCTCGCCGAGTCGGATCAGCCGGGGCCCCAGCGTGTAGCGGCGCGAGGGCAGCTGCCGGACGTAGCCGCGTCCGCTGAGGGTCCGCAGCAGACGGTGGATCGTGGGCATCGGCAGGCCGGTCTCCGCGCCGAGCTCGCTCAGCGTGATCTCCCCGTCGCGATCGCCCATCGCCTCGAGCAGGTCGATCACGCGCTCCACGGACTGCACCCCGGGAGCGCTGCCCCCGTTCGCGGCTGCGCTCGGCTTAGGTCCCTTGGGTCCGTTGGCTGTCATGGACCACACTATTCCATATGTTGAAAACCACCTTTCATCCCGCCCCTTAGCCTTAGGAGATCTCTCATGGCCACCCCCAGTCCCAGCTACACCATCACCTTGCGCGTGCAGATCCCCGCCTCCCAGCGAGCCAGCAGCACCGTGGTCACTGCGGTGGCCGAGGCGGGAGCGGCGGTGACCGCCGTCGACATCGCGCACTCGGCCACCGACCACCTCGTCGTGGACGTCACCTGCGACACCGTGGATGCCCAGCACGGCGACCAGGTCCGGGACGCGCTCGACGCGCTGCCTGACGTGCACGTGCTCAAGGTCTCCGACTCGACCTTCCTGATGCACCTGGGTGGCAAGATCGAGGTGCGCACCAAGGTGCCGCTGAAGACCCGGCGCGACCTGTCCCGGGCCTACACCCCCGGCGTGGCGCGGGTTTGCCTAGCCATCGCCGAGAGGCCCGAGGATGCGCGCCGGTTGACCATCAAGCGCAACACCGTCGCCGTGGTCACCGACGGCACCGCCGTCCTGGGGCTCGGCGACATCGGCCCTGCCGCAGCCCTGCCGGTGATGGAGGGCAAGGCCGCGCTGTTCAAGGAGTTCGCCGGCGTCGACGCCTGGCCGGTCTGCCTGGACACCAAGGACACCGAGGAGATCATCTCCATCGTCAAGGCGCTGGCACCGGTCTACGGTGGGGTCAACCTGGAGGACATCTCCGCTCCCCGGTGCTTCGAGATCGAGACCCGGCTGCGTGACGAGCTGGACATCCCGGTCTTCCACGACGACCAGCACGGCACCGCGATCGTGGTGCTGGCCGCGCTGATCAACGCCCTCAAGGTGGTCGGCAAGGAGCTGTCAGACGTGCGCATCGTGGTCTCCGGCGTGGGCGCGGCGGGCTCGGCCATCATTCGGTTGCTGGAGGCCCAGGGCGCCCGGCACATCATCGGTTTCGGGCGCAACGGGGCGCTGCACCGTGGTGAGACCAGCGACGACCCGCACCGCCAGTGGATCGCGGAGCACACCAACGAGGAGGGCTTCTCCGGCAGCCTGGTCGAGGGTATGGCGGGTGCCGACGTGTTCATCGGCGTCTCCGCCGCCGACATCCTCACCGGCGATGACGTGGCCACGATGAACGACGATGCGATCGTCTTCGCGCTGGCCAACCCCACGCCCGAGGTCGACCCGGTCGAGGCCGGCCGCACGGCCGCCGTGGTCGCCACGGGTCGCAGCGACTACCCCAACCAGATCAACAACGTGCTCGCCTTCCCCGGCCTGTTCCGCGGACTGCTGGACTCCGGCGCCACCGAGATCACCGACGAGCTGCTCCGGCAGGCCGCTGTGGCCATCGCCGAGGTGGTCGGGGACGACGAGCGCAACCCCGCCTTCATCATCCCGGGGGTCTTCGACCCCCGGGTGGCCGACGACGTGGCCGAGGCCGTGCGCACCGCGGTGAGCCGGCACCCCGACATCGCCTCGGTGCCCGTCTCAGAGGACGAGGAGGTCGGCGCGTGAGCACGCCCCAGGACACGCAGAGCACGGGCTCCAGGGCCCCGACAGACTCATCCGCCGGCACGTCGCTGTCCGCATCGACCCTGGCCGAGGTGGAGACCCTGCTGACCCCGGTCGACGAGGAGCTGACACAACGCTACCCCGGCGAGCGGGCGGGCCGGCAGCCGGTGCACACCGTCTACGTCCCCGCTGACCGCTACCACGCGGGTCTGGCCGGGGAGTGGGGTGCGCAGGCCGCCCAGGCGGTGCAGGACGCCGGCGGGATGGACGCACTGCTGGACGCTGTATTCGCGGCGACGGGAGCTCCGACCGAGCTGGCCGAGCCGATCGGCGTCAAGGTGGCGGCCAAGCTGGCCGCCCAGCCGATCGAGGACCTGCGGATCGACCTGGAGGACGGCTACGGCGACCACGGCGACGCCGAGGACGACGTCGCCGTGGCGGCCGGCCAGACGCTGCGGGCCGAGCTCGACGCAGGGTCGGCCACGCCGTTCGTCGGCATCCGGTTCAAGTGCTTCGAGGAGCCGACCCGGGCCCGGGGGCTGCGCAGCCTCGACCTGTTCCTGACCACCCTGCTGGGCTCCGGTCCGCTGCCCGAGGGGCTGCTGCTGACCCTGCCCAAGGTCACGTATGCCGCTCAGGTCCAGGCCATGGTGCTGGTGTGCGAGCAGCTCGAGCGCTCGCATGACCTCACCCCCGGCCGGCTGGGCTTCGAGGTGCAGGTCGAGACCCCGCAGGCTGTGCTGGGGCCCGACGGAGCGGCGACCGTGGCGCGGATGCTGCACGCCGGCCAGGGTCGGGTCACCGGGCTGCACTACGGCACCTACGACTACTCCGCCTCACTCGGCATCGCCGCGGCATACCAGAGCATGGAGCACCCGGCCGCCGATCACGCCAAGGCGGTGATGCAGCTGGCCGCGGCCGGCACCGGCGTCCGGCTGTCCGACGGCTCCACCAACGTGCTGCCCGTCGGCGACCCGGACCAGGTGCGCGACGCCTGGGCCCTGCACGCCCGGTTGGTGCAGCGCTCCCTGGTCCGTGGCTACTACCAGGGCTGGGACATGCACCCGTCCCAGCTGCCCAGCCGGTATGCCGCGACCTACGTCTTCTTCAGACAGGGCATGCCCGCCGCTGCCGACCGGCTGCGCGACTACGTCGGGCAGGTCGAGGGTGCGGTGCTGGACGAGCCGGCGACAGCCAAGGCGCTCGCGCGCTACCTGCAGCGTGGCCTGGACAGCGGTGCCGTCGACGAGGCCGAACTGCAGGAGCGGTCGGGCCTGGGCGCCGCCGACCTGACGAGGTTTCTCGGTTCCCGATGAACGCGGGTTCTGTGTTTCTGATGAATGTGACCCATGTGACGCTCCAGCGACCGAAACGTCACATTCATCGACGACGATCCTCCTGCGCCGCTTGATCGCCGCAGCGTGATGCGCTGGACTTCCATCCAGTAAAAATAAAGTTCCACAAGCCGAAATGCCACGGACGAAAGGCTAAGAATGTCTCACGTGCCCTACACGGTCAACTGCTCCATCCTGCTCACGGGACGCCCGCTCCTGGAGCGCCCCCAGGCGGCGCGGGACGCGGGGTTCGCCGGGGTCGAGTTCTGGTGGCCGTTCCCGGTCGCCGTGCCCGCCGAGGCTGAGGTCGACGCGTTCGTGCAGGCCATCGCCGACAGCGGGGTCCAGCTCACCGGGCTCAACTTCTTCGCCGGGGACATGCCCGGCGGTGACCGCGGTCTGGTCTCCTGGCCGGCTCGCTCGCCGGAGCTGCGCGACAACCTCGACATCGTCACCCGAATCGGGGAGCGCACCGGCTGCCGACAGTTCAACGCGCTCTACGGCAACCGGGTCGAGGGGCTCGAGGCCGCCGAGCAGGACACGCTGGGCGCGGAGAACCTCGCCCTCGCGGCCCAGGCGGTCGACCGGATCGGCGGGACGGTGCTGCTGGAGCCGGTGTCGGGCACCCCGGCATACCCCCTGAAGACCTCCGCCGACGTGCTGCAGGTGCTGGACCGGGTCGCCACCCAGCACGGCGCCACCAACCTCGGGCTGCTGCTCGACGTCTACCACCTGGCAGTCAACGGGGCCGACGTGGACCGCGACATCGAGGCACACCGCGACCGCGTCGCTCACGTGCAGATCGCCGACGCCCCCGGCCGTGGTGCGCCCGGCAGCGGTGACCTGCCGATCCAGCAGTGGATCGAGGACCTGCGCGGTGGCGGCTACACCGGCCCCGTGGGCTTGGAGTACAAGACCGACGCCGACGACCCCTTCGCCTGGCTCCCCACCGACCAGCGCTCCTGAGCGCCGATTCTTCGCAGCACTGCGCCCGACCAACGATCCTCCCGAAAGGACCCCGACATGAGCACGATCGCCTTCATCGGACTGGGCATCATGGGCAGCCCCATGGCCATCCACCTGCAGAACGCCGGACACGACGTCCGCGGCTACAACCGCACCCCCGACAAGGCCCAGCCGCTGGCCGAGGTGGGCGGCACCGCCGCCGGCTCGATCGCCGAGGCCGTGGCCGATGCCGACGTCGTCTGCGTCATGGTGCCGGACTCCCCCCAGGTCACCGAGGTGCTGACCGGCGAGGACGGGGTCTTCGCCCACGCCCGCCCGGACACCCTGGTCATCGACTTCTCCTCGATCCGCCCCGACGTCACCACCGGTCTGGCGCAGCAGGCCCAGGAGGCCGGCTTCCGGATCGTCGACGCCCCCGTCTCCGGCGGCGAGGCCGGCGCCAAGAACGCCGCGCTGTCGATCATGGTCGGCGGCTCCGAGGCCGACTTCGAGGCCGCCAAGCCCGTGCTCGACGTGGTCGGCAAGACCATCGTGCACGTCGGCCCCGCGGGCTCCGGGCAGACGGTCAAGGCCGCCAACCAGCTCATCGTGGCCGGCAACATCGCGCTGCTGGCCGAGGCCATCGTCTTCCTCGAGGCCTACGGTGTCGACACCGCCGCGGCCGTGCAGGTGCTCGGCGGCGGCCTCGCCGGGTCGGCCGTGCTGGACCAGAAGGCGCAGAAGATGCTGGACCGCTCCTTCGACCCCGGCTTCCGGATCGACCTGCACCACAAGGACATGGGCATCGTGACCTCCGCCGCCCGCGAGGCCGGTGTGGTCACCCTCGTCGGCTCGGTGGTCGCCCAGCTGATGGGGGCCGCCCGCGCCAACGGTGACGGCAGCCTGGACCACTCGGGTCTGTTCAACGTGATCGCCCAAGCCTCCGGCTCCGGCCAGAGCTCCTGATCACCCGCCCCACCCACCGATCCGTCCGACGCCCATTCACCACCCGCACCCCGAACTGGAGCACGCCATGCCGCGCATGAGAGCAGTCGACGCCGCCGTCGCCATCCTGGAGAAGGAGGGCGCCACGCAGACCTTCGGGCTGCCCGGCGCCGCCATCAACCCGTTCTACGACGCCATGCGCAAGCACGGCGGGATCGGTCACGTGCTGGCCCGGCACGTCGAGGGCGCCTCGCACATGGCCGACGGCTACACCCGCGCCGTCGCGAGCAACATCGGGATCTGCATCGGCACCTCCGGTCCCGCCGGCACTGACATGATCACCGGTCTGTATGCCGCATCGGCCGACTCCGTGCCGATCCTGTGCATCACCGGGCAGGCGCCGGTGGCCAAGCTGGACAAGGAGGACTTCCAAGCGGTCGACATCGCGGCCATCGCCGCACCGGTCACCAAGATGGCCAAGACGGTTCTCGAGGGCTCCCAGGTGCCGGGGGTGTTCCAGGAGGCCTTCCACCTGATGCGCTCCGGCCGCCCAGGCCCGGTGCTGATCGACCTGCCCATCGACGTGCAGATGACCGAGATCGAGTTCGCCCCCGACCTCTACGAGCCGCTGCCGCTGGCCCCGCCGAAGGCTACCCGGGCGCAGGTCGAGCGGGCCCTGGACCTGCTGGCCTTCGGTGACAAGCCGCTGATCATCGCCGGCGGCGGCATCATCAACGCCTGCGCCGAGGACCTGCTCGTCGAGCTGGCCGAACTTCTGGACGTCCCCGTGGTGCCTACTTTGATGGGCTGGGGCGCCATCGGCGACGACCACCGCCTCGCCGCGGGCATGGTCGGTCTGCAGACCTCGCACCGCTACGGCAACGCCACCTTCCTAGAGTCCGACGTCGTGCTCGGCGTCGGCAACCGCTGGGCAAACCGGCACACCGGCGGGGTGGAGGGCTACACCAAGGGCCGCCGGTTCGCCCACGTCGACATCGCCCCCACCCAGATCGGACGGATCTTCGACCCCGAGGTGGGCATCGTCTCCGACGCCAAGGCGTTCCTTGAGCTGGCGCTGCAGGTCGCCCGGGAGCGAGCCGAGGCCGGCGCTCTGGCGGACCGGACCGAGTGGGTCGAGCAGACGGCTGCCCGCAAGAAGGAGCTGCTGCGCAAGACCAACTTCACCGAGATCCCGATCAAGCCGCAGCGGGTCTACCAGGAGATGAACCAGGTCTTCGACAAGGACACGGTCTACGTCACGACGATCGGGCTGTCCCAGATCGCCGGCGCCCAGTTCCTGCACGTCTACAAGCCCCGGCACTGGGTCAACGCCGGGCAGGCCGGCCCCCTGGGCTGGACCGGCCCCGCCGCACTCGGGGTGGCGACCGCTCGGCCGGAGGTGCCCGTGGTCGCACTGTCCGGTGACTACGACTTCCAGTTCATGATGGAGGAGCTCGCGGTCGGCGCCCAGCACCACCTGCCCTACGTGCACGTGGTGGTCAACAACGCCTACCTCGGCCTGATCCGGCAGTCCCAGCGAGCCTTCGAGATGGACTACCAGGTCTCGCTCGCCTTCGACAACATCAACGCGAAGGACTCGGACGGCTACGGCGTCGACCACGTCGCGGTGGCTGAGGCGCTGGGCTGCAAGGCGCTGCGGGTCCGCGACCCTGAATACCTGGTCGAAGCGTTCGGCAAGGCCAAGTCGATGGCCCAGGAGTTCCGGGTGCCGGTCGTCGTCGAGGTCATCCTCGAGCGGGTGACCAACATCTCGATGGGCGTCCAGCTCGAGGGCGTCAACGAGTTCGAGGAGCTCAGCCTGAGCACCGAGGACAGCCCGACCGCCTCGGCGTTCCTGGACTGAGCAGGCTGATCCCTATGGCATCCGACGCCGGTCCCGACCGCCTGCCCACAAGCTTGCACAGGATCCTCATCTCCCCTGACAAGTTCAAGGGGTCGCTGTCGGCGCTGTCCGTCGCCGAGCACCTGGCGACCGGGCTGCGGCGGGTGCTACCTGATGTCGAGACTGACCTGCTGCCGGTCGCCGACGGGGGCGAGGGTACGGTGCAGGCCGCCCTGGCCGCCGGGTACTCCCTCGTGAAGCTGACGGCGACCGGCCCGCGGGGGGAGCCGGTGCCGACCCGGTATGCCGTGCACGAGGGCACTCAGGGCCGCACCGCGGTCATCGAGATGGCTGCCGTGTCCGGGCTGGAGATGCTCGATCCCGACGACGCGACCGCCCGGCACGCCACCTCCCGAGGGCTGGGTGAGCTCGTTGCGCACGCCCTCGACCAGGGGGCGACCACCGTGGTCGTCGGGGTCGGTGGCTCCGCCAGCACCGACGGCGGCGCAGGCATGCTCAGCGCCCTCGGGGCCCAGCTGTCCGGGCCGGACGGACCGCTGGCCGACGGTGGTGACGCGCTGCGCACGGTGACCACGGTCGACCTGACCGCCCTGCATCCCGGGCTGGCTCAGGTCGAGCTGGTCCTGGCCGGTGACGTCGACAACCCCCTCCTGGGCGTCACCGGTGCCGCCGAGGTCTACGGCCCCCAGAAGGGTGCCGACCCGGTGGCCGTCGCCGATCTCGAGGAGGGCCTGCAGGCCTGGGTCCAGGCCCTGGTCGCCGCCGGACGCGCGGACGCAGCCGACCTCGCCGGGCAGGCGGGTGCGGGCGCCGCCGGGGGAGTCGGCTACGCCTGCCTGCTGTTAGGCGCGACCCGGCGGCCCGGTGTGGACGTCGTCCTCGACCTCACCGGTTTCCGGCATCGAGTCGAGGGTGCCGACCTGGTGCTGACCGGAGAGGGCAACCTGGACGAGCAGTCCCTGCACGGCAAGACCCCGGTCGGGGTGGCCGAGGCCGCCCGGGCCGCCGGCGTGCCCACCGTCGCCGTCTGCGGGCGTACCGGGCTGAGCACCGACCAGACCCGGGCTGCCGGCTTCTCTGCCGTCCACGCCCTTACCGACCTGGAGTCCGACGTGGCCCGGTGCATCGCCGAGGCCGGGCCGCTGCTGGAGCAGCTGGCCGCGCGCATCGCCGAGCAGTGGACGGCTGACCGGACACCCCCCCAAGGATCTCGCATGACGACAACGCAGTCCACGGCAGCGACACCCGGGCAGCCGGCACCTCAGCAACGTTTCGACCTGGTGCTTCGCGGCGAGCGGGTGCTCACCGACGGCGGCTTCGGGCCGGCCGAGGTCGGCATCCGCGACGGCCGGATCGCCGCCGTGGAGCCGCTCGGCACCGGTCTGGACAGCAGCGGGGAGGTGATCGAGCTCGCCGACGACGAGGTGCTGATCCCCGGGCTGGTCGACAGTCACGTGCACGTCAACGAGCCGGGACGCACCGAGTGGGAGGGCTTCGCCTCAGCCACCCGGGCCGCCGCCGCGGGCGGGGTCACGACCATCATCGACATGCCGCTGAACTCGCTGCCTCCCACCGTGGGCGTGGCCGCCCTGGAGACCAAGCAGGAGGCCGCCCGCGGTCAGTGCTTCGTCGACGTCGGCTTCTGGGGCGGCGCCGTCCCGGGCAACACCGGCGACCTGCACCCGCTGCACGAGGTGGGGGTCTTCGGCTTCAAGTGCTTTCTGTCACCTTCCGGCGTGCCGGAGTTCCCGCCGCTGGAGCCGGCCGAGATGGAGGCCGACCTGACCGAGCTGGTCCGCGACGACGCACTGCTGATCGTGCACGCCGAGGACGGGCACGTGCTGGACCAGGCTCCGCCGGCCACCCCCGGCCGGCACTACGCCGACTTCCTGGCCTCCCGCCCGGCGCAGGCCGAGTCCTCTGCCATCGCCGCCGTCATCGAGGCGGCCCGGCGCACCGGCGGGCGGGCGCACATCCTGCACCTGTCCGACGCCGGCGCGCTGCCGATGATCGCCGCGGCCCGGGCCGACGGCGTGCGGCTGAGCGTGGAGACCTGCCCGCACTACCTGTCGCTGGCCAGCGGCTCAGTGCCGGACGGTGCCACGGCATACAAGTGCTGCCCGCCGATCCGCGAGCAGAGCAACCAGGACCGGCTCTGGCAGGGTCTGCTCGATGGCACCATCGACATCATCGTGACCGACCACTCGCCCTCGCCGCTGGATCTGAAGGCCGTCGACACCGGCGACTTCGCGGTGGCCTGGGGTGGGGTGGCCTCGTTGCAGATCGGCTTCCGCGTCGTGTGGACCGAGGCTCACCGTCGCGGCATCCCGCTGGAGCAGGTCGTGCAGTGGATGTCGGCAGGCCCGGCCGACCTGGTCGGGCTGCCGGGCAAGGGCCGCATCGGAGTCGGTGCAGACGCCGACACCCCGGCGCCGGGCACCAAGGAAGAAGTCGCCGTCGACAGCGACAGACTCCACCACAC
>NZ_JBPCKQ010000212.1:0-41429 GCF_051004135.1 Ornithinimicrobium sp.
TCGAGTCCCGACCCGGGGACGACGTCGAGCGGATGCCGATCGGCGTGCCTGCGGCGCAGACCGTCGTTGACGTGGTCGGCCCCGACGCCGCCTCCTTCGGGGCCTAGCTGGGGGGCTTGTGTCTCGCGGGGCTGGGGGTGGGCGCGGACCACTTGGGCGACCCCCCGCTCAGCGCCGAGGTCTTCGTCGAGCGCGAGGGTATGCGGTGGTACCGCACCGGTGACCGGGTGCAGCGGCGACCGGACGGCCGGCTGGACTTCCTCGGCCGGCTGGACGAGCAGGTCACGATCCGGGGTCACCGGGTCGAGCCTGGTGAGGTCGAGGCGGTCCTGGGGCAGCACCCCGCGGTCGAGTCGGTCGCGGTCACGGCCGACGCCACCGGCCCGGCCGGAGCGTCGCCAGCGCTCACCGCCTGGGTGCAGTTGCGGGCCACCTCCGACGAGGTGGCCACGGTCGGGGTCGAGGAACTGCGGGCCCACCTGGCGCGACGGCTGCCCGACTACCTTTGCCCCGCCCGGATCCAGCTGGTGGACACACTGCCGCTGACGGCCTCCGGAAAGGTCGACCGGACCGGTCTGCGCGCGACGGCGATCGGCATACCTGGGCGGGGTGCCACCCGCCGTTCGGGCACGCCTCCGGCCACCGACACCGAGCTGCTGGTGGCCTCGGTCTGGGAGCCGCTGCTGGGGGTCGACCCGGTCATGCGGGAGGACGACTTCTTCGCCCTCGGCGGGGACTCGATCGGGGTGCTGGAGGTGTTCACCCGGCTCGAGCCGCAACGTCCGCGGCTGCCCGCGCCGACCGTGCTCTACCGGCACCGCACCCTCGCCGCCCTGTCCCAGGTCATCGACAGCGTCGCGGAGGCCGGCACCCCCGCGCCGACCTGGGCGACGCCCGAAGCGGGCGCCCCCTTCCCGTTGTCCGCGGCCCAGCGGGGCTTCCTGCTGGCCGACGCGATGGCGCCCGGCGCGAGCGGCGGCTGGCTGGCGGGCCTTCGGCTGACCGGACCCCTCGAGCCGGGCCTGTTCCAGGACGCCGTCGACGCCCTCGTGCGACGTCACCTGATGCTGCGGGTCGTGGTGGCCGCCGGCGAGCGACCGCCGACGCAGCGGGAGGTGTCCGGCGAGGCCAGGCTGCCGGTCGAGTATGCGGTGGTCGCCGCCGAGGACCTGCCCGGGCGGCTGGCGGTCGAGCGGGATCGAGGATTCGACGTCTCGGGCTGGCCGCTGGTGCGGCTGCAGCTGCTGCGCCTGAGCGCCGAGGAGCACGTGCTGGTCGTGCACGCGCACCACCTGATCGGCGACGGATACAGCGTGGTCGTCCTCGCGCAGGACCTGATGGCGCTCTACGACCAGATCGTGGACGCTGCACCGGACGGGCTGCCGTCGTTGCGGAGCACCTTCGCCGACTACGTGGCGCTCACGGAGGGAGCAGGTCCCGGTGCCGCGAGTCACCCGCCGGGCGGGCCGGGTCCGAACGGAGACCGACCATCGACGAGGTCGACCACCCCGTATGCCGCGCCCGACCTGCGGGCGGGCAGCGGCGATTCCGACAGCGAGCTGGATGAGGCGCGCACCGAGCGGTTGCTGCTGAGTGAGCCGGTGACCAGGGCCCTGCACAGGCTGGCGGAGCGGGAGGGGACGACGCGCTACGTCCCGTTCCTGACGGCATACCATCGCGCGCTGGCCCGGCTGACCGGTCAGGACGACCTGCTGATCGGGGTCGCGATCACCGGCCGGGACCACCCGCTGACGGACATCGGGCGGCTGGTCGGTCCGCTGGCCACGCTGCTGCCGGTCCGCTTGCGCCCGGCCGGCCAGGCTGCGAGCGTCCGGACGCGCGACGTGGCGGTCAGGGTCGCGGACGCCCGGGCCGAGGGTGCCTCGCTGGCCCGACTCGCCCGCCAGGACCGGGAGGGTGGGGCCGGCCCGGCGGCGGGAGCGCAGCTCGTCTTCAGCTACCTCGAATTCGACGCGCTGGGCGGGCTGGGGGGACGGACGCTGCAGGTGACGTGGGACGAGGCCGGCAGCGACCTGCAGCCTCCCCGGATCGGCACGGACCTGGTCCTCACCGTGCGCCCGGTCGCGCAGGGGACGCACCTGACGCTGCGGGCACCGGCGGGCAGTTTGGACACGGCGGCGTTGCGCGGGTTCGCCGGGCACCTCCGGCGCGAGCTCGAACGTCTCGCTGATGTCGAGCCGACGAGACGAAGCGGCCCGGGGGAGGCCCCACCGTTCGCGCTGGACGCTGCCCTCGTCGGCTACCTACCGGACTCAGCACAGGTGGCTCGGCTCGCCGGCATCCGTCCGGATGCCGGGCTGCGCGAGACGATCCGGGGCCGGCTGTTCCCCGGACGGCATCCGCAGCTGCTGGAGGTCGTGTCGACACGGCTCGGCCGTTCGGGATTCGTCTGCCTGCCGCTGTTCGCCGACGAGCTCGCGGCGCGGGGTGCCGACGGCTTGGGGAGCGACGTGGTGGAGGCGATCGAACTGGCCACCGCACGCGGGGCGACTGGCGTCTCGCTGGCAGGCATGATCCCGGCGTACACGGCATACGGCTACGACATCACCCGGGCGTGGGGTGCCGAGCACGCCCTGGTGACCACCGGTCACGCGACGACGGCGGCGTCGATGGTGCGGACCACCCTGGCCGCGCTGGCCGCCACCGGCCGTGACCTGGGGGAGGCCAGGCTGGCGTGCGTCGGGCTCGGGTCCATCGGCCGGACCTCCCTTGAGCTGCTCCTGGCGGTCGAAGGGGCACCGCGGCGCCTGGTGCTGTGCGACGTGCCGGCCCGGTCCCGGCAGCTGCACGAGCTGGTCGCGACCCTGCGCGAGCGGGGGATGGCCGAGCGTGAGGTCGAGGTCTGCACCTCCGCCTCGGCCCTGCCGGACCAGGTGTATGCGTGCGACCTGGTGCTCACGGCGGTGAGCGGCGGAGGTGCGAGCCTGCTCGACGTCGACGCGCTGCGCCCCGGCACGGTCGTGGTCGACGACTCCTTCCCACCCTGTCTGGACATCGAGGCCGCGCACCGGCGGATGGGGAAGTCGGGGGATGTGCTGGTCGCCGGGGGCGGACTGCTGGACTGCGGACCGGTGCAGCAGACACCTGCGGTGAATCTCGACGGCCTGGGATATCTCGACCGGGTGCTCGGACTGCGGCTGCCCCGGGCCATCGCGTCGTGCCAGCTGGAGTCGCTGCTGCGCCTGGCGCGCCCCGACCTGCCAGCGGTGCGCGGCCTCGTCGACCTCCCGCTGGCCCTGGCCTACCACGAGGCGCTGCGGACGGAGGGCGTCGAGGCGGCCGCTTTGCACCTGGGAACCCGGCCGACGCCGTCGCGGGTCATGCCGGGTTGCGGACCGGTGGACGTCGACGGCTGAGGGCTCAGCCTGCTGCCAGCCCGGTCCGGCAGGATGTGCCGGTGGGCGACGTGGTGGCTGAGATCTGGGACCGCGTCACCACGACCCAGCCTGCGCCGGCGCCCCTTGTCGGCCTGGCCCTGGCGGTGGTGGCGCTGCTGCTGGTCGCCCAGCCCACGACATACCGTTGGATCCGGCACGGCGTGACCGTCGTGCACGAGGCTGGGCACGCCCTCGTGGCGGTGCTGGTGGGGCGGCGGCTGACCGGCATCCGGCTGCACTCCGACACCTCCGGGCTCACCGTCTCGCGCGGCCGCCCGCGCGGCCCGGGCATGGTCGCCACCTTGCTCGCGGGCTATCCCGCTCCCGCGCTGGTGGGGCTGCTGGGCGCCTGGCTGCTCGGCCAGGGGTATGCCGTCGCGCTGCTCTGGGCGCTGGTGCTGCTGGCCGCGGTGATGGTGCTGTTCGTTCGCAACCTCTACGGCTTGTGGGTGCTGCTGGTTCTCGGCGTGGGGGTCGCGGCGGCGAGCTGGTGGCTGCCCGAGGCGATGCTGGTCTGGCTGGCGTATGTCGTCGTGTGGACGTTGCTGCTGGCCGCACCCCGGTCGGTGGTGGAGCTGGCCCGGCTGGGTCGGCGCGCTCGCGGCTCGGACGTCGGGCAGCTTGCCGCGCTGACACGGATGCCCACGGCGCTGTGGACCGGCGTCTTCCTGCTGGTCACCCTGGCCGCGTTGCTGCTCGGCGGGTTACTTCTCCTGGGGCGCTGACCCGCTTCGCGCCGGTCAGCCGTCGAGCCCGAGGATGGCGGCGACCCTGGTCGTCACCGTGTCGAGGGAGACGTCGGTGTCGATCTCGACGGCGGGGAGTGCGAGCGGGTGCACCGAGGTCCGGAGCCGAACGGTGAACATCGCGTCCCGCTCGAGCAGGTTGGCCAGCGCACGATCCGGGTCGCTGGTCCGCTCAGCGATCTCCCACAACGAGCCGCGGGCCACCAGCGCCATGCGACGCAGCCGCGGGCTCGGCAGCAGCCAGGCGGCACGGCCAGGATGGGCGAGCGGCTGCACGAAGTGGGGGAGCAGGCGGAAACCCTCGACGATGATCGGGGTCGGTGGGAGGGCGAGGAGGTCCTCCACGATGAGACCGAAGGCCTCCCCGCGGTACCAGTGGAACGTCTCGAGCATGACCTCCGGGGATCGGTCGCACCAGCGCTGGTCCATGCTCATCGCCAGGAACTCGGCCAGCCGCGGGCTGTCCTGCACCGAGGTCCGCCGTGCGTGCCCGGCCATCGCCTCATCAGCGGAGTAGACCTGCAGACCGTGCTCGACGGCCAGTCGAGCGGCGACCGTCGACTTGCCCGCGCCCGACCCGCCACCCAGCCAGCGCACCTGCCCCAGGCGCTCACGGAGGTCATCGCCGTCGAAGGTCATCATGCTCATCCTCGTCGATAACCGGCTGCACCCGGCCGCGGCACCGTGCGAGGGTCACCCGGTGAGAATGCATGACGACCAGGTCGACATCGACGTCGCGGACGTGCGGCGAGCGGTGGTCTCGGTCCGGCCCAAGTGTGCGGACGCCGAAGTGCGGCCGGTGTCCTCGGGCGGCACGGTCGTCGCGCTGTTCCGGGTCGGGCAGGACCTGGCCGCGCGGTTCCCGCTCGTGCCGGACCCCGGAGAGGCCCGCCGGGCCGAGCTGTCGGCCGAGCAGACGCAGGTATGTCGTGTCGCGCCGCGCGTCTCCCTCACCGTTCCCGAGCCGGTGGCCGTGTGCGAGCCGGTCCGCGGCTACGGCGGTCTCGCTGAGACGGACGACTGGGTGCGCCACTCGATCCGCCGTAGCGCGCACCCGGTGGACCCTGCCGCCGTGACGCGGGCGTGGGAGGAGACGCTGGGCGCGGCTCGATTAGCGGGCCGGCGGTCACCATCCACCGTGACCTGATGCCCGGCAACCTGCTGGACCGGGCGACGCGGCAGGTATGGCGTGCCGACCTGGAGCCCGACGACGACACCTGGGAGCGCGGTCGTGGCTGGGCGCTCGAGCAGGCAGTGGGCGCGCTGCACTACTACGAGCACACCAACGCGCACATGTTCACCGCCGCCCACCGGACCCTGCGCGAGCTGCTGTCCGGCGACTGAGCGGCGCCGGGGCACGGCGGACCCTTCGCCGGGGTCGGCTGGATCGTGCATGTGCGGAGTCTGGCCGGTGGGGTCCTGTATACCGGGGCGGCTGGATCGTGCACGTGCGCACTCTGGCCGCTCAGCCAAGGGGAAGCGTCAGAGAATGAAGCGGAACAGCGGGCTGTCCGGCGGGATCTGCTCCACCTGCATCGACGACGCGTCCATCCGCTCCAGCAGCGGCGCCAAATCGGTCGGCGAGCCGAGCTCGATGCCCACCAGCGCCGGCCCGGTCTCGCGGCTGCTGCGCTTGACGTACTCGAACAGCGCGATGTCGTCGTCCGGGCCCAGCACCTCATCGAGGAAGCGACGCAGCGCCCCTGGCTCCTGCGGGAAGTCGACCAGGAAGTAGTGCTTGCGCCCCTCGTGCACCAGCGCCCGCTCCATCACCTCCGGATAGCGCAGCATGTCGTTGTTGCCACCGGACAGGATCGCCACGACGCGCTGGCCGGGCTCGATGCCGATCCTGTCGAGCACGGCCGGCGCCAGCGCACCGGCAGGCTCGGCCACGATGCCCTCGGTCTGGTAGAGCGCGATCATCTCCGCGCAGACCCTGCCCTCGTCCACGCTGATCACCTCGGCACCGGAGTCGCGGACCAGCGGGTAGGTCGCCCGACCCACTCGACGCACGGCCGCCCCGTCGACGAACGGGTCGACGTGCGGCAGCATCACCGGCCCTCCCGCCTGCAGCGCCGCCTGCATGCTCGCGGCTCCGGCCGGCTCCACACCGACGAGGCGCACCTCGGGGTGCCGCTCCTGCAGGTATGCCGAGGCCCCGGCCAGCAGTCCGCCGCCCCCGACGGGCACGACGACCACGTCGGGGACCCCCGCCAGGTCCTCGACGATCTCCCGCACCATGGTGCCCTGCCCGGCGATGGTCCTGGGGTGGTCGAAGGGTGGGACGAGGGTCGATCCGGTGGTGTCCGCGTGGTCCGCGGCCGCTCCCGCAGCCGCGTCGTAGCTGTCGCCGCTGACCACCACGTCGACGAAGACCCCGCCGAGGGCGGCCACCCGGTCCCGCTTCTGTCGGGGGGTGGTGCGCGGCAGGTAGATCCGGGCGTGCACGCCGAGCTGGGCGCAGGCGGAGGCCACTCCTTGGGCGTGGTTGCCAGCGCTGGCGCAGACGACCCCGGCGTCCTGCTCGGCCGCTGAGAGCTGGGCGATGAAGTTGGTGGCTCCCCGGTTCTTGTAGGACCGCACACTCTGCAGGTCCTCGCGCTTGAGCCAGACCTGGGCGTCGGTGGCCCGGGAGAGCCGCTCGCTGGGGGTGATCGGCGTGCGGGTGACTCGCCCCGCCAGCCGCTCGGCGGCGGCGTCGACGTCGGCAGCGGTCACCTGCGCGAGCTCGGTCGTCATACCGACCAGCGTGACATATCTGCCGTGGCGTCAAGAACGGCCCACGGGTCCGCGGATCTTGTGGCGGTGCCGGCTGGCTCACTAGTGGCTCCTCCTGCACACTCCTGGCGTGTGCGCGCAGGCCATCAGTGTGCGCGAGCCGCTATGAGTGGCGGCGGCGGAAGCGGCCCATCTGCTGGGCACCGCCGTCGACGCTGCGGCAGGATGGGCGACTGAACGCGTCATCGAGGAGCAAGGAGGCTCACCGCCATGACTGAGTCAGTGACCGAGCAGTTCCGGGCCGCCCGCGACCGGCTGCTGGAGCTGCGTGAGGACGCGCAGGCTGCCCGCGAGGAGTTCGTGTGGCCGCGGTTCGAGCACTTCAACTTCGCGCAGGACCGGTTCGACGACATCGCTGCGGGACCTCGCCGTGACCAGGCTGCGCTGTGGATCGTGGACGAGGGCGGCGCCGAGCAGCAGTACTCCTTTGCCGAGATGTCCCGTCGCTCCCACCAGGTCGCCGTCTGGCTGGCCGACCTCGGGGTGGCCGCATCGAGCGGGGGCACGCCCGGCACGTCGTGGTCAGCGCCGGCGACGTCGACAAGTTCGACGACGTGCCCGGCTCCTACACCCGGGTGGCCGTGGCCGGCGGCACCGGCCGTGCCGAGGAGGCAGCGCTGCCGCAGGGCTGGCACGACTACCGCGACTCGACACAGGCGGCGGAGCAGTTCACCAACGAAGGGCCGACCGGGGCCGATGAGACGCTGCTGCTCTATTTCACCTCCGGCACCACATCCAAGCCCAAGCTGGTCGAGCACTCGCACACCTCATACCCCGTCGGTCACCTGTCCACGATGTACTGGATCGGCCTGGAGCCCGGCGATGTGCACCTCAACATCGCTTCGCCGGGCTGGGCCAAGCACGCCTGGTCCAACGTGTTCGCGCCGTGGATCGCCGAGGCGACGATCTTCATCTACAACGCGCCCCGGTTCGACGCCGCCAAGCTCCTCGCCGCGATGGAGCGGTGCGGCGTCACCTCGTTCTGCGCTCCGCCGACCGTATGGCGGATGCTCATCCAGTCCGATCTGGCCTCGCTGAGCAGTCCGCCGGCCAAGGTGGTCGGTGCGGGGGAGCCGCTCAACCCCGAGGTCATCGCCCAGGTCGAGAAGGCGTGGGGCCTGCGGATCCGGGACGGCTTCGGACGGACCGAGACGACCGTCATGATCGCCAACCCGCCGGGTCAGCAGGTCACCCCCGGGGCCATGGGTGCTCCGATGCCGGGCTACCCGGTGGTCCTGCTCGACCAGGCCACCGGGCAGGTGCTGGAGGGCGCCGGTGCCGAGGGGGAGATCTGCATCGATCTGGCCGACCGGCCGGTAGGGCTGATGACCGGCTACCACGGCGACCCGGAGCGGCAGGAGGAAGCGATGCGCGGCGGGTACTACCACACCGGCGACGTCGCGGTCCGTGACGAGCAGGGCTACCTGGCCTATGTCGGGCGCTCCGACGACGTCTTCAAGGCCTCGGACTACCGGATCTCGCCGTTCGAGCTGGAGAGCGCGCTGATCGAGCATCCGTCCGTGGCCGAGGCGGCAGTGGTCCCCTCCCCGGACCCGCTGCGCCTCGCCGTGCCCAAGGCGTATGTCGTGCTGGTCCCCGGCGTCGAGCCCGGTCCCGACGTCGCCCGCTCGATCTTCGCGCACAGTCGCAGCCAGCTGGCCGCATACAAGCGGGTCCGGCGCCTGGAGTTCGCCGAGCTGCCCAAGACGATCAGCGGCAAGATCCGCCGTGTCGAGCTGCGCGGCTCCGACGCGAAGCGCCATCCGGAGGGGCCGGAGCATGCCGACGGTGAGTTCTGGGAGGACGACTTCCCGGAGCTGCGTCGCTGAGCGAGCTCGGCGACTGCATACCAGCGCTCAGCCGAACAGGATCGCGGCCTCGTCGTAGCGGTGCCGCGGCACCACCTTGAGCTCGCTGGTGGCCTGGTGCAGCGGCACGGCGCGGATGTCGATCCCCGACAGCGCCACCATCGTGCCCCAGGTGCGGTTGCTCACCGTGTCCACGGCGGCGGCACCGAAGCGGGTGGCCAGCACCCGGTCGAAGGCGGTGGGCACCCCACCCCGTTGTAGGTGCCCCAGCACCGTGGAGCGGGTCTCGATGCTGGTGCGCTCCTGCAGGTCCAGGGCCATCTGGTCACCGATGCCACCGAGGCGCGGCCTGCCGAACGCATCCAGCCCGCGGGTCGCGACGACCTCCTCGTGGCCGGTGGGCCGGAAGCCCTCGGCGACCACGACCACCGGTGCGCGGCCTCGGGCCTGGGCGCTGAGCACCCACCCGGTGATCTCCTCCATGCTCACCTGCACCTCGGGGACCAGGATGACGTGGGCCCCGGAGGCCAGCCCGGCGTGCAGCGCGATCCATCCCACGTGCCGTCCCATCACCTCCACCACCATGCAGCGGTGGTGGCTCTCCCCGGTGGTGCGCAGCCGGTCGATGGACTTGGTGGCGATGGCGACCGCGGTGTCGAAGCCGAAGGTGTAGTCGGTGGCGGACAGGTCGTTGTCGATCGTCTTCGGCACCCCGACGACGTTGATGCCCTCCTCGTGCAGCAGGCGGGCCACCGTGAGCGTGCCTTCGCCACCGACGGCGATCAGGGCGTCCATGCCGTGGCGGTCCATCACCTCCTTGACCCGCTCGGACCCTCCGTGGTCGAACGGGCTGGTGCGGGAGGTGTGCAGGATGCTGCCCCCCTGTCGGGAGAGCCCCCGCACGTCGTGCCGCGACAACGGGTGGAGGTCGTCGTCCACCAGGCCCCGCCAACCGTCACGGATGCCGAAGAAGGTGTGCCCGTAGATCCGGTCACCCTTCATCACCGCACCGCGGATGACGGCGTTGAGACCTGGACAGTCCCCGCCACTGGTCAAGATGCCTATTTTCACAGGGGACAGTCTGTAGGGTCCGGGCAGGGCAGGACCAAGGCGACGCACGTCGTCCGTGCAGGTGACCTACCCGAATCTTGACACCCGGGATAGAGTCGTGAACTTGGCCTGAGCATTTCCTGACCCAAGATTGAGGCACGCTTACCGTGATGTCATCCGTGCTTGCCCGCCGCCGAGGCATCGGTGCGGTGTTTGCTGCGGTCGTGACGCTGAGCGCGACGACTGCTGCCGGCGCCGGCAGCACGTCACCGTCGAGGTCCGTGGGCGGCGACCGGGTCGCGACGGGAAACCTCGACACCGCTGGGGTCGGCGCGCAACGGGTGGACCGCAGCAGCGTCATCGTGCAGCTGGGCGCTGCGCCACTGGCGACCTCGCGCGCCGTGGCCCGGGGCGGGGACGGCCGGGTCGACCTGGGGGACCAGCGCACCCGCAGCGCACGGGCCGCCCTGGTGCGGCAGCGCAACGAGCTGCGGTCCTGGCTGCGTGACAACGCGCCCGAGGCGGAGGTCACCGGCGTCTACGACTATGCGCTGAACGCCGTCGCCATCGAGCTCAACGGGGTCGGCATCGCGACCCTGCGTGCCGCGCCCGGGGTGCTGCAGGTTCACTACCAGAGCGTCTACGAGCCCACTGCGCACGACGACCCCGACCTGGCCCTGATCGAGGCGGCGGCCGGGTGGGGTGCGGTCGGCGCCTCCGACCAGGACGCCGACCCGAGCAGCTGGGCCGGCGCCGGTGTGCGAGTCGGCGTCATCGACAGCGGCATCGACGTCACCCACCCCTGCTTCGACGACACGGCCTACCCCGACCAGGACCAGAGCGGGGATCGCGACCTGACCAACGACAAGGTGGTCGTCGCCGAGGTCCACAACAACAAGGCGGTCAACCAGGGACTGACCGCAGCTGCCGTGGACTCCCACGGCACCCACGTCGCCGGCACCATCGCCTGCAACCTGCACACCTCGGCTCAGGTCAGCGGGGCTGCGATCGACTACGACCCCAGCGGGGTGGCACCCGGGGCCCTGCTGGGCAACTACAACGTCTTCCCGGGTGAGGTCGCCAGTGCCCGCAGCGAGGACATCCTCGACGCGCTGCAGGCCGCCGCGGACGACGACATGGACGTCATCAACATGTCCCTGGGCGGCGACGCCTCGGGTGCCCAGGATCTGCTCACCCGGGCTGTCGACAACCTCGACCGGGCCGGCATCGTGGTCGCGGTCTCGGCCGGCAACGACGGCCCCGGTGCGGGCACCGTGGGCTCCCCGGGGTCGGCGCAGCGGGCGCTCACTGCCGGTGCCTCCACGGTCGGCCACTACGTCGGAGTGCCCATCGAGGGGGTCGCGGGCCGGGTGGCCGTGGCCGCGACCGGCGAGTTCGCGGTGCCGGAGGAGGACCTGACCGCACCGCTCGGGGTGGTCGCCGACGGGGCCGGGCTGGGCACCGCCTGCACGGCGCTGCCCGCCGACTCATTGGCGGGCCACACTGCGCTGATCTCGCGGGGTGGGTGCACGTTCGGCACCAAGGTCGATGCGGCGCAGCGGGCCGGCGCCGTGGCCGTCGTCATCGTCAACAGCGTCCCGGGCGACCCGATCGCGATGGCCGTCGACCCTGCATACAGCACGACGATCCCCGCGGTCATGGCCCCGCTGGGCACGCGCGCCGAGCTGATGGCGCTCGACGGTGAGGACGTCACGGTCGGCGCCGAGCAGGCCTACCTGCGCTCGGGCAACGACAACATCCTGGCCAGCTTCTCCAGCTGGGGGCCCACCGATGTGAGCTACGCGGTCAAGCCGGACGTGGTGGCCCCAGGGGTCAACGTGCTGTCGTCCTTCCCGAGCCAGTACTGCGGCGACGGTGCCCCCAGCTGCTGGGCCTTCCTGTCCGGCACCTCGATGGCGGCACCGCACCTGGCGGGCATGGCCGCGGTCGTACGGCAGGCCCACCCCGGCTGGGAGGCCTGGATGGTGCGCTCGGCGATCATCAACACTGCCGACCGCGACGCGGTGACCGAGACGGCCAACCCCACGTCGGCCGACACCGACGTGCAGCACGTCGGCTCCGGCCTGGCCGACCTCGAGGGGTCCGTGACGGCGCAGGTGGCGCTGAGCAGCCCGAGCGTCTCGTTCGGCGCGGTTCCCTCCGGCAGCGGTGCGCTGCGCTCGCAGACGGTGAGCGTGACCAACCTGACCGGCTCCGAGCTCGTGCTGCCGGCGCAGGTGCAGGACCAGGGGGGCGAGGGCGACTTCGCCGTGACCCCGTCGTCGCTGACCCTCCCTGCCGGCGGGCAGGCGGACCTGCGCATCACCTTCGTCGCCGGCAAGGGAGCAGCCAAGGGGCCCACCCAGGCCATCCTGGTCCTGGGCGACGATGCGCTCGCGCACGCCGCACTGTTCGCACACCTGAAGTAGCAGCCGTCGCGCCGGCATCCGCCCGAGCACGTAGCATCAGCGCAGCCGACCGAAGGGGCTGTCATGACTGCGACCGACGACCGGGCCGGTGAGGAGCACCAGGGCGCCCCCAGGGGGCGCCGGCAGAGCGCCAACCAGGAGGTCGACGAGGAGGTCCAGGGCTCCTTCGGGGCGACCGTGGAGGAGGGCCGCGAGCGACTGCACCGCTCACAGCGGGTGCTGTTCACCACCGGGCTGCTGGGCGGCATCGAGATCGGCTTCGGCGTGCTGGCCTACTTGGTCGTGCTGCACGAGACCGACAGTCACCTGCTGGGAGCGTTGGCCTTCTCGATCGGTTTCGTGGCGCTCTACCTGGCCCACTCCGAGCTGTTCACCGAAGGCTTCTTCTACCCCATCATGGCGATCTTCGCGGGGCGCGGGACCGTGCTGCAGCTCATGCGCTTGTGGGGGTTCACCCTGGTCACCAACCTGCTGGGCGGCTGGCTGCTGATGTGGCTGGTGGTGACCGCGATGCCTGAGCTGCACGGCACGATCACCGAGGAGGCGCTGCACTACGTCGAGTCGCCGCTGGGCTGGAAGTCGGTCTGCTTGGCGCTGCTGGGTGGCGGAGCGATCACCCTGATGACCAGGATGCAGTCCGGGAGCTCCAGCGACGCGGCCACGCTGGCGGCCTCTGTCGCCGGCGCGGTGCTGCTGATCGGGGTCGGGCTGTTCCACTCCATCCTGGACTCGGTGATCATCTTCGGCGCACTGCACATCGGCGCCGAGGGCGTCAGCTACCTGGGGTGGCTGCAGTGGTTCTGGTATGTCGCACTGGCCAACGTGGTCGGTGGGCTGCTGCTGGTGACGTTGCCGCGGCTGCTGCGCACCAGCCAGCTCAAGGACTGACCCACCGACCGTTGTGCGCGCCACTGAGGCCTGCGCAGGCCGCGTCCGCGCGCACATCGGTCAGCGGGTCCGGCGGCCGGCGCCGCGCAGCAGCAGACGCAGCTGCGCCCGCCGCTCGGCGGCCAGGGTCCGCCGCGCCCCCTGGGCCCATGTCTGCTCGAAGAGTCGTTTGGCCTCGGCCAGCGAGTGCGGCGAGCGGGTCGCCACCTCCTGCGCCCAGGCCAGCGCGGCGGCATACGGGTCATCCACGCACTCTCCGGCGAGTCCGAGCCGCACCGCCTCGGGCCCCTCGATGGTGGCGGCCTCAAACGTGAGTCGCTTGGCCTGTTCGATGCCGACCAGCTGCGAGAGTGCCTGCACCCCGCCCATGTCGGGCACCAGCCCCCACCGGCCCTCCATGACCGACCAACAGGCAGTGGGGGAGGTCCAGCGCAGGTCGGCGCCCAGGGCCAGCTGCAGCCCGCCGCCGTAGCAGTGACCGTGCACTGCGGCCAGCACCGGCGCGGGCACCCGCCGCCAGCCCCAGCACGCCTCCTGGAACACGTTGGTCCCCCGTAGCGGTTGCGGCACGAAGGCCCGGGCCAGGCCGACCCGCTCCGGGAGCACCGAGGGGATGTCCAGCCCACTGCAGAAGGACGGCCCGGAGCCGGTCAGCACGACCGCCCGCAGACGCGGCTCGCGGCGCAGGCTCGCCGAGGTCCGGGTGAGTGCACGCAGCATGTCCAAGGTCAGCGCGTTGTGCTTGTCCGGCCGCTCCAGACGCACCACCGCAAGCCCGTCGTCGACGGTGCAGCTCACCTGGTCGGACATCGCCTCACTCTACGGACGACGGTGGCCCCGGGCCGCTAGGCTGTGCCGCAGCCCGACCCCGATGTCTGCCGTCCCGTCCCAGGAGCTGCCCTCGTGACCACTGCCACCCTCGCCCGTCGGCCCGTGCTGGCCGATCGCTTCGTCTCCCGCTCGCTGACCACGGATGCCACGCTCGTGCTCACCGGGGCCGTGCTCGTGGGGCTGCTCGCGCAGGTCAGCGTGCCGTTGTGGCCGGTGCCCGTCACCGGCCAGACTCTTGGTGTGCTGCTCGTCGGTGGCAGCCTCGGTATGCGGCGGGGGGCGCTGTCCATGCTCGCCTACCTGGTTGTCGGGGTCGCGGGCGTGCCGTGGTTCTCCGAGCGAAGCGGTGGCCTGACCGCCCTCGCTGCACCTTCGTTCGGCTACATCATCGGCTTCGTCTTCGCTGCTGCCACGATCGGCTGGCTCGCCGAGCGGCAGTGGGACCGCCGGCCGCTGCTGTCCCTGGCCGGGTTCGGGTTGGCGAGCCTGCTGCCCTTCGTCTTCGGCCTGCCCTACCTGGCCGTCGTCCTCGGGCTCACGGACGTGCAGACCATCCTGGGCTACGGCTTCTACCCCTTCATCCTCGGCGGCCTCGTCAAGTGGGCGATCGCCGCGGTGCTCTTCCCCACGGTGTGGCGCGGGGTGCGCAAGCTGGACCAGGCCAGCGACCGCGGCTGAGTCGCCGGCCGGCTCAGCCGGGTGCTGACGCCTGCCCGGTCAGCTCCTCCAGCCGCTGCACGGCCCGCTCGTATGCGGTCTGCGCGGCTTCGGACCGACGCTGCGCCTGGGTGAGCAGTCGGTCGGCCTGCGCGACCTCCTCGCGACAACGGGCACGCTGGCGCTCGGCTTCCTCGATGCCTGCCCGCGCCGCGGCCACGTCGGCCTCGCTGACGGCAGGCTCGCGATCCACCTTCTGCTCCGGCTTCGGTTCGGTGGCGTCGTCCGACCTCCCGCCGTCCAACCGCGTGAGCAGCACGCCGGTGCTGGTGCGGGCCACGGCGTCGGAGACGTCCACCTCGCCGAAGCCGCTGTAGCTCAGCGCCCGGGTCAGCACCCCGGAGCAGAGCGCTTCCTGGGCCTTCTCGTCAGCCAGGGCGGCGATGACCGTGTCGCGCAGCTGCGTCTGCAGCGCCGCGGTCTGCCCTTCACCCAGCTCCTGAGCCGCCAGCACCCAGGCTTCGATGAGGGCGTCGCGCTGCCCACGCAGAGCTGCCAGCTCCCGGGCGTCCAGGGCAGACTGAGCCTGACGCAGCCGGGAGCCCAGCAACACCAGGTCGGCCACGACGGGATGCGCGGCGTGCACGACCCGGTTGAGGGTGTCGGCCGCGGCCGTGGGCTTGCGCAGAGCCGAGACCGCGTCGGCCCCGTCGCGGTCCCCTGACTTCCTGACCCTCCGATCCAACGCGGTCCGGCGAGCCACGAACTCCGCTGGGGGTCCGGCATACAGCGCCTGCACCTGCCCGGCCCAGGTCTCCGCCTCGTCCACCTCTGCAGACTAGAGGCTGGGGAATAGGCGCCAGTCTTTCGATCCCCGTAGTATCGGATCCGTGAGCAGAATCGCCTCGGTGATCACCTGCGCTCGGACCGCCTGGATGGTCGCCCTCGTCACCTTCTTGCTGGCCCTCGCGGTGGCCGGTGCGCTGCCCGAGGGGGAGCGCGACCCCTCCCCGCTGGACGCGCTGCCTGCCGGCTACGACAGCACCGAGGGCACCGCCCTGCTCTCGGAGCTGCCTGAGGACGAGTCGTCCAGTGCGATCGTGCTCTACACCAGCGACGGGGGCATCGAGGCCGAGCTGCCGGCGCTGCAGCAGCTGTCCCAGCAGGTGGCTCCCGACACCGGCGGCCAGGGTCCGCCGGTGCAGGTGGTGTCAGCCCAGGACGGCACCGCGGCCATCGCCGTGCTGGCGGTGCCCGCGGTGACCGCGACCGAGACCGCCGACCAGGTCGGCGAGCTGCGCGACTCGCTCGGCGAGGGCGTGCCCGACGGGGTCACGGCCCAGGTCACCGGCCCGGCTGCCATCCAGGCCGACCTCGCTGCGGTCTTCGACGGTGCCAACGTCACCCTGCTGATCACCACCGCCTCGGTCGTCGCGGTGCTGCTGCTGGTGACCTACCGCAGCCCGATCCTGTGGATCATCCCGCTGGCGGTCGTCGGTCTCGGCGACCGGGTCGCCGGGATCGGCGCCACCAACGTGCTCGAGCTGACCGGCGTGCCCTTCGACGAGTCGACCGTCGGCATCCTGTCGGTGCTGGTCTTCGGCGCCGGCACCGACTACTCCCTGCTGCTCATCTCGCGCTACCGGGACGAGCTGAAGAACCACGCGAGTCGGCACGAGGCCATGCTGCTGGCCCTGCGGCGCACGGCCGAGGCCGTCTTCGCCAGCTCCTCGACGGTCTTCCTCGGTCTGCTGACCCTGCTGCTGTCGGTGGTCCCGAGCACTCGGGGGCTAGGCCTGGCCTGTGCGGTCGGCATCGTCGTTGCTGCGACGTTCGCGCTGGTGCTGCTGCCTGCCGTGCTGGTGATCTTCGGCCGCTGGGTGTTCTGGCCGTTGATCCCCCGCCTGGGACAGCCTGCGCTGGCGGACGGCCGGTCGATCTGGCGTCGAGTCGGCAACGCCGTCGAGAAGCGACCCCCCGCCTTCATCATCGGCACCCTCGCAGTGCTGGCCGTGATGTGCCTGGGCGTCTTCCGGATCGACCTGGGACTGAGCACCTCCGAGCAGTTCCTCGAGGAGCCCGAGGCGATCACCGCAGCCAACCGGCTCGCTGATTCCTTCCCCGCCGGGAGCACGGACCCCACGGTGGTGGTCACCCGCTCCACGGACCAGGGCGAGCTGGCTGCGATCGAGGAGGCTGCCCTGAGTGTCGACAGCGTCGATGAGGTGCGGCAGAGCGGCCAGGCAGCAGGGATCACCACGTTCGACGTCGTGCTGAGCCCGGAGCCCGGCAGCAGCGACGCGGTCCAGGCCATCGGTGGCCTGCGGGGGGAGCTGGAGGGCGCGGCACCGCCGGAGACGCACGTCACCGGCACGGAGGCCGAGACCGCCGACATCGACGACGGCGCCGCTCGGGACCGGCAGGTCATCTTCCCGCTGATCCTCGGGTTGGTGCTGGTGGCGCTCATCGGCCTGCTGCGCTCGGTCGTCGCTCCGATCCTGCTCATCACCACGGTGGCCTTCACCTACGTGTGTGCCCTCGGTGTCTCGTGGTGGCTGTTCACGGGGGTGTTCGGCTTCTCCGCGCTCGATGCCGGCGTCCCGCTGCTGGCGTTCATCTTCCTGGTGGCGCTCGGCGTCGACTACAACATCTTCCTGGTCACCCGGGCCCTGGAGGAGGCCCGCACCGTCGGGTCGCGCACCGGGATGCTGCGAGCCCTGGCCGCCACCGGTGGGGTCATCACCAGCGCCGGGATCCTGCTGGCCGCGGTGTTCGCCGCCCTCGGGGTGCTGCCGCTCGTGGTGCTGGCCCAGCTCGGTGTGGTGATCTTCGTCGGGGTGCTGATCGACACGCTGATCGTGCGCACGGTGCTGGTGCCGGCCATCGGCGTGACGATGGGCGACGCGTTCTGGTGGCCTCGGTCGGTCCGGCCGCCCAAGCACGGTGCCGAGACGATCGAGGCCAGGATCAAAGACCCGGATGATGAGCTCGTGCATGTGGGCTGACGCCGTGGAGGGCCAACACCAGCACCGCGACGACCGCTGCGGCGACCCCGGTCACCAGCGACTCCGGCTCGTCGGTGACCCGGCCGACGGTGATCCACGCCAACCCCCATCCCATCGCCGCGGCCACGGCATACCGCCCGCCGAGCCGCCGGGCGAAGACCAGGCCGAGCGCGGCCACGACGGCCAGCACGAGCACCGCGGCGACGTCGCTGACCACCGGTCCCGGCTCGACCCCGTCGGCGACCAGGGCCGCGGTGACGTTGGCGCAGGTCGCCACCGCCACCCAGCCCAGGTAGAGACCGAAGGTGCCGTCGAGGACGACCCGGTCCAGCAGGCCCTCGGTGCCCAGCATGGTCAGTCGTCGCAGCAGCACCCCGAGCACCAGGGCGAGCGCGAAGATCACCCCCACGCTCAGCCAGATCCAGCCCTGCTGGGTGACCAGCAGCCACGGGGCGTTGAGCACCATCGACGCGGCGGCGAGCCAGCCGACGCGTCGGTGCACCTCCCGGGTGGTCTGGCTGGGCAGCCACTGCCAGGCCGTGTAGGCGGCCAGGCCCAGATAGATCACCGACCAGATCGAGAACGCCGGGCCGGCCGGCGGTGCGCGGTGCCGGCATCTTTCGTCCTCCGTCGACGTTATGCGCAGCAGACCCTACCGCGCCTCGCCACCATCCTCTCAAGGGCCGCTTCGCGGCATACGACCAGCACCGACCGACCGGAAGGACGCCGCATGACTGCCCTCCCTCGCCCCGTCAGCACCGTCACCCAGACCATGCGTGAGCAGGTTCAACGCGCCAGTGGAGGTCTGCAGCTGCGCGTCGGCCAGGCACTGCGCGACAAGGTCGCCGGTGACGATGCGGTCGAGCGGGCGCAGCGCATCTGGGGAGCCGAGGGGGAGCGGTGGTTCACGCCGCAGGACCCGGTATGGCGTGTGCACGCCGACGCCGCGATGTTCCCGGCCGGGGTGACGGCCCTGCTGCAGCAGATGCTGCACCCGCTGGCGATGGCCGGGGTGGCCGGGCACAGTGGCTACAAGGGCGACATGTGGGGCCGGCTGCAGCGGACCAGCGACTACCTGGCCAGCACCTCCTTCGGCACGATCGAGCAGGCCGAGCTGACGATCGGCAAGGTCCGCTCGATCCACGAGCGGGTGCGCGGCAAGGACCACAAGGGGCGGCCCTACCGGGCCAGCGACCCGCACCTGTTGATGTGGGTGCACATCGCCGAGATCGACTCGTTCCTGCGGGGGTTCCAGGCCTACGCCAAGGCGCCGCTGACCGAGCAGGAGGCCGACACCTACGTCGCCCAGGCGGGGGTCTCGGCGAAGGTGCTCGGGGTGCTCGACCCGCCCACCACGGTTGCGGAGCTGCAGGAGCGGCTGGCGTCCTACCGGCCTGAGCTGGAGACGACGCCCGCTGCCATCGAGGCGGCCCGGTTCCTGCTGCTGAGCCCGCCGCTGCCGTGGGCGGCCCGGCCCGGCTACGGCGCGCTCGCGGCCGGTGGCGTGGCCCTGCTGCCCGACTGGTCGCGCCAGATGCTCGGCCTGCCCGTGCCCGAGGTCGTGGCCCGATGGGTGGCGCACCCGCTCGGGCACGTCGGGACGGCCACGGTGCGGTGGGCCATGGCGGGGCTGGAGCAGCGCCGCAGCACACCCGTCTCTCCGCAGGCGGGTGCACCGCATACCGAACGGGCCTCGTAGGACACTGGGGGCATGACGGTCACCGACAACTGCGACGCCCCCAGCACCTGCGACGTCCTGGTGGTCGGCGCCGGGCTGGCCGGCCTGATGTGCGCGCGCACCCTGCAGCGCGCCGGGCTGCATGTGCAGGTGTGGGAGGCAGCCGACCACGTCGGGGGGCGGATCCGCACCGACGAGGTCGACGGCTTCTTGATGGACCGGGGCTTCCAGGTGCTCAACCCGGCCTACCCGGCCGTGCAGCAGCACGTGGACGTGGGGGCGCTGGGTCTGCAGACGTTCGGCTCGGGTGCTGGTGTGCGGCGGGACGACCGGTTTGCGGTGCTGGCCGATCCGCGGCGTGAGCCCGGCCACCTCGCCGACGTGCTGCGCAGCGGCTACCTCGACCCCGCGCAGCTGGCGGCGCTGGCCCGGTGGGCCGGCCCCGCGCTGGGTCCGCCGGGTCGGTTGAAGCACGGCCCCGACACCTCCTGGGGTGCCGGCCTGGATGCTGCCGGGCTCAGCGGACCGCTACGTGCGGTCGTCGAGTCCTTCGTCGCCGGGGTGGTGTTGGAGGACGAGGGCAGCACCTCCCAGGACTTCGTCCGGCTGCAGCTGCGGATGTTCGCGCTCGGTGCTCCCGGCCTGCCACGGGAGGGTATGCAGGCGCTGCCGGAGCAGCTGGCGGCCGGCCTCGTGCACCCGGTGCGCACCAGGGTGCGGGTGCACGCGATCGAGCAGGGTCGATCGGGCGCCACGGTGCGCGCCGACGGTCTCACGGGGACCGCTCGCCTGGTGGTGGTGGCCACGGGGGCCCGGGTGGCGCAGGACCTGGTCGGGGTGCCGGCCCCGGCGATGAAAGGTGTCGTGACCGACTGGTTCACCATGCCCGTCGCGCCGGACGCACCGCCGATGCTGGTCGTGGAAGGCCGGGGCGCCACATCGGGCCCGGTCAAGAACGCCGCGGTCGTCACGGCCGCTGCCCCTTCCTACGCCCCGCCGGGACGGCACCTGGTGCAGGCCTCGGCCCTGATCCGCGACGGAGCGGGTGGGATCCCCAGCGTCGAGCAGGTGCGACGGCATACCGGAGAGCTCTACGGCGTGGACACCGGGGACTGGGAGCTGGTGCACCGGCACGAGGTGCCCGAGGCGCTGCCGGCCCAGGCACCCCCGCTGCGCACCAGGCGCCCGATGCAGGCCGGCGACTCGGTGGTGGTCTGCGGCGACCACATGGACACCGCGTCGATCCAGGGCGCCCTGGTCAGCGGACACCGCGCCGCAGCAGGCCACCTCCACCGAACCTGCTAGGGAGACTGCGCTCCCACCACGGGGGTTCTGCGCAGGTCAGGCGGGTTGGCGGGCCTCGGCAGCCGAGGCCAGCCCACGATGCATGGCGGCGAAGGCCGCGGTGTGGGCGGGCCACATCGCGCCCCAGTAGCCCAGGCCGAGCAGCCCGGACGGCGTGAACCGGGCGGTCTGGGTCAGCTGGGTCGTGCCCACCTCGTCACCCGGCTCCACGGTGAGGATCAGGATCGCCTCACCCGGCAGGCGCATCCGCGAGCGCAACATCACCTCGTCGAAGCCCGTGCGGTGCTTGACATGCTCGACCACCCAGCTGTCCACCTGCATCCCGGGCTGCAACGGACCCGAATCGCGGTGGATCGGGTGGCCCCGACCACCGACCGCCCGGTCCAGCAGCCCCCGCGTCCGCCAGAAGATGTCGGGGACGTGCCAGCCGTGCTCGCCGCCGAGCTGCTCCACCTCGGCCCAGACCTGGTCCGCCGTGGTGTCCACGACCCCGACGTGCCGGTCGTGGAAGACCGTTGCACCGGCCCACTCCGGGTCGGGAGCGCTGATCCGGGCCGGCAAATCCGGATCCACCTCACCGCGCAGCGCCCGGGCCTGCGGACCCTCCTGCGCCTCGGTCACCGCCTCGTCGAAGCCGACGAACCCACCGTCGGGGTCCGGGACGAACTCGGCGATGTCGTGCTCCTTGCAGATCACCTCGTGGATCAGCGACCCGACCAGGGGCTTGGCGATGCTGGCCGGCACCGGGGTCACCAGGCCCACCCAGTGGCTGGCCAGACCCGGTGTCATCACCGGCACCGTGCGGACCCGGCGCTGCACCAGGTGCGAGCTCGCGGCATACCGGCCGATCATCTCCCGGTAGGTCAGCACCTCCTCGCCCCCGATGTCGAAGCCGCGGTTGACCTCCGGTGGCAGGTCGCCGACACTCACGAGGTAGCGCACGACGTCGTCGATGGCGATCGGCTGGATCCGGGTCTGCAACCAGCGCGGGGCGATCATCACCGGCAGCCGCTCGGTCAGGTGGCGCAACATCTCGAAGGAGGCGGACCCGGCGCCGAGGATGACGGCAGCGCGCAGCACTGCTGTCGGGACCGGGGAGGCCAGGAAGGTGTCCTCGACCTCCTTGCGTGACCCGAGGTGCTTGGACAGCTCCTCGTCGGGCGGGTAGAGGCCGCTGAGGTAGACGATCCGGCCGACCGACCGGCTTGCGGCGACCTCGGCGAAGTGCTTGGCCATCGACCGGTCCCGCTCGACGAAGTCGCCCCCGCCGTCCATCGAGTGGATCAGGTAGTAGGCGACGTCGACGCCCTCCAGCGCGGCCCCGAGCTGCTCGCTGTCGTCGGCGCTGCCCTGCGCGACCTCGACCTGCTCACCCCAGGACCGTGGCTTGACCTTGGCGCCGTCGCGGGTCAGCACCCGCACGGTCCAGCCCTCCCGCAGCAGAGCGGGGACCAGCCGGGATCCGATGTATCCGGTGGCACCGGTGACCAGGGCACGTCGGGCGTTCATGGGGTCTCCTTCGGGAGAGTGGATGCTCGCACCAGGATCGCTCACTCCATCGGGGTGAGCGCGGCCAGCAGCGGAGGCAGCAGGAACAGCAGGGACAGCGACCACGTCAGATGGGTGACGATCGGGCCGAGCACCCCGCCGGTGACCCGGCGCTGCAGCCCGACCAGGGTTCCCAGCACCCCGGCGGCGAAGACCAGCATCAGGTTGAGCGTGGCCACCGTGGCCAGGGCGTAGAGAACGGTGGAGATCTGCACCGGGTATGTGCGCCCGATCGCCGCGAACACCGCGCCGCGGAAGAACAGCTCCTCGGCCACGCCGTTGATGAACGTGATCCCGGCCACCATGGGCAACGACGCGAAACGGGCATAGTCCAGCACGTCGTTGACCGGGTCCCGCAAGAAGGCGAACTGGGCCACCACCACCGCTCCGGCGCAGAAGATGCCGACCGCGAGGGCGCCCAACGCGAGCGACTGGATGATCGGCCGAGCGTGCCGGTCCCCGCTGCGGGTGTGTGCCCACCCCAGGTGCAGCGGGCCCGAGACGAACGCCCCGATGGTCCACACCAGGGCGAGCACCACGGTGGAGACGTAGAAGGCGGTCGAGCCCGGCTCCCGGGTCAACCCGAAGCCGAGCACGAACGAACCCACGACCAGGGTGACCCCCGCGACGACCCGGCGGCGCACGAACTGCCGGTCGCTCTGGTGATGGTCCCGGGGCACCGGCTCCACCAGCGCCGCGCGCAGGAAGCGGTACAGCTCCCTGGGGGTGCGGGGCTGGGTGTCAGTGCCGGCCATCGGCCCGGCCGGTTGTCAGGGTCATCCCACCCGAGCCACCTCAGCGGGCGGCGTCGGCCGCCTGCGTCTCGGACTGCGCGCCCTGGTTGGCCAGCTGCCCGCCCATGTCCTCCAGGTGGGCTCGCACGAACCACTGGAACTTCTCCAGCTCGGCGGTCTGGCCGATGATCATGTCCTCGGTGACGGGCTCGATCTCACCGAACTTCGCGATCGCCTTGCGGTTGTCCTCGATGACCCCGACGTAGACCAGGTCGAGTGCGCCCAGGTGGGCCTGCACCGTGTCGCGCCCGATCGAGTAGTCGTCCCAGGAGCGGTCGGAGATGATCGCGCCGGGGGTGCCCTTGGGCGAGCCACCCAGGGTCGCGATCCGCTCGGCCACCTGGTCGGCATACCCGCGGACGAGCTCGACCTGCGGGTCGATCATCTCGTGCACCCCGATGAAGTTGGGGCCGACGACGTTCCAGTGCACGTGCTTGAGGGTCAGGTGCAGGTCGTTGTAGGCGGACAGCCGCTGCTGCAGGGTCGCGATCACGTCCTGTCCCTGCTCGTCGCTGAGACCGGGGACGGTGTACGACACGCTCATGAGGCTCCTTCACTAAGTGTAGTTTCTAGGTCACGACGGTACCGCGCCGCCGACACCGGCGCCCGCGGGGGTCCGCGGTGGAATCGTAGCGAGGCGATGGAGGCACGATGAGCGGCCCGGTCCGGCTGGTCTATCCGCACCAGCTCTTCGTCGAGCACCTGGCTGCGCCTGAGGGCACCAGCTTCGTGCTGGTCGAGGACGACCTGCACTTCCGGCAGCTCGCCTTCCACGCTCAGAAGCTGGTGCTGCACCAGGCCTCGATGCGCCGCTTCGCCGACCGCCTGCGCGACGCCGGCCGGGAGGTGCACGTGGTGGAGACCGATCCCGACAGCCCGAGTATGCAGCGGCTCGCGGAGGTGCTGCGTGACCTCGCCCCGGACCGGGTGGGCTACTACGACGTGGTCGACGACTGGCTGCAGCGGCGCACCCAGGAGGTGCTCGACGATCTCGGCCTCGCCGGCAGTGCCGAGGTGCTGGAGTCGCCCAACTTCCTGACCACGCGAGCGCAGATCGAGCAGTGGTTCGGCGCCAACACCGCGCGGATGCAGCACTTCTACGCCTGGCAGCGCCAGCGCCTGGACATCCTGGTCGACGGCGACCAACCGGTAGGCGGGCAGTGGTCCTTCGACCCCGACAACCGCAAGAAGCTGCCGAAGGGCCACCCGGTGCGGGACGTGGAGCCGGTGCCTCGGCATACCGCTGTCACCGAGGCCATCACCTGGGTGGCGCGGGCCTTCCCCGACGCCCCCGGCGATGCCGAGACCTTCGCCTGGCCCACCTCGCACGAGGAGGCGGCCACGGCATACGAGGAGTTCCTGGAGCACCGCTTCGCCGAGTTCGGCCCCTACGAGGACGCGATCAGCCGCGAGCACCCCTACCTGTTCCACGCCCTGCTCACCCCCGGGCTCAACATCGGCCTCCTCGAGCCGGCGTATGTCGTGAGCCGGGCCCTGCGGGCGGCCGACGAGCAGGATGTCGGGCTGGCCTCGCTGGAGGGGTTCGTGCGGCAGGTGATCGGCTGGCGGGAGTACATGCGGGCGACCTACCACCTGTGGGGAGGGCGGATGCGCACCGCCAACCGGCTGCAGCACACTCGGTCGCTGAGCCCCGGCTGGTGGAGCGGGGAGACCGGTCTGGACCCCGTCGACCTGGTCATCGCCCGGGTGCTGGAGCACGGCTACGCCCACCACATCGAGCGGCTGATGGTGCTGGGCAACGCGATGTGCCTGTTGCGCATCGACCCCACCGAGGTCTACGAGTGGTTCATGGAGATGTTTGTCGACGCCTACGACTGGGTGATGGTGCCCAACGTCTACGCGATGAGCCAGTTCGCGGCCGGTGAGGCGATCACCACCAAGCCCTACGTCTCGGGGTCCAACTACCTGAGGAAGATGTCGGACCTCACCAGCGGGGAGTGGACGAAGGACTGGGACGGACTGTACTGGGCCTTCGTGGCCGACCACCGGGAGGTTCTCGAGGCGGGCTACCGCTCCCGGATGATGACCCGGCTGTGGGACGGCTTCGAGGAGGACAAGCAGCAGCAGCACCGCGACCGCGCCGGCCGATGGCTGCAGTGAGCGACCGGGTGCCCGGCTGGCTGCGCGAGGAGCTCGTGTCGTTCGTGCTGTTCGCGGTGTGGCTGGTCTACCTGACGGCCGCGGCGATCGTGCTGGTCATGGCCGTGGACGGGCGGTTCTCCGATCGGGCGCAGGCCATGCTGGTGGTCGGCTTCGGGCTGCTGGCGCCCGTGGTGGGGTGGGTGGTGGTGCTGCACGTCGAGCGAGTCGCGGGTCCGCAGTCCGGCGGGGTCTGGGGGTTGCGCCGCCACCTGGCGGCGGCGATCCGGTGGCCGGCACGGCGTCGCGCCCGGGTGCGCGAGGCGGCGCTGGCGGTGGGCAGTGTGGGGTTGTTCTGGACGGTCTGGGCCGGCTCGCTGCTCGCCGCGCTCGTGGTGCCCGTCGCCGTGTGGACCCTGATCCTGGTGCGCCGGCCGCCGCAGCGGCGATGAGCGGGCCGTAGCGCAGACCTCGCGACGGGGGACGATGGGGACATGACCGAGCCGTCCGAGCACTCGTGGCTGGCCCGGCTCGCTGCTGCGGGCCCCCGGCTGTTGACTGAGGCCGTCTCGTTCGTGCTGGCTGCCGGGTGGGTGTTGTGGCTGATCGGGTTGTTCCTGGTCGGGCTGATGGGTGCAGGGGGCCGGTTCAGCGAGCTGCAGGGGGTGCTGCTCGTGATCACCTTCGGACTCACCGCGCCACTGGCCGCGTGGCTGTTGCGGGCGCACGCCGAGCGACATGGCGGCCGCCGGTCCGGCCGGTGGTGGTGGGATGTGGGTCGGCGCCCTGCCCCCGTCGCCCTCGCGCCGCTCGGCCAGGGGAGGACGGAGCACGCTCGCATCGAGGACATCAGCATGGCCGTCGGCGCAGCGGCGGCGTTCTGGGCGCTGTATGCCGGGTCGCCGGCCGCCGCGGTCGTCGTCCCGGTCGCCGTCTGGGCCGTGATCTGGAGCCGGTGGCTGCGCTGACTGGTGCCACCTGCCCACCTGCCAACCTCCGGCCCCTACGTCATACGGAATGTGCGCCAGAGCGCAGAATCCGTATGACGCTGCGATGGTCGGCTCAGCGGCGGGGGAGGGCCTCCAGGGCCCGGGTCAGGTCGCGCACGGTGTCGCGCGCCAGCTTGAGGAAGACCAGCGTCATCAGCGGATCGGTATACCGCGCCTTGCCGTTGAAGGTCACCGTGGCGTCGTAGGTCAGCCGGGCGCCGCCACCGGTGGAGATCACGTTGATCCGGTCGTAGGACGTCGCGGTGGTGTTGGTGCCGACGAAGACCAGACCGTCGTCACGCAGCTCGGTGAGCTCGTACTCCAGCTCGGTGTTGATCACGATCAGCTTGCTGGTGTTGTGCCATCGGGAGCCCACGCGGATCGGTCCGTCGTCGATGCGCTCGCAGGCCACGGTGCCGGGATCCCACTCGACCGCGTTGGAGAAGTCCTTCAAGTAGTCGATGGCCGCGGCCTGGTCGACGTTGACGGCGAACTGACGGGTGACGTGCACCATGGGTAGCTCCTGGATCGCGCGAGACAGAGGGACGGCTTGGTGCTAAGGGTGCCTCACCAGCAGGTATGCAGCGAGTCGCCGCAAGTCAGTAAGGGTAGGTCCTCGGCAGCTCTCGTCGGGCCTGGAGCTGTCGCTGCAGGAGGAGACAGCGGTGCCGGGTCAAGGCCGTGTGGACCACCGGGTCCTGACCCCGGTCCTGCCCGAGCTCGCGGTGCTCGGTGGGGTCCTCGACCATGTCCCAGAGGCGCTCTCGGCCGTCCTCGTGCACCAGGTAGTGATGGGTTGAGGAGCGCACCGACGTCCACCGCTCGTGCTCGGTGATCGCGATGTCGAGCCGGTCCAGCGGCTCGTCCCGCAGCGCGGACAACAAGGACTGGCCCTGCACGTCCGTCGGTACCGGGATGCCCAGGGCCTGCAGGACCGTGGGCATGACGTCGGTGAGCTCGACGACGTCACTGACCCGCCGGCCAGGTCGGACGATCCCGTCGGGCCAGCGCATCACGAGGGGGACCCGGGCCACCGGGTCGTCGGCCGGGTAGCCCTTGGCCAGACGCAGGTGGTCCCCGAGCCACTCTCCGTGGTCGGACAACAGGACCACCATGGTCCGGTCGGCCCGTCCCAGTGCCTCCAGACCCTCCAGGATCCGCCCGATGTGATGGTCCAACTCGCTGAGGGCTGCGAAGTACCCGTGCTTGATCGCACGCAGGCGGGAGTCGGTGAGCTCGGTGCTGGGCTGTTCAGCCCGCTCTTGATCGTCCAGCGCAGGCGGGGCAGAGCGGATCGTTCGTAGAGGTTCAGGAACCGCTGCGGGACGTAGAACGGCGGGTGCGGGGCGAAGAAGTTGGCGATGCACATCGACGGCTGGTCCAGGGGTAGCGCGGCCAGGTGCTGCAGGACGCTGCTCGCCACCCACGCTGTATGGGCCAGCGACTCGTCGGCCCCGAAGGGGTGCGGACCGTCGAAGTCCTCGCGCGGGCCGTCGTCGGGGTGCATGACCCGGGGATCCAGTCCCATCATCGACTGCCACTGTGCTGCAGCGGGGGGCAGCCCGATCGAGATCGAGCCCACCGCGGCCGGGTCCACGGATCGGACCCACGCCCGGTAGTCGTCCTCATAGACCCCGGGTTCGTCGCACAGCTTGAGCACGTCGAACCCGTAGGAGGGGTGCGGCCCGGTGTGGTCGCGGTTGGCGTGGGGTTGGAAGTGCAGCTTGCCGTGGTTGGCGGTCCGCCAGCCTCGTCGGCGAAGCACCGTGGCAAGGGTCTGCACGTCGATCGGGACGGGCACGCCCATGGACGTGATCCCGAGCGAGGAGGGGTAGCGACCGGTCAGCATCGAGACGCGGCTGGGCATCGACACGGGGGACTGGACCACCGCATGGTCGAAGTGGACGCCATCCGCCACGAGCCGGTCCACAGCTGGGGTGCGCACCGGTGAGCCGAGGCACCCCAGCGCGTCCCAGCGCCACTGGTCGGTATGCAGGATGAGCAGGTCCGGAGAAGGGCTGAGCGTCACTGCAACCCCTCCTTGAGGTGCGACATGCGAAGGATGGGCCGCGTCGGAAGGACGACCTGGCGGGACGGGCCACTCTCCCCGCGCAGGCGAGCAATGGCTATCGACGCGGCAGTGCGCCCCATCTCGAGGTCGTCGTGGGCCACCACACTGATCCCCAAGGTCCGAGCGAGCTCGAAGTCGTCAAAGGCGATCAGGCCCGGTGACGCATGCTGTGCGCGCAGGGTCTCCAGCACCCCGATTGCGGCACGGTTGTTGCCGGCGACGATGGCCTGGGGCGGCTCGCTCAGCTGCAGCAGCGAGATCGTCGATCGGGCGGCGGAGTCGATGTCCGGGGCGTCGGTGCGCTCCAACGCCGGGTCGGGGGTGATGCCCCGCTCGACCAACGCGTCCCGGTAGCCGCTGAGTCGCTCACCGTGGGTGTAGAGCGTCGGTCGGCTCCCGACGAACGCGATCCGCCGGTGACCAGCATCGAGGAGCGCACGGGTGCCGTTGCGTGCTCCCTCCCGGTTGGCGAACACCACGCTGTCGCTCAGCGCGTCGATCAGGGGACGGTCCACGGCCACGATGGGCGTGCCGAGCTGTCGCTCACCCTCCAGGTAGGAGTGGTCCTGGGAGACCGGCACCAGGAGCAGCGCTCGCACCCGCCGCTCCAGCACCGCCTCGACGACTTGGGCCTCCTGTCGCGAGCGGTCGGCGGTCGCCGAGAGCAACAGGGTAGTCGCGACGTACCGGCCTGCGCACGGTGCAGATCCAGGAGCCTGAGGACGAACTCGGCCGGCGCTGGCATCTGCAGGTCAACGGGCGCCAGGTGCGGGTGCGCGGCTACAACTGGATCCCGGACGATCCGTTCAGCGCGGAGGTCACACCGGAACGGATCAGGCGCCGGCTCGACCAGGCCGTGGCCGGGGGTGCCAACCTCCTTCGAGTCTGGGGCGGCGGGTATGTCGTAAATCATGACTTCCTCGAGGCATGCGACGAGCGAGGACTGCTGGTCTGGCACGACTTCCTCTCCGCCTGCGCGGCATACGATGAGTCACCCGAGATGCTCGACCGGATCACCGCGGAGGCCGAGCAGGCCGTGACGGACCTGTCCCACCACCCGTCCCTGGTGATCTGGTGTGGCGGCAACGAGTGCGTCTGGGGGTGGCACAGCTGGGGCTGGCAGGCCGAGCTGCAGGGACGATCCTGGGGGGCGAGGATCTACGGCGAACTGCTACCCGACGTGGTGGCCAGCCTGGACCCCTCAAGACCGTATGTCGGCAACAGCCCTGGTCCGGATCCGTCGACCTCGACCCCTCCGATCCTGCTCGCGGCCCGGTGCACCTGTGGGAGGTCTGGAACGAGATCGACTTCGAGCACTACCGTGCGGTCGACCCAGCGTTCGTCTCCGAGATGGGTTGGTGCGCGCCGCCGGCGTGGACGACACTGCGTCGGGCTGTTCCGCAGGGATCGCTCGACCTCACGAACCCTGGCGTGCGACACCACCTCCGTGCGGCTGACGGCGAGCTCAAGCTCAACCGCGGACTCGAGGAGAACTTCGGCGGCGCTGCGGACCCCGACGGCTGGCACTACCTCACCCAGCTTCTGCAAGCCCGCAGTCAGCAGTCCGGCACCGAGTGGTTGCGCAGTCGCGAACGGTGCGCCGGCGTCGTCGTGTGGCAGCTCAACGACTGCTGGCCCGTCGTGTCCTGGGCCGCGGTCGACGGTGACGAGCACCTCAAGCCGCTCTGGTACGCCCTGCGCCGAGGCTTCGCGGACAGATTGCTGACACTGCAACCCCGACACGTGGCCGGAGCAGACGGCGCATCCCGTCCGGGAGACGTCGCGGTATTCGCGGTGAACGACAGTCCAGAGCAGTGGGACCTCGCGGTCACGGTGCGCCGGGTTGATCTGCACGGCACCGAACTTGCCGGCGCCGACGTGGAGTTGGGCGCGACCGCAGGGGGGACTGCCTGCGCGCGGTTGGATGATTGGATCGTCGTGCCGGACGACCCAGCCGCAGAGCTGCTGGTGGTGCAGGACACTGAGGGCCGTCGCTCTTGGTGGCCCTTCGTGAAGGAGGCCAGGATGACCTTGCCTCCTCCTCGTTTCGAGGTCTCGGTGCGAGAGGTCACCGACGACGCCATGGTGCTGGACATCGCGGCAGCCAGTTTGCTGCGAGACCTGATCGTCTATCCCGACCGGGCGGCTCACGAGCTGGGACTGGACCCGGCTGCCGCGCACGTTGACGAGATGATGGTGAGCGTGCTGCCCGGCGAGAGGATCAGTCTCACCCTGACCGGCCTGCCCGGGGTGGGCGACGTCCCTGAGGACAGACTGACCGCGGTGTCGAGCACATCGCCGGTCCTTCGGGTGCTCGGGGACCGTCACCGGCCCGGTGCGAGCGGCCTCGACGGAGCAGCCGAGTGATCGCCGGGATCGAGACGGGTGGGACAAAGGTCGTCTGCGCCGTCGCCGAGCGCGGAGGTGGCATCCTCCACCGGACGACCATCCCCACATCCCACCCGGAGGAGACAGTGGGACAGATCGTTGAGTTCCTCAGGGACACGGTCCCCGGAGACGATCTCGAGGCCATCGGGCTGGGCACCTTCGGCCCCGTCGATCTGGACCCGCAGAGTCCTCAGCATGGCGTGCTCGGGCGCACCCCGAAGGCACGCTGGACCGGGGTTCGGATCAAGGATCTGCTGCACACCGCCCTCGCGGTGCCCGTAGCGATCGACACTGACGTCAACGCCTCGGCCCTGGCCGAGGTCAGATGGGGAGCGGCACAGGGGCTCGACCCAGTTGTCTACGTCACGGTCGGGACAGGGGTCGGGGTCGGTGGTGTCGTCGGCGGCCACACCTTGCAGGGGTACGGCGGCGGGCACCCCGAGCTGGGCCATCTGCTCGTGCGTCGCCACCCCAGGGACACCTTCGCGGGTCACTGCAGCTTTCACGCCGACTGCCTGGAAGGCTTGGCCGCGGGCCCGGCGCTGGAGCAACGATGGGGGCGACACGGTGTGCGCGCCCCGGAGCTGGACCCCCTGATCGCCGATCTCGCTGGCTACTACCTCGCCCAGCTTGTCGTGGCGATCACCTACGGACTGATGCCGGGCTGCGTCGTGCTCGGTGGCGGTATCAGCGCCGTGCCGGGTCTGCGCGAGCGAACCCGGGAGCACAGCGCCCGACTGGTCGCCGGATATCTGGACGACCACCCGCTGTCCCAGGTGGGCAGCGACTACATCCGACCGCCAGCGCTGGACGGTCAGGCGGGCGTGCTGGGAGCGCTCGCGATGGCGGACGATCTGCTCGCCTCGACACCTGCCTCGGCGGACGAGCGATCCGGCGCCCAGGCAAGGAGCTCGGGGTGAGGGCTCTGGGACCGCTGGTCTTCGAGCCGATCCTGGTCGAGAAGCCGTGGGGTGGGCGACGGCTTGCGGATCTTGGACGGGACCTGCCGGACGACACGCTGATCGGGGAGTCCTGGGACGTCACCGACCTCGGCGGCACGGGTGACGCCGCAGGTGATCCGCTGTGCAGCAGCGTCGTCCTGGGCCCGGAGAGCTCAGGACGAACCCTGCGGGACCTGGTGGCGGCCCACGGTGTCGAGCTCCTCGGCGAGATGCACGCGACGTCCTGGGGTGGTTTCCCGCTGCTGGTCAAGCACCTGGACGCCGGCCAGCATCTGTCGGTGCAGGTCCACCCCTCGGCCGCCGTCATCGACGAGCTGCCCGGTGCGCACATCAAGAGCGAAGCCTGGGTGGTCGTCGCGGCCGAACCCGACGCGCAGATCTATCTGGGCGTGCGACCAGGGGTCACGCCGGAGCAGGTCGAGGGGGCCTTCGGCACCCCGGCGTTGGTCGAGCTGCTGCGCACCGTGCCGGCACGGGTCGGCGATGTGCACGACGTGCCCGCGGGGCTGATCCACTCCTTGGGGGCCGGTGTGGTGGTGGCCGAGCCGCAGACCCCGTCGGACACGACCTACCGGCTCTACGACTGGACCAAGGAGTACGGCCGGGCGCCGCGAGATCTGCACCGCGACGAGGCAATGACCTGCCTTCGTGCGGAGTGGTCGGTCAACCTCGACCCGCCTGCCGTGCGCGGCGACGACGGTGTGGTCGTGCGCTCCGAGGCGTTCACCGTCCGGCGGGTCCCAGCGAGGGGGCTCGATGTTGAGCAGGTGAGCGTCGCGGCGCGGCCCAGCCCCCGGACCATCATCGTGCTCACCGGCGAGGTCGGTATGCCGGACGGTCGCCTCATCGCACCTGGCGGAGTGGTCGTGCTGCCTGCAGCGTGGTCGGGGACGCTCGAATCACGGCATACCACCAGCTGGGTGGAGATCGACCTGCATCGTTGACCTCACCGCGGCCGCAAACGCGGTCAGCCCACCATCTCGACCCTGGCACCCACCCGCTCGTAGGTCGCCTGGGCGCGGCTGTCGCGCGAGGCCAGGACGGCGTCGTTGGCCACGGCCGCGAGGGCGACGAGGGCGTCGTAGACCGCGCCGCCGACCACCTCGACGTCGGCCAACAGGTCCGGAAGCCGCACGTAGGAGGCCTGATCGGGGACCAGGGCGGGCTCGCAGCGAGCAGCGATGAGACGTGCAGCGTCGGGTCCGGACAGCCGTGCGTCACCCGGGAGGCGGGTCAGGACCGAGTACGTCTCGACGAGGGCGTGCCCGCACAGCGCGACCCGGCGTCCAGCCCACCACTGGCTGACCCTGCCGTGCGCGGCGTGGGATGTCAGCAGCAGCGGTATGGCGACGCTCGTGTCGAGCGCGAGCGGAGCGCTCACCGACGTCCGGCGTCAATGAGAGCGAAGACCGTCTCGTCGTCGATCTCGGTCTCGCTCGTGGCCACCAGGACGCCATCCTCCTCGACCAGCCGGGCGGTCCGCCCACCGACGGTGACCTGCAGACCCGCGCCGTAGCGCGAGATGTCGACGGTGGACCCGGCCGTGATGCCCAGGGCGTCCCGTAGTGGCTTGGGCAGCACCACTCTGCCTACGGAGTCGACGGTCGATCTCATAGGGAGAAGCCTACCAACGTCTTCCCAGTAGCGGGTCTTGCCGGCGACTGCGGGCGGGCGGATAGCGTGAGGGTGTGCTCGATGACGTGCTCGCCCCGAGGGTCTCGGTCGAGGTGGGCTGATGCCCATCGATGATTTCAGCCTCGACGCGTTCTCCCTGCGCGGCAAGCGGGCTATCGTGACCGGAGGCAACATCGGGCTCGGGCGGGCGTTCACGGTGGCGTTGGCTCGAGCCGGGGCCGACGTCCTGGTGCCGGCCCTGGCGGAGGACGGTGGCACGACGGGCCGCCTGGTGGCAGGCTGCGACGGGCGCGACCGCATACCTGCTGGCGATCGACGGCGGTTCGCAGAGCACCAAGGTGTCGGTGATCGACGAGACCGGCGCGGTGCACGCCACCGGACGGACGGCGCTGCGGCCCTACGAGCTCGGACCGGACGGGTATGCCGTGCACCCTGGTGACGACCTGTGGGACTCCCTTGTCGTGGCGATCCGGGAGGCGCTCGACGCCTTCGCCGGCACGCCCGCGGACATCACGGCGATCGGGCTGTGCAGCATCCGCTACTGCCGCGCTCTGCTCGATGGCCACGGCCGGCTGACCGAGCCGGTGCTGAGCTGGATGGACGCACGGGTGGGCCGGCCGCTGGCCGATCCGGCGCCGTCGGTGGCGACGGTGGCCAGCGCGGCGGGCTATCTGACGATGCGGCTCACCGGCGAACGCCGGGACAATGCCGCGACCTACCAGGGCATGTGGCCGATCGACCGGGCCACGCGGGACTGGTCCAGCGATCCGGCGCAGGAGCAGCGGACCGGTATGCCGAGGCGCCTGCTGCCCGACCTGGTCGACCCCGGTGAGCGGCTGGGATCGGTGACGACGGAGGCGGCCGCCGCCACCGGCCTGGCGGAGGGCTGCCCGGTGCACGCCACCGCCAACGACAAGGCGGTCGAGGCGCTCGGTGCCGGCCTGTTGGCGCCGCCGGCGCTGCTGCTGTCGCTGGGCACCTACATCGCGTCGATGACTCCGGGCACCGATCCGGATGCGGGCGAGGCGCGCGTCTGGGTCAATGACGCGGCGGTGCCAGGGCGTTACCTCTACGAGAGCGGCGGCATCCGGCGGGGGATGTCGACGGTGTCGTGGTTGCGCGACCTGGTCGGCTCGGCGGCGACGGGGGTCGAGCCGATGGCGACGCTGGACTGGCTGGAGGCCCGCACCACCTCTACCGCTCGGTGCTGGAGGGCATCGCGCTGACCATGCTTGGGCATGCCGAGGCGATGGCGCAGGCGCTGTCGACGCCACATCTCGAGGTCATCGTCTCGGGCGGGGCGCCTGGTCGGACTTGATGATGCAGATCGTCGCCGACTCCTGGGGCCGGCCGGCGATCAGAGCGGGTATGCCGGACGCCGCGGGTTTGGGAACGGCCGTGTGTGCCGCCGTCGGCAGGGGTGCATCCCGACTGGGAGACCGCGTTCGGCGCGATGGTGCGCCAGGGCCGCACCTTCACGCCGGATCCGGAGGCGCAGCGACGGTATGCGGAGGTGGCTGCGGTGTTCCGGGATCTGCCCGGCTTCACCGACCCGATGTTCTGCCGCATCGCCGACGGGCTGGGCTGAGCCCCCGCGACGGTTGGCAGGCACACGGGCTGATCGAGGCGCAATGTGCACGATCGGGTCTACGCTCGGTGCATGCGCCTGGTCATTCGCGGCCACCACCTCCCCGGGCGCCGCTGCGGTCCCTACGACGACGTGCACGTCGGCCTACAGGTCGGCCGGGTGGCCTCTGGCCTCGCTCCCGGAGATGCGACGCGAGCCGAGTGGGTCACGGACATTCGCACCGACAAGGCCGACTTCCACGGCCCCGCCGTGCACGGCGTCAAGGGGGCTCGCTTCGTCTACCTCACCTGGGCACCCACACCGACGAGACCTTCACCATGGTCATGCGCGCCAAGCTCATGCTCGCAGACCTGCCCGAAGGTGCCGAGGATGTCATGGTTGAGGTTGATCTCACCGACGACCGCGGCCTGCCTCGGTGCGCGCGTCTGCGTCCGCCCGCCATCCGCCTCATCTGACGTCGTCCACGGATGGAGTCGACCCGTCTCGCCGAACTGCGCGGGATTGTGCACATCGCGCGGTCTCCGGCGGCCGCGCAATGTGCGCGAGGTCGTGCGTCGGCCGACCTCAGGCCTCGATCTCGCTCCGGTCGCCGGACCACTGCGTGTGGAACGAGCCGTCGCGGTCGGTGCGCTCGTAGGTGTGGGCGCCGAAGAAGTCACGCAGCCCCTGCACCAAGGCGGCCGGCAGGTGCGGTGCCCGCACCGTGTCGTAGTAGGCAAGTGCTGCGCTGAACCCGGGGACCGGCACCCCGGCCGTGGTGGCGAGGCCGACGACCTGGCGCCAGGCGTCCTGGGCCTCGCCGAGCTCGGCCGCGATCGACTCCGCCTCCAGCAGCGTGGTCAGCTGGCCCTCGGCATACTCGCTGCGGATACGCTCCAGCAGCCGCGCCCGGATGATGCAGCCGGCCCGCCAGATCTTGGCGACCTCGGCGACGTCGACGTCCCACTCATAGCGCTCGCTCGCCGTGCGGATCATGTCCAGACCCTGGGCGTATGCGACCACCTTGGAGGACCACAGCGCCGCCCGCACCGCGTCGATGAGCTGCCTGCGGTCCTCGACGGACAGCGTCCGGGCCGGACCGCTCAGCGCTGCCTGCGCTGTCTCGCGCAGCCCGGTGTGCCCGGAGGTCGACCGGGCGAAGACCGACTCGGCGATGGTGTTGACCGGCACGCCGAGCTCCAGCGCGGTCTGCACGGTCCACCGGCCGGTGCCCTTCTGCTCGGCCGCGTCGCGGATCACCTCGACCAGCGGCTTGCCGGTGGCCTGATCGACCTGGTCGAGCACCTCGGAGGTGATCTCGATCAGGTAGGAGTCCAGGTCGCCGGTGTTCCACTCCCGGAAGACGCCGGAGACCTCGCTGGCCGACAGCCCGGCCGCGGTCAGCACGTCGTAGGCCTCGGCGATGAACTGCATGTCGGCATACTCGATGCCGTTGTGCACCATCTTGACGAAGTGCCCGGCGCCGTCCGGGCCCATGTAGGCGCAGCACGGCTCGTCGTCGACCTTGGCCGAGATGTCCTCCAGGTAGGGACCGAGCGCCTCGTAGGCCTCCGGGCTGCCCCCGGGCATGATGCTCGGCCCCTCCAGGGCGCCGACCTCACCACCGGAGATGCCGGCGCCGACGAAGTGCAGGTCGTGCTCCCGCAGCGCGGCCTCCCGGCGCCGGGTGTCCTCGAAGTGCGCGTTGCCCCCGTCAACGATGATGTCACCGGGCTCCAACAGGTCGGTGAGCTCGTCGATGACGGCGTCGGTGCCCGGCCCGGCCTTGACCATGATGATGACGCGGCGCGGCTTCTCCAGGCTGGCGACGAAGTCCTTGAGGGCCTCCGAGGCGACGAAGTCGCCGGTGTCGCCGAACTCCTCCATCATCTCGGTCGTCTTCGCTGTGGTCCGGTTGTAGAGCGCGACGGTGTGACCGTGGCTCGCGAAGTTGCGGGCCAGGTTGCTGCCCATCACGGCCAGGCCGATCACGCCGACCTGGGCGCGTGCGGTGTCGTTGCTCATCGAGGACTCCTCTGGGATCTGGTGGCGTGCGTGCGTCGATCCTGCCCGGTATGCCGTGAGATCACCAACGCCGGTGGCGGCACGTTGTCCAGGTGAGCGGGTGTGGTCCGCCGTACGCTGGGACGATGCCGACCACCTTGCTCTGGCTGCGCCGTGACCTGCGGCTGGATGACCTGCCCGCGCTCGGCGCCGCCCACGACGCGGCCGACGGCGGCCGGGTGCTGCCCGTTTTCGTGCTCGACCCCCGCTTGCTGGAGGAGTCGGCGGTGCGCACCCACTGTCTGCTCTCGGCGCTGGAGTCGGCACAACAGGCGTATGACGGGGCGATCGTGCTGCGGACCGGCGACCCCGAGCAGGTCGTGCCGGATCTGGTGCGGGAGATCGGTGCCAGCAGCGTGCACATCTCGGCCGAGTCCACGCCGTTCGGCCGGCGCCGGGACGCCGCGGTGCGCGAGGCACTGCCCGAGGGCGTCCCGCTGGTCGCGACGGGCTGCGCGTATGCCGTGGGGCCGGGCACGATCCGCAACGGCTCGGGAGACCCTTACCAGGTATTCACGCCGTTCTCCCGGGCCTGGCGCGAGCACGGCTGGCCCGACCCGGCACCGGTGCCGAAGGACCTGCGGTGGCACCGGCAGGCCGAGTCCGAGGGCATGCCCGACCGTCCCGACCTCGGCGACGTGCAGCTGCCGGAGGTGGGGGAGGAGGCGGCCCACCAGCGGTGGGAGGCGTTCCTGGGCGACGATGTGACGGCATACGACGAGGAGCGCGACCGGGCCGACCACGACCGGACCAGCCAGATGTCGGTGCACCTGAAGTACGGCACCATCCACCCACGCACCCTGCTGGCCGACCTACGCGGCCGGCGCGACAAGGGCGCGCACACCTTCGCGACCGAGCTGGCCTGGCGCGAGTTCTACGCCGATGTCCTCTGGCAGCAGCCGGCCTCCGCCTGGTCGGACCTCAAGCCGGCGCTGCGAGGGATGAGCTACGACGACCCCGAAACCGACGACGGTGTGGCCCAGGCGATGCAGGCCTGGCGCGAGGGGCGCACCGGCTACCCGTTCGTCGACGCCGGGATGCGTCAGCTGCTCGCCGAAGGATGGATGCACAACCGACTGCGCATGGTGACCGCGAGCTTCCTGGTCAAGCACCTGCACGTCTGGTGGCCGCACGGCGCACGGCACTTCATGCAGCAGCTGCGCGACGGCGACATCGCCTCCAACAACCACGGCTGGCAGTGGGTCGCCGGCACCGGCACGGACGCGGCGCCCTACTTCCGGGTCTTCAACCCGGTCACGCAAGGCGAGAGGTTCGACCCCAGCGGTGACTATGTGCGGCGCTACCTGCCCGAGCTGCGACACCTGGCCGGCAAGGCGGCGCACCAGCCGTGGGGCGCCGACGACGGGTATGCGCAGGGCTACCCCGAGCGCATCGTCGAGCACAAGGAGGCGCGGGAGGAGGCGCTGCGCCGCTACGAGGCCGCCCGCTCCTGACCCCCCTCTGCTCGGGATGGTGCGCGCTCAGCCCAAGCTTCCGGTGCGACGCAGCGCCACCTCGGCCAGCCACGCCGCCGCGTCCGGCAGCACCGAGTCGTCGAAGGCGGCCCGCGGTGAGTGGTTGTCCGGTGCACTGTCGGGGTCGTCGGTCGGACAGGCACCGAGCAGGAAGTAGGCACCGGGCACCTGCTCGAGGACGTAGGACATGTCCTCGGACCCCATCTCGGGGTCGGGGCGCTCGACATACCGGACGTCGCCGAACAGATCGGTGGTCACGTCCCGGGCGAAGTCGTACTCCGCGGCATCGTTGATCGTCGCCGGGTAGCGCTCGCTGAAGCCGACCGTGGCCGTCATCCCGTGGGCGCTCGCCACCCCCTGCGCCACCCTCTCGATCGCCTGCACGGCACGGGCGTGCTGCTCGGGCGAGAACGTGCGCAGGGTCGCCGCGAGCTCGCCCGAGTCGCCGATGATGTTGTCCTTGGTCCCTGCGGCGATCCGCCCGACGGTCAGCACGACCGGGTCGAAGACGTCGAAGCTGCGGGTCACGGTGGTCTGCAGAGCCAGCACGATCTCGCACAGCACCGGCACCGGGTCCAGCGCCCGGTGCGGCGCCGAGCCGTGCCCGCCCCGACCGCGGACCTCGATGCGCACGGTGTCGGCCCCGGCCATCAGCGGCCCGGGCCGGGCGGACCACTGCCCCCGCTCGAGCTCGGAGGAGAAGACGTGCAGGGCGTATGCCGCATCGACCCGACGCCCGGCGACGTCCAGCAGCCCCTCGGCGAGCATCGGCGCCGCGCCGCCGGGCCCCTCCTCGGCGGGCTGGAACATCAGCACGACGTCGCCGGCGAGGTCCGTACGGCGGGCGTGCAGGATGCGGACCGCCCCGACCAGCGCGGCCATGTGCATGTCGTGACCGCAGGCGTGCATCGCGCCAGGGTGCTGCGAGGCGTAGTCGACGTCGACCTCCTCGGTCACCGGGAGAGCATCCATGTCACCGCGCAGCAGCACCACGGGCCGGTCGGACGCCTCCGGGTCCTTGCTGCCGCGCAGGACGGCGACCACTGAGCTGAGACCGGCACCGGTGGTGATCTCCAGGTCGAGGTCACCCAGCTCGCCGAGGATGCGCTGCTGGGTCAGCGGCAGGTGCAGGCCGATCTCGGGTATGCGGTGCAGGTCACGACGGAGCGCGACCAGGTCATCGGTCATCGTGGTGGCCAGGTCCAGCGAGCTCGGCATACCGCGCATTGTGTCGCGCCGCCCCCTTCCCAGCCCACCCGAGCTCTGACAGACTCAGGTGTGTGACGAGGCTCACACCAGCCTCGGTGCCTATGTGACCCCGACGAGCGCGCGGTCGAAGTCAATGTCGCCGGCGGTGTGGGTCACTGCGGTCGACCAGGCCCACGCTGCACCGCCGAGGGTGCCGAGACCGGCCAGACGGACCAGGACCAGCACGATCCGCAGGATCGGCCCTCGTGACCGGCCGGTCCGGGAAAGCTGTCGAGATGACATGTCACTGCTCCTCCTATGTCGGGTGTCCCCTCCACGCTGTCGTGGCGGTGTGTCGATGAGAAGGGCTTTCGGGGTGCGTCCAGGGGTCCGGTAAGGGGCGGCTCAGGGCGGTCCCTGAGTCGGGCGTTGCCTGGGCGCCCGCGCAGAACCCCGAGCAGATGGTCAGGCGCGACGCACTTCCCCGAGCAAATCGGTTGGGCGGCGTTTCGAACCCCGAGCAAACGGTGGGAGAATGGGGTCGTCATGACGACTCCCCCGCAAGCTTCCCCGGGCACCGCTGTGCCCGCAGTCGTCGACCCCCGCACGGTTCGGCTCGCCTCGATCGCCCTGATCACGGGCGGCTTCGCCATCGGCGTCACCGAGTTCGTCACGATGGGCCTGCTGCCCCAGATCGCCGACGGGGTCGGGGTCAGCATCCCCACGGCGGGTCACACCATCTCCGCATATGCCCTCGGCGTGGTCATCGGGGTACCGCTCATCGCGACCGCGGGCGCCCGACTGCCACGCCGGGCGTTGCTGCTCGCGCTGATGGCGGTCTTCGCGGTGGGCAACACGCTGGCGGCCCTGGCCCCGGGCTACGGCACCCTGATGGCCGCCCGCTTCCTGGCCGGGCTGCCGCACGGCGCGTTCTTCGGCCTGGCCTCCCTGGTCGCGGTCAGTCTGGCCCCGCCCGGGCGCAAGGGTCGTGCGGTCGGCACGATCATGCTGGGCATCCCGATCGCCATGATCGTGGGGGTGCCGACGGCGACCTGGGTCGGGCAGGCGGTCGGCTGGCGCACCGCATACTGGACCGTCGCGGTGCTCGGTGTGCTCACGGTGCTGCTGATCCGGGCCTGGGTGCCGATCACCCCGGCCGACCCCGACCAGTCCTGGCGCCGGGAGCTGCGTGCCTTCACCAGCGTGCAGGTCTGGCTCACCCTGGCGGTGGGGGCCATCGGCTTCGGCGGGATGTTCGCGATGTACAACGACCTGTAGGTAAAGTAGCAGGTCAGAGCGTCATAGCGCCTCCCGAGTCCGCAACGAGTCCGCACGAGCAGCCATCACGACCGACACGGCAGCCCGCGCGGACTCATCCGCGTCCGGCCACAGGTGCCCGTAGGTGTTGAGCGTCGTCATGGCCGAGGCGTGCCGCAGGCGCGCCTGCACGACCTTCACGTCGAGCCCCGACGCGATCAGCAGCGAGGCGTAGTAGTGCCGCAGGTCGTGGAAACGGAACCCCTCGGGCCGACCCGGCACCTTCCCCCTGCCCGCCCGCATGGCCCGCTCGATGGCCCACGGCGAAGACTCCCGGCCGATCTCGTCCGTGACGACTGTGCGCCCCTCACCCTGTGCCACCGCGGCCGACAGCATGAGCGCCAACTCCTGCGGGATCGGGACCGGGGTCCGCGAGGTCTCCGACTTGAGCTGTCGGTCCGGGTACTGGATCACGGGCGACACGATGCCTCGCATGAAGTCCACGTCACCCGGCCGCAGAGCAGCCGCCTCAGCGGTCCGCAGGCCGACGAACGCACCGAGCAGCACAGCAGCCCGCAGGTGCTCCGGGAAGACGTCGTGGCGCGCCCACACCTGCTCTGTGGTCGCCACGTAGGGCCGCTGCCCGCCCTGGCCCGGTGACGTCCGTCGTGAGCACGGGTTGCGAGGGATGATCCCGTCGTGCACCGCGTCGCCCATCACCTGAGACAGCCTGCTGTGCAACGCGTACACGTAGGAGTCGGCGCGTCCCTCCGCCCGCAGCTTCGCTGTTCACGCCTTGACGTGGGACGGCTTCACCG
>NZ_JBPCKQ010000213.1:0-17096 GCF_051004135.1 Ornithinimicrobium sp.
CCCCCGCAAATCGAGCCGGGGAGCTCCCCCCCAAGGGCCACCTGGTGGGGGGCCCCCGCCCCCCGACTGCCCCCCAACTGCGCTTCGGTCCGGTTGGGTGCACGACCGCCCAACTGCGCTTCGGTCCGGTTGGGTGCACGACCCCCCAACACCCCGCACCCCCAGCCACAAAGTGGCACCTCCAGCGTCATGTAAGACGCTGCAGGTCGACTTTCCGGCTGGGGGCGGAGAAGAGGGCACGACATACCGCAGCACCGGCAGCGCCGAAGACAGAGTCGGCCTGTCGTGCAGGCCTTGGGCTTGCGCATCACCGGCGTCATATAGCGGGCGCCTGTGGAAAGGAAGAAACACCGTGCTGATCGCTCAGCGTCCCACCCTCTCCGAGGAGATCGTCACCGAGGCGCGCTCCCGGTTCACCATTGAGCCCCTGGAGCCCGGCTTCGGCTACACCCTCGGCAACTCCCTGCGCCGCACCCTGCTCTCCAGCATCCCCGGCGCCTCCCTGACCAGCATCCGGATCGACGGCGTGCTGCACGAGTTCTCCACGATCCCCGGGGTCAAGGAGGACGTCACCGAGATCATCCTCAACCTCAAGAGCCTGGTCGTCTCCAGCGAGCACGACGAGCCGGTCGTGATGTACCTGCGCAAGCAGGGCGCCGGAGCCGTCACCGCCGCGGACATCGCCCCGCCGGCCGGCGTGGAGGTCCACAACCACGACCTGCACATCGCCACGCTCAACGACACCGGCAAGGTCGAGATGGAGATGACGGTCGAGCGCGGTCGCGGCTACGTCTCCGCCCAGCTCAACAAGTCGATCGAGCAGGAGATCGGGCGCATCCCGGTCGACTCCATCTACTCCCCGGTGCTGGCCGTGACCTACAAGGTCGAGGCGACCCGTGTGGAGCAGCGCACCGACTTCGACCGGCTCGTCCTCGACGTCGAGACCAAGAGCTCGATGGCCCCGCGCGACGCGATGGCCTCAGCCGGGCGCACCCTGGTCGAGCTCTTCGGCCTGGCCCGGGAGCTCAACGTCGAGGCGGAGGGCATCGAGATCGGCCCGTCGGTCGGTAATGCGGCGCTCGCCTCCGACCTGGCACTGCCGATCGAGGACCTCGACCTGACGGTCCGGTCCTACAACTGCCTCAAGCGCGAGGGCATCCACACCGTGGGCGAGCTCGTCGGGCGCAGCGAAGCCGACTTGCTCGACATCCGCAACTTCGGTGCCAAGTCGATCGACGAGGTCAAGGAGAAGCTCGGCGAGATGGGTCTGGCACTCAAGGACAGCCCCCCCGGGTTCGACCCGAGCCAGGCCGACTACTCAGAAGACCGGGACGACGAGGGTGACACCTCGTTCGTCGAGGACGAGCAGTACTGATCCGCTGAAGGAGGAACGACCATGCCTACCCCGAAGAAGGGCCCGCGCCTTGGTGGCGGTCCGGCGCACGAGCGCCTGATCCTGTCCAACCTGGCCACCGCCCTGTTCGAGCACGACCGCATCACCACCACCGAGGCCAAGGCCAAGCGGCTGCGTCCGCTGGCCGAGCGTCTGGTGACCTTCGCCAAGCGCGGCGATCTGCACAACCGTCGCCGGGTCATGGCCACGGTGCGGGACAAGAGCGTCGTGCACCGGCTCTTTACCGAGATCGCGCCGGACATGGCGCAGCGGCCCGGCGGCTACACCCGCATCGTGAAGATCGCCCCGCGCAAGGGCGACAACGCGCCGATGGCCGTGATCGAGCTCGTGCGCGAGCCGATGGCCAAGAAGCAGGTGGTCGAGCAGGCCGAAGGTGCCACCCGGCGTTCGGCCAAGGACAGGAGCGCCGCTACGGCTGACGAGTCCGACGTGGCCCAGGCGGAGATCGAGCAGGTAGAGGCCGCCGAGGCGCAGGGCGCGACCGCGGCTGCGCCCGCCGAGACGGTGGAGGTCAACGAGACCGTCACCGAGGACACCACCGAGGCAGCCAACACCACCTCCACCGACGGCGTGTCCGACGACGGTTCGGCAGAGCCCAACGAGGACGGTTCGGCCCCCGCGGGCTACTCCGTCAAGGGCAACAAGAACTCGATGAAGTACCACGTGGAGGGCTCTCAGTGGTTCGACCAGACGGAGGCTGAGGTGTGGTTCCGGACCGCCGCGGAGGCGGCGGCTGCTGGCTTCGAGCCGGCAGGCGGTGAGCAGGCTCAAGAGGTCGGCGAAGACGCCGACGAGCAGAGCTGAACTGCACCGGTCGCCTCCAGCACCGGCGTGAGATGAGGGCCGCTTCACCATCATGGTGGGGCGGCCCTCGTGATGGGTATCTCCGTTATGCCGACTGATGGGCGACCGCGCAAAGTCGCGAGCAAAACGTTAGCGTTGCCTGCTGTGTCCGCCGACCCGTCCGTGCTGCGGCTGCGGGTCGACGTTGCGTATGACGGGACGCACTTCTCGGGGTGGGCGGCGCAGCCCGGTCTGCGCACGGTCGAGGAGGAGCTGGCGGCGGCGTGGGGGACGATGCTGCGCACCGCACCACCTCGGCTGAAGGTGGGCGGACGGACCGATGCCGGAGTCCACGCCCGGGGCAGCGTCGTGCATCTCGACGTGCCGGTCGATGTCTTCAAGGCTCTGCCCGGGCGCAGCGCTCGCAGTCCGGAGCGTTCAGCCGTGGCGCGGCTGAGCGGACTGCTCCCGTCCGACGTGGTGGTCCGCGGGGTGTCGGTCGCTCCGCCAGGCTTCGACGCGAGATTCTCCGCGCTGAGCCGCCGCTACAGCTACCGGATCTGCGACGACCCGTCCTCGTGGGACCCGCTGCGCCGGCACGACACCGTCTGGCATCGCGGTGCCCTCGACGTGGGGTCGATGGATGCGGCTGCCGGCTCGTTGCTCGGGCTGCACGACTTCGCGGCATACTGCCGCCGCCGGGAGGGTGCGACCACGATCCGGACGCTGCTGCACCACTCCTGGGTGCGGGCGCAGGACGGGGTCGTGCTCGGGAGATTCGTCGCCGACGCGTTCTGCCACAGCATGGTGCGCGCGCTCGTGGGGGCCGTCGTCCCCGTCGGGGAGGGCAAACAGGATGTGGGGTGGCCGGTGCAGGTGCGCGAAGCGGGTGCGCGGCATCCGGCGGTGCGGGTGATGCCGGCCCGCGGGCTGACCCTGGAGGAGATCACGTACCCGGGGGACGGCGAGGTCGCCGACCGTGCCCGCGAGGCGCGCCGTCGCCGCGACGAGAGCCCCCGGTGAGCTAGAAGCCCCGAAGGCAGGAGTCCGCTCAGCGGGAGCTGGCGCGGGCGAACTGCCGGATGCACAGCGGCACGAAGGCGACCAGCAGGAGCGTCACGCCGATGAAGACAGTGATCACCGGGTGCTCGATCGGGAAGGTGTCGCGGATGACTCCTGCCTGGGTGTTGCCGAACAGGTCGCGGGCAGACTGGACGAGCGCGGACACGGGGTTCCAGTTGGCGAAGATCTCCAGTGGTCTGGGCAGGCTCTCGGCCGGGACGAAGGCGTTGGAGATGAACGTAATCGGGAACAGGATCATGAAGGAGGCGTTGTTGATCGTCTCCGGAGTCCGCACAACCATCCCGAGCAGGGCCATCACCCAGCTGAAGGCGTAGGAGAACAACAGCAGCAGGGCCACCCCCGCCAGGAACGAGGGGACCCCGTTGGTGAATCGCCACCCGACCACGAAGCCGGTGCAGATCATGATCACCATCGAGATGGCGTTGAGCACCAGGTCGGAGTTGGTCCGTCCGATGAGGACGGCGGACGGATTCATCGGCAGGGTGCGGAAGCGGTCGATCAGGCCCTCCTTGAGGTCCTGGGCCATCGCGGCACCGGAGAACGTCGACCCGAAGACCACGGTCTGGGCGAAGATGCCGGCCATCAGAAAGTTGGTGTAGTCAGACCCCTCGATCTGGATGATGCCGCCGTAGACCTGAGAGAAGAGCAGCACGAACATGATCGGCTGGAGGACGGCGAAGATCAGCATGTCGGGGGACCGTTTGATCTTGCTGAGGTTTCGCCAGGTGACCGTCCAGCCGTCGGCCAGCCAGGTCGAGACGGGCCCCACGACCTCGGGTTGCAGGGGTGTGGTGGGGGTATGTCGTGCCGGCTCGGTCACGGTGCTCATCGGACGGGCTCCTGGGTCGCGGTCGTGGTGGCGGAGGCGGAGTCGAGGTCGGCGCGATCCTCGGCACGGTGACCGGTCAAGGTCAGGAAGACGTCGTCCAGCGTGGGTCGGCGCATGCCCGCGTCGTGCAGCCGGATGCCTTGCGATCCGAGGTCTGCCAGCACCTGCTGCAGCGCCTTCGGGCCCTGCTCGACGGCGACGTCGAGCTCCCGGCGGTCGCTGCTGAGGCCGGGCTCGGCGGTGCCGTGGCGCAGCAGGACGGCCCGGGCCTGCTCGCTGTCGTCGGCGTCGACCAGAGCGATGACGACGCGGTGCCCACCGACCTGTGCCTTGAGCTCATCGGAGGTGCCCTCCGCGATGACCTTGCCCTGGTCGATCACCGAGATGTGATCGGCGAGGTAGTCGGCCTCCTCGAGGTACTGGGTGGTCAGCAGCACGGTGGTGCCGCCCTTCACCAGGTCGCTGATCGTCTCCCACAGCCCGATCCGGCTGGCGGGGTCGAGCCCGGTCGTGGGCTCGTCGAGGAAGAGGATGCGTGGCTGGTTGACCAGGGCCCCCGCCAGGTCGATCCGGCGGCGCATGCCGCCGGAGAAGCCCTTGACCGGGCGGTTGCCGGCCTCGGTGAGCCCGAACGCCTCGATCAGCTCGCGGGCCCGCCGCCGGGACTGCCGAATGCCCAGGTGGTAGAGCCGGCCGACCATCTCCAGGTTCTCCAGACCGGTGAGGTTCTCGTCGACCGCGGCGTACTGCCCGGAGGCGCCGATGATCCGGCGGACCCCTTGTGGGTCGCTGAGCACGTCGATGCCATCGACCCTCGCCGACCCGCTGGCGGGCTTGATCAGCGTGTTGAGCACCTTGACTGTGGTCGTCTTGCCTGCGCCGTTGGGTCCGAGCAACCCCTTGACCTTGCCCTCCGGGACGCTGAGATCCAGCCCGGCGAGCGCGTGCACGGTGCCCGATCGGGAGGAGTACGTCTTGACGAGGTCGTGCGCCTCGATGATCGGCACGGGATGACCCTTCGGCTCGGCGTGGGTGTGGCGGTGACCTGGTGAGGTGGTGCAGCCGACGCTGCGCGCCGTCCTTACTGATGTTAGGGGGGAGCATCGACAGACCTCTGCCGCAGACCCGGGCCCGGCGCCGCCGTGAGTCGATTCCCTGTCTCGTGCGATGCTGACCGGATGAGTGACGTCGATGAGGTGCGTGAGGTGCTGCTGGCCAAGGAAGCAGAGCTCGTGAGCTCGCGTGAGGTGCTCACCCGCCCGCAGCAGGACCAGGGAAGCATCAGCTTCGGCAAGCGCATCGGGGACGGTACGGCGATGGCGGTGGACCGGCTCAGCACGGTCACCGCGCACGACACGCTCGGAGCAGTGCTGGGTGAGGTCCGGCGAGCGCTGGTCAAGCTCGACGAGGGCAGCTACGGGCTGTGCGACACCTGTGGCGAGCAAATATTGAAGGCTCGCCTGGAGGCCCGGCCGTGGGCGGTCCGGTGCCTGCGGCACAGCTGAGGTGAGGAACCTCACGATTCTGCAAGAATTTGCTATTTCCCGGTGCCTTCCTGACAGTGTTTCCCTAATGTGACGGAAGTCACGATTGATCCTGATCTGCTGACCCCCTGATTCGCTCGACCCTGGAGACGCAATGACGCGCCCACTCATCGCCGCCCTCGCCGGAGCCACGCTGATCGCGACCGGGGCGGCCCCGGCAGCCACCGTCACGACGGCGACCCCCACCCTCCCGACGCAGGTCACCGCCCCTACCGTCACCCTCGTGGGCAGTCTGCAGCACGAGCTGGGCTGCACCGAGGACTGGGACCCGGCCTGCCCCGACACCGCGTTGACTCCCGTCGAGGGCAGCGACACCGCATACTCCGGGGTGTTCGACGTCCCCGAGGGGTCGTTCGAGTACAAGGTGGCCCTGAACGGCACCTTCGACGAGGCCTATCCCGCCGACAACGTGCCGCTGGTGCTGCAGGGACCGGCCAGCCTGGAGTTCTCCTTCGACACCGAGACCCAAGCGCTCGGAGTCATGCCGACCGAGCTGTCCGGACCGGTCGGCGACGCCGATGCGGAGCTGGCCGGTGACTCGCTGCGCCCGCCGGTCACCGAGGAGCAGTTCTACTTCGTGATGGCCGACCGGTTCGCCAACGGCGACTCCTCCAACGACACCGGCGGAATCGAGGGTGACCGGCTGGACCATGGTTTCGACCCCACCGACAAGGGCTTCTACCACGGCGGGGACCTGGCCGGCATCAGCGACCGGCTCGACTACATCGAGGGCCTGGGGACCACCGCGATCTGGCTGACCCCGTCGTTCAAGAACCGTCCCGTGCAGGGTACCGGCGACGACGTCAGCGCCGGCTACCACGGCTACTGGATCACCGACTTCACCCAGATCGACCCGTACCTGGGCAGCAATGCGGAGATGCGCGCGCTGATCGACCAGGCGCACGCGCGGGGCATGAAGGTCTACTTCGACATCATCACCAACCACACCGCCGACGTCATCGACTACGCGGAGGGGGAGTACTCCTACATCTCCAAGGAGGCGCAGCCCTACACCGACGCAAGCGGCGAGGTCTTCGACGACAAGGACTACGCCGGCACCGACACCTTCCCCGAGGTCGACCCGGAGACCTCCTTCCCCTACACACCGGTCTTCAACAGCGAGGCTGACGCGAGCGTCAAGGTGCCCGACTGGCTCAACGACCCCCGGCTCTACCACAACCGCGGCGACTCCACCTTCGCCGGAGAGTCCAGCGAGTACGGCGACTTCATCGGGCTGGACGACCTGTGGACCGAGCGGCCCGAGGTCGTCGACGGCATGGTCGACATCTACTCCACGTGGGCCGACTTCGGCATCGACGGCTTCCGGATCGACACGATGAAGCACGTCAACATCGAGTTCTGGCAGGAGTTCAGCCCGCAGGTGCTGGAGGCGGCGCGGACGGACAACGAGGACTTCTTCATGTTCGGCGAGGTCTACGACGCGGACCCGGCCTACCTGTCGACCTTCACGACCGCGGGCAAGGTGCAGGCCGTCATCGACTTCGGCTTCCAGGCCCGGTCGGTGGACTTCGCCAAGGGCGCGGCCACCACCTCGCTGCGCGACTTCTACGCCCAGGACGACTACTACACCGACACCGACTCCAACGCCTACCAGCTGCCGACGTTCACCGGCAACCACGACATGGGCCGGGCCGCGATGATGCTCGCCGGATCTGGCTACGCCGAGGACGAGCTGTTGGCGCGGGTCGAGCTGTCCAACGAGCTGATGTTCCTCACCCGCGGGCAGCCGGTCGTCTACTACGGCGACGAGCAGGGCTTCATCGGCTCCGGCGGCGACAAGGACGCCCGGCAGGACATGTTCGCCACCCAGACCGAGCAGTACGCGCAGGAGCCGGTGCTCGGCGGCCCGTCCGGAAGCCGCGAGCGCTACGACACCACGCATACGCTGTATGAGCAGATCGCCGGTCTGGCGCAGCTGCGCACGGAGCACCCGGCGCTGGTCGACGGAGCACAGATCCACCGCTACGCCTCCGCGGACGAGGGGCTCTACGCCTTCAGCCGGATCGCGGACCAGGAGCAGGTCGAGTACGCCGTGGTGACCAACAACTCGGCGCAGGAGCAGTCGGCGTCGGTGCCGACCTACAGCGCCAAGACACAGTTCACCGCCGTGCACGGTGACGACGCGAAGCTCAAGACCGACGCGGAGGGTCACCTCGACGTACAGGTCGCGCCCCTGTCGACGCAGGTCTACCAGGCCGGCACCGCGCTGAAGCCCCGCAAGGAGGCCCCGGCGGTCTATCTGACCCAACCGTCGGCCGGATCGGTCGTCGGTGGTCGGGCGGAGATCGCGGCTGCCGTGCCCGCCAACGCCTTCGTGGACGTCAGTTTCGCCTATCGGCCGGTGGGCACCCAGGAGTGGGCGCTGCTGGGCACCGACGACAACGCCCCCTACCGGGTCTTCCACGACGTGTCCGGTATGCCGGACGGCACCTTGCTGGAGTACCGCGCCGTCCTGCAGGACTCCAGCCGCAACCTGTCGGCGGCCAGCTCCTACGGCGTGGTCGGTGAGCCGACCACCGGTGGCGGCGGGGGCGGCGGCGGTCCGATCGGGCCTGTCGAGCAGCCGGAGTCGGTCTCCGTGCCCGGCAACCACAACTCCGAGATGGGCTGCCCCGGCGACTGGCAGCCCGAGTGCGACCAGGCCCAGCTGAGCCTGGACGCCAAGGACATGATCTGGAAGGGCAGCTACGACATACCCGCGGGTGACTACGCCTACAAGGCCGCCATCAACCGGTCCTGGGACGAGAACTACGGCGCGGGTGCGGTGCCGGGCGGTGGCGACATCGGCTACACGGCGCCCGGCGGCCAGGTCAGCTTCTACTACGACCACGCCACGCACTGGGTGACCAGCGACGCGCAGGGACCGATCCTGACCGCACCGGGCAGCTACCAGGACGAGCTCGGCTGCCCCGGGGACTGGATGCCGGACTGCATGCGGCCGTGGCTGCAGGACCCGGACGGCGACGGCACCTACTCGTGGTCCTCCACGCAGATCCCGGCCGGCAACTACGAGTTCAAAGTGGCCCATGACCTGTCCTGGGACGAGAACTACGGCGCCGATGGGGAGCGCGACGGTGCCAACGTGGGCTTCTCCGTGCCCTCCGACGGGGTCGTGGTGACCATCGACTACGTGCTGGACACCCATCAGATCTCGGTCAACACCTCGCAGGCGGGGCTTGCCCCGGACCTGAGCACCCCCAGGGCCTACTGGCTGCGCAGCGGTCTGCTGGCCGTGCCCGCGGTGGAGGACCCGGAGCTGAAGTCCTGGCGGTTGCACGTCGCGCCGGACGGGGGCCTGGTCGTCGATGCCGAGGCAGTCACCGGAGGCGACTCCTACGCACTGACCTACGACCCCGACGGGCTGCCCGCCGAGGTGGTGCAGGACTACCCGAGAGTGGAGGCATACCTTGCGCTGCGTTTGGACGACAAGGTCGCCAAGCGGGCCGGTGACCTGCTGACCGGTCAGGTGGCCGTGGCCACCTACGACGACCTGGGCCGGGTCGTGGATGCCACCGGGGTGCAGATCCCCGGTGTGCTGGACGACCTCTACGCCGACGCCGCCGCCGACACGGCATACGGCCCGACCTGGAAGGGGAGCAAGCCGCAGCTGAGCGTGTGGGCCCCCACCGCCCAGCAGGTCGAGCTGCTGCGCTGGCCGGCCGACGCCGCCGCGGACGCGCCGCTCGACCAGGCCCAGCGGGTCGCGATGAGCCGGGGCAAGGACGGCTCGTGGAGCGTGCGCGGTCAGCAGTCCTGGGACGGCAGCCGCTACCTGTATGCGGTCACGGTCTTTGTGCCCGAGACCGGTGCGGTCGAGACCAACCTGGTCACCGACCCCTACTCGGTGGCACTGACCCTCAACTCCACCCGGTCCGTGCTGGTCGACCTAGCCAGCACCGCCTGGCAGCCCGACCTGTGGCGCACGGCGACGCCGCCGGAGCTGGCGCAGGAGGTCGACCAGAGCATCTACGAGCTGCACGTGCGCGACTTCTCCGTCAACGACCCGGACGTGCCGGATGAGCTGCGCGGGTCCTACCTGGCCTTCGCCCAGGACGGCTACGGCCGACGCCACCTGGAGCAGCTGGCGCAGGCCGGTCTCAACACGGTGCACCTGCTGCCGACGTTCGACATCGCCTCGATCCCCGAGGACACCGCGGATCGCGCCGCAGTGCCTGCGCCGCCGTGCGACCTGGAGTCTCTGCCGCCCGACAGCGAGGAGCAGCAGGCGTGCGTCCGGGAGATCGCCGGGCAGGACGCGTTCAACTGGGGCTACGACCCGTGGCACTTCTCGGCTCCGGAGGGCTCCTACGCCTCCACCACCCAGGCGGCCGACGGCGGCGCCCGGGTTGCGGAGTTCCGCACCATGGTGGGCGGTCTGCACGACGCCGGCCTGCGGGTGGTGCTGGACCAGGTGTTCAACCACACGGCGCAGTCGGGGCAGAGTGAGAAGTCGGTGTTCGACAAGGTGGTGCCGGGCTACTACCACCGGCTCAACGCGGTCGGCGAGGTCGAGACCTCGACGTGCTGCCAGAACATCGCCACCGAGCACGCGATGGCGCAGAAGCTGATGGTCGACTCGGTGGTGCTGTGGGCCAGCGACTACAAGGTGGACGGCTTCCGGTTCGACCTGATGGGTCACCACAGCCGGGACAACATGGAGGCGATCCGGGCCGCGCTGGACGAACTCACGGTGAGCAAGGATGGCGTGGACGGCAGTCAGGTCACGCTGTACGGCGAGGGCTGGAACTTCGGCGAGGTCGCCGACAACGCGCTGTTCTACCAGGCAGTGCAGGGCCAGCTCCACGGCACGCAGATCGGCACCTTCAACGACCGGCTGCGCGACGCCGTGCGGGGTGGCGGTCCGTTCGACGAGGATCCCGGCACCCGGGGCTTCGGCTCCCTGGGGGACAACCCCCACGACACCGACCTGGTCCAGATCGGCATGGTCGGCAACCTGCGCGACTACATCCTGCGCAGCGCGGAGACCGGTGCGCAGCTCAGCGGCGAGCAGATCGACTACAACGGCTCCCCGGCGGCGTATGCCGAGCAGCCCGCCGAGGTGGTCAACTATGTCGACGCCCACGACAACGAGACGTTGTTCGACTCCCTCACCCTCAAGCTGCCGCAGGACCTGCCGATGGCTGACCGGGTGCGCCTCAACACGCTGTCGATGGCGACGGTGACGCTGAGCCAGGGGGTCTCGTTCTGGCACGCCGGCTCAGACATGCTGCGCAGCAAGAGCCTGGACCGTAACTCCTACGACAGTGGTGACTGGTTCAACTTGCTCGACTTCACGATGACCGACAACGGCTTCGGCCGTGGCCTGCCCCCGGCCCCGGACAACGAGGACAAGTGGCCCTACATGCGCCGTTGCTTGGCGACCCGAGCCTCAAGCCGGCCCCGGACGACATCGAGCAGGCCAGCGCCACGGCACAGGATCTGCTGCGGCTGCGCTACTCCTCACCGCTGTTCAGGCTCGAGGACGCCGCCCAGATCCAGGCCAAGGTCGACTTCCCGGTCTCCGGCACCAACCAGGGCCGCCCGGACGTGATCGTGATGCACCTGGACGACACCGTGGGCGCCGATGTCGATCCGGACCGCACCGGCTTGCTGGTCGTCTTCAACTCTTCGGATGAGACGGTCGAGCAGGCCGTGCCCGATCTGCGGATGCAGCAGTGGACTCTCTCGGACGTGCAGGCCGACGGCGCCGACGAGGTGGTCAAGCAGGCGACCTGGGATGCGGCCGCGGCGACCGCCACGGTCCCCGCCTACACGGTGGCCGTGTTCGAGACCACGGGTGCGGCACCGAAGACGTCCACGGTGCCCGACCAGTGCTTGACGGGGCCGGGTCAGGACAAGTGCCCACCGCGCGGTGTGGTCGAGCCGGCCGACGGCGGTGTCGCCGACAACGACTGACCCACCGCGCTGCCATGAGACGGGCCCGGACCCCTGGAGCAGGGATCCGGGCCCGTGGTCAACACCGCCAGGGGGACGTGCGGAGCACGCTACGACAGGGAAGGTTGCAGACACGTTGCAACGAGATGGTCGCAAGCGCTTGCATCCGGGACCTCCTGCGCGCTCTACTGACGACATGCTTCCCACCGCCCGCCGCGAGGTCGTCGACTCCTGGTGTCGCTCGGCTGCCGCTGGTGTGGATGTCGACTCCGTCGAGCCGACCCTGACACTCTCCCGGAAGGACCTGCTGGAGCACCGGCGGTCGCACCCGCTGTCGACCGTGTACCCCTTGCTGGAGGAGGTGCTCGGCCAGGCCGCCCGGGGCTGCGGGGCGCTGCTGGCCCTGAGCGACGAGGCCGGTCAGCTGTTGTGGGTCAGTGGCGCCTCGAGCGCCCTACGGCAGGCGGAGGCGGTGGGCTTCGTCGAGGGTGCGAACTGGGACGAGCGGCTCTCCGGAACCAATGCGCCGGGCACCGCGCTGGCCCTGGGCCGCCCGCTGGTGGTCAACGGTGAGGATCACTACCGATCGGCCCTGCGGCCGTTCAACTGCTCGGCCAGTCCCATCCACGACCCCGGGTCGGGCTCCGTCATCGGCGTGCTCGACATCACCGGTGGCCTCGACGTCGCCGTCCCGCAGACCCTTGCCATGGTCCGCGCGGCCGCGCGGCTCGCCGAGACCGAGCTGGCCCGGCAGCGCCTAGCCGCCCCAACGAGCGTTATGTCGGGTGGCCACCCGGAGCAGATGCGGCCGGGCGGCCCGTCGTCCGACAGCTTCCAGCTCCAGGTGCTCGGCCGCCGGGAGGGGGTGCTGCGGCGGGGGGATCGGGCCCTGATGCTCAGCCCCCGCCATACCGAGATCCTCCTCCTGTTGGCGGGAGCTCCGCGAGGACTCAGCGGCGAGGAGCTGGCCCTGCTGCTCTACTCCCGCGACGTCACCGGCTCGACGGTCCGCGCGGAGCTCAACCGGCTCCGGCGCCTGCTCGGCGAGGAGGTGCTGGCCTCTCGGCCCTACCGGCTGGACGCGGGTATGGCGGGTGACTGGCATGCCGTGCAGGCCCACCTGGCCGCCGGCGACGTGGGATGGGCGCTGCGGGACTACGTCGGGCCGGTGCTGCCGCACTCGGTGGCGCCGGGCATCGAGGACGTCCGGGCCCAGCTGCAGGAGGAGTTGCGCCACGCCGTGCTGCGCAGCGGTCGCGTCGATCTGATGGCGGTGTGGACGCGCAGCTCCTGGGGCGACGACGACTACGAGATGTGGGCGGCCCAGCGCCGGCTGCTGCCGACCGGCTCTCCGATGCAGTCGCTGGTCCGGGCGCAGCTGGCCCGGCTCGATCGCGACTACGGGCTCGCGGCACCCGGGTCCGGTCTCGGACCCGTGCGGGGCGACGCGTCGATGGGCAGAGCACAGGTGTAGACCACGACCCGCTTGGCCGCAGGGTTGCCCTGACCGACCCGCCGGTAGCGCTCCAGCACCTCGACCAGCTCGGCCCGCAAGGCGGTGAGCTGCTCGGCGCTGACCTGCACCAGGTGATCCTCCAGACCCGCCACCTGCCAGGGCGCCGGCCACTGCGCACGGTGCTCCACCCAGCCGCGGGCCCGTTCACCGAAGTGCTCGAGGTAGTCCAGCGCCAGCCACTGGGCCGCACTGGCATCGTCCTCGTCCTGTGGTCCCTCGCTCGCGTCCGGGCGCGGCGCCGGCTCCGCTCTGGCCTCCCAGATGCGCCGCCGACCGGTGCCGGTGCCGGTGTCGTGGACCAGACCGACCTCCTCGAGGCGGCGCAGGTGATAGCTCGTCGCACTGGTGTGCGTGTCCAGGGCGCCCGCCAGCTCGGTGGCCGTGGCCCGTCCGTGCACCCGCAGCTCGGCCAGGACCCGGGAGCGCAGCGGGTGGGCGAGCACCCGCAGCGCCGAGTGGCGCACGCCAGGTGACGACATACCCCAGGACCTCCTCTCAACTGCTTGTGTGCACAATCATTGTGCACACAAGCGGGCAGATCTGCGTCATGCCGCCCCTTGCGCCCTTGCTGACCTGCGTAGATGCCAGTTTGGGCGGCCCGGCGCCAGCCCGTAAGATGGGACGCTGTTGCCATCCGAACGACTCACGAAGGTTGCACCGTGCGCACCTACTCACCCAAGGCCGGCGAGATCACCCGCTCCTGGCACATCATCGACGCCACCGACGTCGTGCTGGGTCGCCTGGCCTCCCAGACCGCGATCCTGTTGCGTGGCAAGCACAAGACCACCTATGCCCCCCACATGGACATGGGCGACCACGTCATCATTATCAATGCCGACAAGGTGGCGTTGACCGGCTCCAAGCTGGCCGAGAAGAAGGCCTACCGGCACTCCGGCTACCCCGGTGGGCTGAAGACCATGGGGTATGAGGAGATGCTGGCCAAGCACCCGACCCGGGCCGTTGAGAAGGCCATCCGCGGGATGGTCCCGAAAAACTCCCTGGGCCGCCAGCAGCTGTCCAAGCTCAAGGTCTACGCCGGCCCGGACCACCCGCACACGGCCCAGCAGCCGGTCCCGTACGAGATCTCCCAGGTCGCGCAGTAAGGATTCATGAGATGACCGCCCACACCACCGAGACCGACGCTCAGTCCGACGACGTCGAGCTGACCGAGTACACCAGCGAGACCGAGGCGTCCTCCGCCACCGCCGAGCAGCGGCGCAGCAGCGCCTCTGTCCCCGGGGCCGGCACCGGTCGCCGCAAGCAGGCCGTGGCCCGGGTGCGGATCGTCCCCGGCACCGGCGAATGGAAGATCAACGGCAAGACCCTCGAGGGCTTCTTCCCCAACAAGGTCCACCAGCAGATCGTCAACGAGCCGCTGGCCGTGTTGGAGCTGCAGGGCGCGTATGACGTGCTCGTGCGCGTCCACGGTGGCGGCCCCTCGGGTCAGGCCGGCGCGGTTCGGCTGGGTGTGGCCCGCTCCCTTAACGGGGTCGACGAGGAGCTCAACCGTCCGGCGCTGAAGAAGGCCGGTCTGCTGTCCCGCGACGCCCGCGTCCCGGAGCGCAAGAAGGCCGGTCTGAAGAAGGCCCGCAAGGCTCCGCAGTACAGCAAGCGCTGACCACTCGCTGCCCGCCAGGCCTCGACCTCCCACCAGGGAGGCCGGGGCCTGGCCACACGCGTGCGACATACTGCCCGGTGGGGCTGATGCACAGCCCCCCAGCGACCCGGGTCGGCCACGGCGCCCGACCTGGACGACAAGCGAGGACCACACACATGGGACGACTCTTCGGCACCGACGGGGTGCGCGGACTGGCCAACCGGGACATCACGGCCGAGCTGGCGCTCAACCTCTCCGTCGCGGTGGCGCACGAGCTGGGCGGGCGCGGAGCGTTCGGCGGTCGCCGAGCCACGGCCGTGGTGGGTCGCGACCCCCGCGCCTCCGGTGAGTTCCTCGGCTCGGCGGTCATGGCGGGTCTGGCCTCGGCCGGGGTCGACGTCCTCGACGCCGGGGTGCTGCCCACCCCGGCCATCGCCTACCTGACCAAGCGGCTGTCCGCCGAGATGGGTGCCATGCTGTCGGCCTCGCACAACGAGATGCCGGACAACGGGCTGAAGTACTTCGCCTCCGGCGGGCACAAGCTGGCCGACGCGCTGGAGGACCGGATCGCCGAGCGGATGGACACCGAGTGGGAGCGGCCCACCGGCGCCGAGGTGGGCCGGATCCGCCCCTTCCCGCAGGGTGCGGAGTTCTCCCTCTCGCACCTGATGGAGGCCGTCCCGGTGCGCCTCGACGGGCTGCGGGTCGTGATCGACGCCGCGCACGGTGCCGCCAGCGTGGTGGGCCCGGAGGCGTTCCGCCGGGCCGGGGCCACCGTGGACGTCATCGGCGGCGACCCCACCGGACTCAACATCAACGACGGCTACGGCTCCACCTTCCTGCCTCAGCTGCAGCAGGCCGTGCTCGACCGCGGCGCCGACCTCGGGATGGCGCTGGACGGTGACGCCGACCGCTGCCTTGCCGTCGACGCCGACGGTCAGGTCGTGGACGGCGACCAGATCATGGCGATCCTCGCGGTCGGGATGCACGACCGGGGCGAGCTGCGCGAGGACACCTTGGTCGCCACCGTGATGAGCAACCTGGGGTTGCTACGGGCCATGGAGGAGCACGGCATCGGTGTCGTGCAGACGGCGGTCGGAGACCGCTACGTGCTGGAGGAGATGCGGCGTCGGGGGCTGTCGCTGGGTGGGGAGCAGTCCGGCCACGTGATCATGCTCGACCACGGCACCACGGGCGACGGCATGCTGACCGCGCTGGCGCTGGCGGCGGCGGTGGTCTCGGCGGGTAAGCCGCTGTCGCAGCTGGCCTCGGTGATGACCCGGCTGCCGCAGGTGCTGGTCAACGTCAGGGACGTCGACAAGGCCGCGGTCGACACGCACGAGGCCGTCCAGGACGAGGTCCGGGCCGTGGTGGCCGAGCTCGGCGACGGCGGGCGGGTGCTGCTGCGCAAGTCCGGCACCGAGCCGTTGGTCCGGGTAATGGTCGAGGCCGACTCGGCCGAGCGGGCCGAGCGGTATGCCGACCGGCTGGCCCACGCCGTCCGCACCCACCTCTCCCTGACCGCCACCCCCAGCCAGAAGATGTGACCTCCAGCGTCATGTATGACGCTGGAGGTGGGCTAAGGCGCTGGGGGTGACGGAGAGTCCGCGCCGGGTGCGGCCGACCTTCCTTGGACCCCCCGGCCGTGAACACGGTGCCCAATGTCACCGTATGCACCGGATGTCGGCGCTGAGCGTTGCATCCGATGCCGAGTGTCACCGTATGCACCGGTCCGCCAGCAAAGGCCCCGCGCTCCGGTCAGGTTCCCGCCCTCCAGGCCCGCGTCTGCCGCGGAATGGGGGCCGGGTCGGCCCTGTTGCCGCCCACGGAAGCAGTCCCCGACGGAAGGACCAGTACATGAAGCAGCTCAACAAGGTCGCCTACACCACGGCCGCCACCGCCGGCGGAGGCCGCGGCGGACGCACGACCAGCGAGGACGGGACCGTCGACGTCGAGCTCGGCAAGCCCGGCAGCGGCAAAGCCAACCCCGAGACGCTGTTTGCCGCCGGCTACGCCGCCTGCTTCGGCGGGGCCCTCAACGCCGTAGCCTCCAAGGAGGACCTGGACACCTCCGAGTCCACGGTCACCGCCGACGTCAAGTTCGGCGAGACCGACGTCGACGTCGACCTGGCGGTCGACCTGGTCGCCAGCATCCCCGGTGTCGACGAGGCGACCGCGCAGCGGCTGACCGAGCAGGCTCACGAGATGTGCCCCTACAGCAAGGCGACCCGCGGCAACATCGCCGTCTCCGTCACGGGCAAGGCGGTCTGATCCGGCCCGTTCGCTCAGACTCAACGCAAGGAGCGGGGATCGGTCCGATCATTCGGACCGAGCCACGCTCGCGGGCTCACAGCACCAGCTGCAGAAGCCCCATGTTGACGTCGTAGGTGAATCCCCCGAACTGGGCCCGCTCC
>NZ_JBPCKQ010000214.1:0-28521 GCF_051004135.1 Ornithinimicrobium sp.
TGCAGCCGCACCTCCAGCCGATCGCCGCTGAGCTGCTCCACGAGGCCCTCACCCCACTCCACGACGGTCACCGCTTCGTCCAGGGCCGTGTCCAGGTCGAGATCGTCGAGCTCCGCGCGACCGCCGAGACGATATGCGTCGACGTGGACCAGAGGCGGACCGGCGCTCAATGAGGGGTGTTCGCGCGCGATCACGAAGGTCGGCGAGGTGATCGGCCCGCGCACCCCGAGCCCGTCGGCCAGGCCCTGCGTGAGCGTGGTCTTGCCGGCCCCGAGGTCGCCGGTCAGCAGTACCAGGTCACCGGCGCGGAGCTGCTCACCGAGCAGCCGACCGAAGCGCCGGGTGTCCGCCGCCGTCGGCAGCAGCCACGGCTCGGGTCGGTCCGCAGGCCCGTCCACCGGCCCGGGGGACCTCATCCACCGCCCCCGGGGGTGGGCGCACGGCGGCCCCGCCCAGGGCGCAGGTCGACGACGGTATGCCGGGGCCTGGCTTGCCGGGGAGGGGGTGCGGGGGCCGGGTCAAGACAGCGCTGCGCGAGCCGGGCCAGGTGCTCGGACACGACCTCGGGGTGCTCGAGCATCAGGATGTGGCCCGCCCGCTGCACCATCACGTGCTCGGCCAGCGGTAGCCGCGCGGCGATCCGAGCGCTGTGCTCCGGGGGAGTCAGCACGTCCCGGTCGCCGACGATGACCAGGGCCGGCAGGTCGGCCAGCGTGTCGAGGAGGTCGGCCACGTCGTGCTGCTGCAGCGTGGGCACGAAGCTGGCGACGACCGCGGGGTCGGTGCCGAGGATCATGTCGCGGGTCAGTCGCCGGACGGAACGCGGGACGCGAGAGCCGAAGGACGAGGTCGCGACGGCGACGTCGCTCAACGGGGTGGGATGTCGGCGCAGCCGGTCCACCCACCCCGGGTGCCGAGCCAGCTCGGCCGCGACGTCGGGCCCGGTGCGGGTGACCACTGCGCCGACCCGTTCGCCTAGCCCCCAGCGCACCGCGTCCAGGCCCCCCACACTCGTGCTGACCAGCGCCATCCCCCGCAGCCGCTCCCCCAGATGCTCGCGGCGCCGGCCGGCATACGACATCAGTGCCATCGCCCCCATCGAGTGCCCGCCCAGCAGGACCGGCCCCTGGGGCACGACGGCATCGAGGACCTCGCGCAGGTCCTGCCCCAGCCGCCGGATGGTGTGCGTGGCCGGCTCCCCGATATCCGAGCGGCCGTGTCCGCGCTGGTCCCACCGCACGACCCGGTGACCGGCCTCCTGCAGCACGCTGCGTTGCAACGTCCAGCTGCGAGAGTCCAGGGTGTAGCCGTGGGCCAGGACCACCGTGAGACCGGAGGGGCGGGGCCCGGATGCCGGACCCGGCGGATCGTCGATGTCCACGGCGAGCGCGACGCCGTCGTCGGTCGTGACCACGACATCGGGTCTGCTGACCCGGGTCACTCGCCGGATCCCTCGCCCCCGACGTAGACCCGGGGCACGCGCGGACCGAAGCGCGTCACGATCTCGTAGTTGATCGTCCCGGCGGCCTCCGCCCAGTCCTGCGCGGTTGGCTCACCGCCGGTACCCGGTCCGAAGAGCACGACCTCGTCCCCGCACGCCACCTCGGCGTCGCCGGCGTCGATGACGATCTGGTCCATGCACACCCGCCCCGCAATCGGCCGCTGCGCCCCGCCGAGCCACACCGAGGCCGCGTTGGAGACATGCCGGGGTATGCCGTCGGCGTAGCCCACCGGCACGTCGGCCAGGGTGGTCGGCGCGGTCGTGGTGAAGGTGTGCCCGTAGGACACGCCCTGTCCGGCCGGAACCCGCTTGAGCGTCGCGACCCGGGCCACGGCGGTCATCGCGGGCACGAGGTCGAAGTCGGCGCTGTTTCCCAGGTCGGGCACCGGAGACAGGCCGTAGACGGCGAGACCGGGACGCACCATGTCCCAGGCGGCGTCGGGGGTGGTCAGCGTCGCGGCCGAGTTGGACATGTGCCGCACCTGCAGGGCCAGACCGGCCCGTTCGGCGAGCGCCACGGCGTCGGCGAAGGCCTCCTGCTGGCTGCGCACGCTCGGATGGGTGGGGGCATCGGCATACGCGAAGTGGGTGAACACGCCGACGACCTCGACACTGCCCTCGGCCTGCGCCGCCGCGGCCCGGTCCACGAGGTCGGCGTAGTCGGTGCGACCCCCACCGAGCGCATAGGCGCCGTTGCGAGCCAGACCGGTGTCGACCTTGAGCTGCACCCGGGCGGTGCGACCCGTCGCCGCGGCGGCACGGACCACCTCCGCCAGCCCCCACGGTGCGGAGACCCCCAGGTCGATGTCGGCGGCAACCGCGGGCGCGTAGTCGGCCCCGGGGGCGTGCAGCCAGGTCAGCAGGGGCACCTTCAGGCACGCAGCACGAAGTTGCAGGGCCTCCCCCAGCTGCGCGGTGCCGAGCCAGTCGGCGCCCCCGGCGACGGCGGCTCGCGCCACCGGCACCAGGCCGTGCCCGCAGGCGTCCGCCTTGACCACGGCCATCAGCGCCGCCGAGCCCGCCCGGGCTCGGAGGACCCCGACGTTGTGCCGGATCGCCGCAAGGTCGATGCGCGCGTAGGCCGGGTGGATCGTCGGGTCGAAGTCCATGCCTGCCACCTGCTCTTAGTCGGTCCGGGCCAGCTCGGCACGCACAGCGGCCAGCTGCGGCATCAGCGACGCAGGGTCTGACTGGTCCTGGGGCGCGGATGTCAGCCGGTCGGCGATCTGCTCGCCGAGCTCGGCGGTGCGGGCACCCATCGCCTCACCTGCCAACGCCGGCAGCTGCGCCAGCACGGCCGCCGTCGCCGCCTCCACCGCCGCCGCGGCCTGCCCCTCCCCCAAGGTGGACAGACACAGCGCGAGCGAGAGCACCGCACCGGCGGGGTTGGCCCAACCCCGGCCGGCGATATCGGGCGCGGAGCCGTGGATCGGCTCGAACATGCTCGGCGCGCTGCCGTCGAGGTTGAGGTTGCCGCTGGCCGCGACGCCGAGGCCGCCCTGCACCACGGCACCGAGGTCGGTGACGATGTCGCCGAACAGGTTGTCGGTGACGACCACGTCGAAACGCTCCGGGCTGACCGGCAGGTGCATGCACATGGCGTCGACGTGCACGTAGTCGGTCTCCACCTCGGGGTAGTCGGCTCCGACCGACTCCATCGCTTCGAGCCACAGCGCACCGGCCTGCACCAGCACGTTGGTCTTGTGGCACAGCGTCACCTTGCCGCGCCGCTGCCGGGCCAGCCGGAAGGCGAAGTCCACGGCCCGCTGGGCGGCATACCAGGTGGTGATCGACTCCTGGGTCGCGACGGCATACGGCGTGCCGCGGTGCACGGTGCTGCCCGTGCCGACGTAGGCGCCCTCGGTGTTCTCTCGCACGATCACCAGGTCGCAGCGCTCTGGCGTCAGCCCTGCGATGGGCGTCGGCACTCCCGGGTAGAGCCGCACCGGGCGCAGGTTGATCGCCTGGCGCATCGAGCCGCGCAGGGCCAGGATGATGCCGCGCTCCATGATGCCGGGGGTGACCTTCTGGCTGCCGATCGCGCCGAACAGGATCGCGTCGTGCTGGCGCAGCGTGCCGGTCGTCTCGTCGGTGAGCAGCTCGCCGGTGGCCAGATAGTGCTCCGCGCCGACCGGGACCTGCGTGCGCTCGGTGGTGAACCCGAACCGCTGCTCCGCGACGTCCAGCACCTGCAGCGCCGCGGAGGTGACCTCGGGTCCGACCCCGTCACCGGGGATCACCGCCAACCGGTGGGTGCTCATCCGTACCTGCTCCTTGACCTTGCGTCCGCCGCTGGGGATTAAAGTGTGGCCCACATGGTCGCAGGTCTGGAGAGGTCGATGGGCAACACCCTGGCGGAGAAGGTATGGCACAGCCACGTCGTGCGGCAGGTCGAGGGGGAGCCCGACCTGCTCTACATCGACCTGCATCTCGTGCACGAGGTGACCAGCCCGCAGGCCTTCGAGGGGCTGCGGGCGGCTGGGCGCACCGTGCGCCGCCCGGACCTGACCGTGGCGACCGAGGACCACAACGTGCCCACCACGCTCGGCCCGGTGCTCGACGTGGTCAGCCGCACCCAGCTGGAGGCGCTGCAGACCAACTGCGCGGAGCACGGCATCGTGCACCACGAGCGTGGCCGACTCGGACAGGGCATCGTGCACGTCATCGGTCCGGAGCTGGGCCTGACCCAGCCGGGCATGACGATCGTCTGTGGTGACTCGCACACCTCGACGCACGGGGCGTTCGGCGCCCTGGCGCTGGGCATCGGCACCAGCGAGGTCGAGCACGTGTTGGCCACGCAGACGCTACCGCTGCGCCCGTTCCGCACCATGGCGATCACCGTCGAGGGCCAGCTGGCGCCCGGGGTCTCCCCCAAGGACATCATCCTGGCGGTGATCAACCGGATCGGCACGGGCGGGGGTCAGGGCTACGTGCTGGAGTATCGCGGCAGCGCCATCCGCGCTCTGTCGATGGAGGGGCGGATGACGATCTGCAACATGTCGATCGAGGCCGGGGCACGCGCGGGCATGGTCGCGCCCGACGAGACGACGTTCGACTACCTGCAGGGGCGCCCGCACGCTCCCCAGGGTGCCGACTGGGACGCCGCGCTCCAGGCATGGCGCGAGCTGCGCACCGACGACGACGCGACCTTCGACGCCGAGGTCGTGCTCGACGCCGCCGAGCTCACCCCCTATGTCACCTGGGGGACCAACCCCGGGCAGTCGGTGCCGCTGAGTGGCGCCGTGCCCGATCCCGACGACTTGGGAGACGAGGGCGACAAGGGCGCCGCGCAGCGGGCACTGGACTACATGGACCTGGCTCCCGGCACGCCGATGCGCGAGATCGCGGTCGACGCGGTCTTTCTCGGCTCGTGCACCAACGGCCGGATCGAGGACCTACGGATCTCCGCCGGGGTGCTGCGCGACCGGCGGATCGCCGAGGGGTTGCGGATGCTGGTCGTCCCGGGCTCGCACGCCGTGCGCCTGCAGGCCGAGGCGGAGGGGCTGGACCGGGTATTCCTCGACGCGGGCGCCGAGTGGCGGCTGGCCGGCTGCTCGATGTGTCTGGGCATGAACCCCGACCAGCTCGCGCCGATGGAGCGCTGCGCGTCGACCTCCAACCGCAACTTCGAGGGCCGTCAGGGTGCGCGCGGCAGGACCCACCTGGTCTCTCCCGAGGTGGCAGCGGCGACCGCCGTGCGGGGCACGCTGTCCAGCCCGGTCGACCTGGAGCCTGCACTCGAGCCGGCGGGGACGCGCTGATGGAGCCGTTCACCACGCACACCGGGGTCGGCGTGCCGCTGCGTCGCAGCAACGTCGACACCGACCAGATCATCCCCGCCTCCTACCTCAAGCGGGTCAGCCGCACCGGCTTCGAGGACGGCCTGTTCGCGCGGTGGCGCGAGGACTCCTCCTTCGTGCTCAACGACGAGGTGTATGCGGCGGGCTCGGTGCTGGTCGCCGGTCCCGACTTCGGCACCGGCTCCTCCCGGGAGCACGCGGTGTGGGCGCTGATGCAGTACGGCTTCCGGGCCGTGATCGCCTCCCGCTTCGGCGACATCTTCCGCGGCAACTCCGGCAAGGCGGGGCTGCTGTGCGCACAGGTGGGTCAGGACGACGTCGAGCTGATCTGGAAGTACCTGGACAACGAGCCGGGAGCGAGCGTGAACGTCGACCTGGAGCGACGTCTGGTCGTGGCCGGCGACATCGTCGCGCCGCTGGAGATCGACGACTACACCCGGTGGCGCCTGCTGAACGGTCTGGACGACATCTCGCTGACCCTGGCCCACGAAGAGACCATCACCGCCTTCGAGACGCAGCGCCCGGCATACAAGCCCGTCGTCACGGCGCAGACCGGCGGCTGACCGCCTGAGCACCTGCCTGACACCCGGGCGAGCAGCCGAGAGGGGGGGCCCGACCCTCGCACTCGGCCATCACACAAACCATCACCTTCCGCGCAGACCATCGCGCTGTAGCGCGATGTCGAGGACGTTGGCCGATGGTGTGGGTGGGCAGTGATGGTCTGGGTGAACGGCGATGCCGGTTGGTCACCGCTCCGTCCCCCAGCCGAGTTGACGCTGCGTCAGGTCGATGGGTTACGCTGCAACCGATGACTACCTCGCGTCTGCTCCTCGGCTGCCGCAGCGAGACCTCCTAGGTCCGGCCCTCGCTGCGGAGTCTGCGCTGTCCCGGACGCATACCCCACACAGCGAGGAAGCACCGTGACCGCCCAGCGCAACCCCCAACAGCCCAGCGGTATGCCGTTCGGCCGCTACACCGCATACCCCCCCATCGACCTGCCCGACCGCACCTGGCCGGAACGCACGATAACCAAGGCTCCGCGCTGGTGCGCCGTCGACCTGCGCGACGGCAACCAGGCCCTCATCGACCCGATGACCCCGGACCGCAAGCGGCGCATGTTCGAGCTGCTGGTGCGGATGGGCTACAAGGAGATCGAGGTCGGCTTCCCCTCGGCCAGCCAGACCGACTTCGACTTCGTGCGGATGCTCATCGAGGCGGACCTGATCCCCGACGACGTGGTGATCCAGGTGCTGACCCAGGCCCGCGAGCACCTGATCCAGCGCACCTACGAGTCCATCGAGGGCGCCGACCAGGCGATCATGCACCTCTACAACTCCACCTCCACCCTGCAGCGGCGCGTGGTCTTCGACACCGACATGGACGGCATCGTCGACATCGCCACCCAGGGCGCGCGGCTGTGCAAGAAGTTCGAGGAGGAAATCACGACACCGGCAGGGACTCAGGTCTTTTATGAGTACTCCCCCGAGTCCTACACCGGCACCGAGCTCGACTTCGCGCTGCGCGTCTGCAACAAAGTCAACGAGATCCTGGAGCCCACCCCCGAACGGCCGGTCATCGTCAACCTGCCGGCCACGGTGGAGATGGCCACCCCCAACGTGTATGCCGACTCGATCGAGTGGATGAGCCGGCACCTGGAGCACCGCGACGACGTCGTGCTGTCCCTGCACCCGCACAACGACCGCGGCACCGCCGTCGCGGCGGCCGAGCTGGGCTACCTGGCCGGCGCGGACCGCATCGAAGGGTGCCTGTTCGGCAACGGCGAGCGCACCGGCAACGTCTGCCTGGTCACCCTGGGGATGAACCTGTTCGGCCAGGGCATCGACCCCCAGATCGACTTCTCCGACATCGATGAGATCCGGCGCACCGTCGAGCACTGCAACCAGCTGCCGGTGCCCGAGCGCCACCCGTACGGCGGCGACCTGGTCTTCACCGCCTTCTCCGGGTCGCACCAGGATGCGATCAAGAAGGGGCTGGAGGCCCTGGAGCGGGACGCCTCGGTCGCCGGGGTCCCAGTTGATGACCACCCCTGGGCGGTGCCCTACCTGCCGATCGATCCCAAGGACCTCGGACGGTCCTACGAGGCCGTCATCCGGGTCAACAGCCAGTCCGGCAAGGGCGGGGTGGCCTACATCATGCGCACCGAGCACAAGCTGGACCTGCCCCGCCGGCTGCAGATCGAGTTCAGCCGGGTGGTCCAGGAGCACACCGACGGCGAGGGCGGGGAGATGTCCCCGGCCGCGATCTGGGCCGCCTTCGAGGCTGAGTACCTGGTGCCGGTCGAGCCAGTGCTGCTGCGCTCGGTCGACACGCACACCGCACCCGACGGCACGGATGAGCTCACCGCGACCGTGCTGACCGAGGGCGCGGAGCAGGTCGTGACCGGATCGGGCAACGGGCCGATCGCGGCCTTCGTCCGGGCCCTGGCGACACTGGGGCACGATGTGCGCGTGCTGGACTACGCCGAGCACGCACTGTCCTCGGGCGACGACGCCGTGGCCGCCGCCTACGTCGAGTGCGCGATCGACGGTGAGGTCCGCTGGGGCGTGGCGATCGACCCCAACATCGTGACCGCGTCGTTGCGGGCCGTCACCAGCGCGCTGAACCGTAGTCGCTGAGGCCGGCTGCGCGCCCCTCACTGCACGACGGAGCGGCGGTAGGCCGCGCGGGCCTGGTCCCACTCACGCTGAGTGATGTCCGCCTCGATGTCCGCCGGGCCCTTGTCCCGGGCGAAGTAGATGGCTCCCGTCACCCTGAGGTCGGCCAGCCGTGGTCGCAAGTTGCTCAGGAACCTCGCGACGTTGGCGTCCCCGAAGCGGGTGTCCTTGGCGAACTCGGCAAAGATGATCGGCTGACCGGCATACCAACTGCGCCCGCGCAGCCACTGCAGCTTCGGTTGCGCCATCTGCTCGAAGGTTGTCGAAGCCGGGCGGTGCTTGAAAACGTAGGGGTCGAGGGCGACGACGTCCGGGCGGTTGATTCCAGTGCCAATGGCGTCGATCTTCGCGGTGTCGAAATAGCCGTACCAGTACAGGAACTTCACCTTGGGCGCACCGGCCTTCACGCGACTCTGGAACCGGTTGTAGGCACGGATGTACTGCGCCACGGTGGTGCCTTTAGCCAACTGGCCCTGGTTCAGCTTCACCTCGAACTCGTGCTCGAAGGTGAACCAGACCTCGGCGTCGAGCTTGGCCAGATCCGCGACCCAGGAGTCGATCCACTTGTCGGCGGCCCCGGAGCCGATCTGCTCCATGGTCCACGGGCCCTTCCGGGAGGTGACGGTGAGCACGGGGATGGTGCCACGACTGATGCGAGACCGTTCGTAGTCGAAGTTGATGCGGCCACCGCCTCGCCCTTGGGCTTGGTAGTAGGTCGAGGCCAGATCGGGGTAGGCCCCGAAGTTCGCCTTGAACCGTTCATCCGGCGATTCGTTGGCCGACCCCAGATAGCCACCCAGCATCGGGCGGCAGTTCTCTGATACCGCCGCATACCTGGCCAAGGACCGGAGCACGGCAGAGGAGACGACCTTCGAGCCGCCGAGGACCGAGATGGCCTCGGGTCGTTGATGTTCCAGGGCTCCTCGGGTCCCGGCCGCCAGGCCCGACCTGGGGGTCAGGATCATCGGCGCACCCCGGCGTCCGGCCAGGGCTGCGCCCACGAGAGCGTCGGGAAAGAGCTGGCCCGAGGCCACGTAGCTGCGCTCCGCACCACGGGGGAACTGCTTGGCGATCGCCTCGGCCGTGGCATAGCGGTCCGCGCCGGCCAACCGGCTCCAGCGCCCCGAGGTCGAGTAGGCCGCCGCCTGCTTGGCCACGGCAGAGGAGATCACACCTGAGCCGCCGAGGACCACCACCTCGCGCGCCGCCAGCTTGCGCAGCAGGGCGACGGTGGCCGCATCCAGCCGATCCCGAGGGGTCAGCAGTAGCGGGACCTCCAGGTCTCCCGCCAGCGCGGAGCCGGCCAGCGCGTCCGGGAAGTCCTCACCACTGGCCAGAAACACCTTGGACTGTCCGGGCGAGTACTTGCCCGCCACCGCCGCCGAGGTCGCGTACCGGTTCGACCCCGAGACCCGTTCGACCGGCCGACTGGCGTACCGACCCAGCTGCCTGGCCACATTGGTGGACACCGCTGCGGTGCCGCCGACGACGACGATCCGGTCGGGGCGCAGCCTGCGCAGCGCCTGGGCGGTCTGCGCCGGGACGGAGTCTCGTCTGGTCAGCAGAACCGGAGCATTGACATCCGCGGCCCGCCCCGAGGCCGACACGGCGTCGGGATACGTCTGTCCGCTGACGACGAAGGCAACCGCCTGGCCGCCGGGCCATTCCTGAGAAACGCCCGCCGAGGTCGCGTAGCGGTCGGTGCCGGACACCCGGGTCACCGCCGGGCCACCGTTGCACGGATCTGCCGTGGGCACCGTGACCGCCTGGGTGGGCTCCGGCGCCACGACGGCTGTCGCAGGCAGTGAGCCGGTGATCAAAAGCGCAGTACAGACACCGATGATGGTGCGGATAAGAACCACGAGACCCCCTGGAAGACGAATTTCCTTGCTCTTTCATGGTGCGGCACCTCTGCGCACGCTGGACGCAATGCGGGACAACCCCGAACACAGAATTTATGCGTCGGGAAGGGGCATGACCGAGCCTTGACCATTTGTTGGTGCGCACCCTCGCCCACTCGGGAAGTGATCACGTTTAGACGTCATTACGGCCTACACGCATCTCCCGGGGTGCGGTGCCGCAGCTGGTGCTGCTCTTCGGGATCGCCGGAGCGGTCGTGCTGCGCGTCATCCTCATCGCGCTCGGCGCGCAGCTGCTCTCGTCTTCGACTGGGATGTTCCTGGTCTTCGGCGCGATCCTGGTCGCGACCGCCGTCGGCGTGCTGCGGGACGCCCCCCAGGGTGGACACGCGATCGATGTGCACGAGCCGCCTATTGTGCGGCTGGCCAAGCGGTACTGGCCGGTCACCGACGACTACCGCGGCAATCGCCACCCATGCCTTCGCCCTGCTCGGCCTGCACTGGGGCATCGTGACGGCCTCCCGTCTGCGGGCCGACCGCCGCGGGGCCCGGCGGGCAGCAGCTCAGACGGGTCGTGAGGCACAAACCTCTGGCAAACGTTGGAGAGGGGGCAACACCCCTAGCAAACGGTGAGGAGGTGGGCGATTGTCCCGGGTATGGCGTGGGAGACGGCCGTGGCACGCACCGGTCCCCCCGGGTTGGCCCGATGGGCCGCCGCGCCGTGCACGAGGGCAGCCAGCGACCCCGCCGTGCCGGGCTCCAGCCCGGCGGCGAGCAGGGTGCCGGCCAGACCCGCAAGCACGTCACCTGCCCCGGCCGTCGCCAGCCAGAACGGCGCGTCGGCCTGCACGCGCACCGGTGCATCGGCGTCCGGTTCGACCACCACCGTGGTCGAACCCTTGAGCAACAAGGTCCCGCCGGTCAGGGCCGTAGCTCGCCGCGCCGTCCCCACGGGGTCCGCCACCACCGCCGCGCGATCCACCGGCTGCCCGGGGTCCAGCCGGGACAGCAGCCGCGCCAGCTCACCGGCGTGGGGGGTGAGCAGCGTCGGTCCCCGCCGCCGGCCCTGGATCAGCTCGAGGGCCCCGGCGTCCACCACACAGGGCTGCGGGGACTCCAGGGCCGCACGGATCGCCCGCACCTGCGCCTGCCCGCCCTCGCTGTCGTCGCCGGCATCCACTCCCGGTCCCAGCACCCAGGCCTGCACCCGCCCGCTGCCCGGCACCACCTCGGGGGCCGCGTGCAGCACGTATTCGCTGGCCACGGGCGGTCCGACGTAGCGCACCATGCCCACCCCGGCCTGGGCCGCGGCCCCGGTGCAGAGCACGGCCGCCCCGGGGTAGGCATCACCTCCGGCCACCACCCCGACGACCCCGCGGGAGTACTTGTCGCCCCCGGGCCCAGGCACCGGCCACAGGCCGGCGACGTCACGGGGCTCCAGGCGCTGCACGGCAGGGACCCCGGACATCCGCAAGCCGATGTCCACCATGCTCAGCCGGCCCACGGCCGGCAGCGTGGCGGGCAGCAGGTGCACCGGCTTGGGCACCCCGAAGGTCACGGTCTCGTCGGCGAACACCGCCGCACCGAGCCCCTCGAGCCCGGCCGGGTCGGCGCCGCTGGGCAGGTCGACCGCGATGACGTATGCCGTGCGCGGCACGGCCTCGGCGAGCGCCGCCATGGCTGCGCGCAGACCGGCGCGTCCACCGATGCCGAGCAGACCGTCCAGCACGAGGTCGGCCTCGTCCAGCAACGTCCGCACCTGCTCGGGCAGGGTGTCGGAGTCCCCCTCGATCCGGTGGACGGGCACGCCGGCCACCCGCGCCGCAGCCGCACCACCCCGATGGGTGGTCTCGGTCACCGTGACGACGCTGACCCGCAGTCGCTTGGCGAGCTGCGCGGCGGCATACAGCGCGTCGCCGCCGTTGTTGCCGCCACCGACCAGGGCGACCAGGCTGCGGGCCTCTCGGGAGCGCGCCCGGCGACGGACCACGTCGGCCAGGCCGGCGGCGGCACGCTGCATCAGCTCGCCCTCCGGGAGATCGGCCATCAGCTCGGACTCCGCATCCCGCACCTGCTGCACGGTCCAGGCCTCGATCATGATCCGCTCACCCCTCGGCGATGACGACGGCCGAGGCGATCCCGGCGTCGTGGGACAAGGACAGGTGGAAGGCGCGCACGCCCAGGGCATCGGCGCGGGCCTGCACCGTGCCACTGACCTGCAGCACCGGCCGACCGCTGTCCTCGCGGACCACGGTGGCATCGGCCCAGCGAAGTCCGACCGGGGCACCGAGACATTTGGCCAGGGCCTCCTTGGCCGCGAACCGTGCGGCCAGGGACTGCGGACCGAGCTGCTGCTCGGACTCGGTGAAGAGTCGCTCCACCAACCGGGGGGTCCGCTCCAGCCGGTCGGTGAACCGGGCGATGTCCACGACGTCGATCCCGACCCCGACGATCATCGGCGCCCCGTCGGCCCACCCGCACCGCTCACTCGACGGTGACCGACTTCGCGAGGTTGCGCGGCTGGTCCACGTCCAACCCCTTGGCGCTGGACAGGTGCAGCGCGAAGACCTGCAGGGGCACGACGGTGAGCAGCGGCGCGAGCAGCGGTGAGGTCCGGGGGACCCGGATCACCTCGTCGGCGAAGGGCACGACGTCCTCGTCACCCTCCTCGGCGATGACCAGGGTGCGGGCGCCCCGGGCGCGGATCTCCTGGATGTTGGAGACGACCTTGCCGTGCAGACCGTGCTCGGAGTGCGGTGAGGGCACCACGATGAAGACCGGCTGGCCCGGCTCGATCAGCGCGATCGGGCCGTGCTTGAGCTCGCCGGCGGCGAAGCCCTCGGCGTGGATGTAGGCCAGCTCCTTCAGCTTGAGCGCGCCCTCCATCGCGATCGGATAGCCGACGTGCCGGCCGAGGAAGAGCACCGAGCGGGTGGCGGACATGAAGTAGGCGATCTCGGTGACCCGCTGCATACCGTCCAGTACCTGCTGGATCTTCTCCGGTATGCCGTGCAGCTCGGTGAGCACCTCGGCCGCCACCCTGCGGTAGTCGCCCCCCTGCAGCTGGGCCAGATAGAGCCCGAGGACGTAGCTCGCGGTGATCTGGGCCAGGAACGCCTTGGTGGAGGCGACGGCGATCTCGGGTCCGGCGTGGGTGTAGAGGACGGCGTCGGACTCCCGCGGGATCGTCGAGCCGTGCGTGTTGCAGATCGAGACGGTGCGCGCGCCCAGCTCGATCGCGTGCCGCACCGCCATCAGCGTGTCCATGGTCTCCCCGGACTGGGAGATCGAGACGACCAGGGTGTGCCGGTCGATCACGGGGTCGCGGTAGCGGAACTCGTGGGCGAGCTCCACCTCCACCGGGATCCGGGTCCACCGCTCGATGGCGTACTTGGCGACCGTCCCGGCATACGCAGCCGTGCCGCAGGCGACGATCACGATCTTGGTGATCTCCCGCAGCTCGTCCTCGCTGATGCTCATCTCGTCGAGCACCAGCGCTCCGTGCTCGTCGGTGCGGCCCAGCAGCGTGTCGCGGACGGCGTGCGGCTGCTCGTGGATCTCCTTCTCCATGAAGGTCTCGAAGCCACCCTTCTCTGCGGCGGCGGCGTCCCAGGTCACCTCATAGGCCTTGCCGTCGCTGGGGGTGCCGTCGAAGTCGATCACCGAGCAGGTGTCGGCGGTGATCGTGACGATCTGGTCCTGACCGAGCTCCAGGGCGTGCCGGGTGTAGCCGATGAAGGCCGCGACGTCGGAGCCCAGGAAGTTCTCCCCCTCCCCGAGCCCGACGACCAGCGGTGAGCTGCGCCGGGCGCCGACCACGGTGTCCGGCGCCTCGGCGTGGACGGCGAGCAGCGTGAAGGCCCCGAGCAGCCGGGCGACCACCTCCTGCATGGCCGACGTCAGGTCACCGGTGCGGGCGAATGCCCGGTCGAGCAGGTGCGCGACGACCTCGGTGTCGGTCTCGGAGCTGAACTCGGCGCCCTCGTCGAGCAGCTCGCCCCGCAGTGAGTGGAAGTTCTCGATGATGCCGTTGTGCACCAGGGCCAGTCCGCTGTCGGTGCCGCCGCGGTGCGGGTGGGCGTTGGCGTCGGTCGGTCCGCCGTGCGTGGCCCACCGGGTGTGCCCGATGGCGGTCGCGGTCGACGGCGGCGGGACGTCGGCCAGCGCGGTGCGCAGGTTGGTCAGCTTGCCGGCCCGTTTGGTGGTGCGCACGACCCCCTCGGCCACCACCGCCACCCCGGCGGAGTCGTAGCCGCGGTACTCCAGCCGACCCAGCCCCTCCATCACGACACACAGCGCCCGCTCCGATGCCTCCGGGCCGACGTAACCCACGATTCCGCACATGTCGGTCACCTTAACCGCCACAGTCGTCACACAGGGCACAATGTGCGCCATGCCGTCCGAGCGTCCCAGGCTACCCTCCGCCTACGTCGAGCTCGATCGAGCCGCGTGGGCGAGGCTGCGCGACCAGACGCCGATGCATCTGGACGCCACCGACGTGGAGCGGCTGCAGGGCCTGGGTGACCGCTTGGACCTCGCCGAGGTGGAGCAGGTCTACCTTCCGCTGTCCCGGCTGCTGTCCTTCTACGAGGGGGCGACAGAGGGGCTGCACCAGGTCACCAGCGACTTCCTCGGCGAGCGCCGCGGGCGCACGCCCTTCGTCATCGGTGTGGCCGGGTCGGTGGCGGTCGGCAAGTCGACGACTGCCCGCATCCTGAAGGAGGTGATCTCCCGCTGGGAGTCAGCCCCCGAGGTCGAGCTCGTCACCACCGACGGCTTCCTGCTGCCCAACCACATCCTCGCCGAGCGCAACCTGATGGCCCGCAAGGGATTCCCGGAGTCTTTCGACCGACGGGCGCTGCAGCGCTTCGTCGCCGAGGTCAAGGCAGGCAAGGCCGAGGTGCGTGCCCCGGTCTACTCCCATCTCACCTACGACATCGTGCCGGGCGAGGAGACGGTCGTGCGGCGCCCGGACGTGCTCATCGTGGAGGGCCTCAACGTGCTGCAGCCCCCGCGCCGGCATCACGACGGGCGCACCGGGACCGCGGTCAGCGACTTCTTCGACTTCTCGGTGTATGTCGACGCCCCGGTGAGCGACATCAAGGCGTGGTACGTCCAGCGGTTCCTGCGGCTGCGCGAGACCGCGTTCACCCAGCCGGGGTCCTACTTCCAGCGCTACGCCAGTCTGTCCGACGAGGCGGCCCTGGACATCGCCGACAACCTCTGGGAGGCGATCAACGCCCCCAACCTGCGCGACAACATCCTGCCCACCCGCGGGCGGGCCACCCTGGTGCTGTCCAAGGGCGCCAACCACTCGGTCCGCCGGATCCGGCTGCGACGGCTCTGAGAGACCCAGGGGTGCGGCCGCGCGCCGAGCGGACCAGACTGGAGCGTATGCAGCGCTCACCCAGCCAGGACCAGCAGACCCGCACCGAGCACGACAGCATGGGCGACATCGAGGTGCCGGCCGACGCGCTCTACGGCGCGCAGACCGCCCGGGCAGTGCGCAACTTCCCGATCTCGGGGCAGCCGGTGCCGACGCCGATCGTGCACGCGCTGGCTCGGATCAAGCAGGCCGCGGCGCACGTCAACGCCGACCTCGGCGTCCTGGAGCAACCGGTCGCCGACGCGATCGGCGACGCCGCGCAGGAGGTCGCCCTCGGGCAGCACGACGAGCACTTCCCGGTCGACGCCTACCAGACCGGCTCGGGCACCTCGACCAACATGAACGTCAACGAGGTCATCGCCCGACTGGCCGCCCAGCGCAGTGGCCTGCAGGTGCACCCCAACGACCACGTCAATGCCGGGCAGTCCAGCAACGACACCTTCCCCACCGCGCTGCGCCTGGTCGCCGTGGAGCACTCCCGTACCGTCCTGGACCCGGGGCTGGCCACGCTTCAGGAGACACTGGAGGCCAAGGCGAGCGAGCTCGCCGACGTGGTCAAGGCCGGCCGGACGCACCTGATGGATGCGGTGCCGGTGACGCTGGGCCAGGAGCTGACCGGCTACGCCCAGCAGATCCGGCTGGGCCGCGAGCGCCTGGCCCAGGCGGTGCACGGTGCCGCCGAGCTCCCGCTGGGCGGCACCGCGGCCGGCACCGGCCTCAACGCCCACCCGGACTTCGCCCCGCGCGTCATCGCCGCACTGGCGCAGACGCTCGACCTGGAGCTGCGCGAGGCCGCCGACCACTTCGAGGCACAGTCCACGCAGGACGCCCTGGTCGCGCTGTCCGGGGCCACCCGGGTGCTGGCGGTCTCGCTGACCAAGATCTGCAACGACCTGCGCTGGATGGGCTCCGGCCCCCGCGCGGGGCTCGGCGAGATCCGGTTGCCCGACCTGCAGCCGGGCTCCAGCATCATGCCCGGCAAGGTCAACCCGGTCCTACCCGAGGCCACCTTGATGGTCTGCGCCCGGGTCATCGGCAACGACACCACGATGACGGTGGCCGGCGCCTCCGGTGCCTTCGAGCTCAACGTCATGCTGCCGGTGATGGGGCTGGCGCTGGTCGAGTCCATCGACCTGCTCGGCCACAGCTCGAGGGTGCTCGCCGAGGGGGCCGTGGCGGGCCTGGAGGCCGACGTCGAGCGCTGCGCGGAGCTGGCGGGCAGCTCCAGCTCGATCGTCACACCCCTCAACGGGTGGATCGGCTACGAGGCGGCCGCGGCGGTGGCCAAGGATGCGCTGAGCACGCGCCGCACGATCCGCGAGGTGGTGCTCGACCGGGGGCACGTCGAGCGCGGGGACCTCACTGAGGCGCAGCTCGACGAGGCGCTCGACCTGCTCGGCATGGCCCGCCCGCACGAGCAGGACTGATCCTGCCCGTGCGGGGCGTAGCGGCCGCGGGACCGCTCAGAGGTCGGCGTGCTTGGCGCGCGCGAAGGAGTACAGCCCGTACCCCAGGAAGCCCACGGCTATGGCCAGCAGCACCGCCATGCCGCCGGTGTTGCCGGCCAGCGTCTTGAGGGCACCGTCCATCCCCGTGGCCTGCTCCGGGTCGCGGGTCAGGGCGGCCAGTGCAAACAGCACGCCGATGGCCCCGAGGGCGATCCCCTTGCCGATGTAGCCGACCATGCCGGCGACGATCACCGCCTTGCCCAGATCGCCGCTCTCGTTGCCCTTGAGGTCGTCCAGGAAGCCCTTGGTCGCGCCCTTGTAGACGTGGTAGCAGCCCACCACGAGCACCCCGAGCCCGATGGCGAAGACCAGCGCCTGCCCCGCCGGCGCCTGCATCAACGTGCGGGTGAAGTCGCTGGTCTTGCCCCCGCCGCTGGAACCCCCACCGGTGGCGAACTTGTATGTCGTGAAGGCCAGCACGGCGTAGGTGACGCCCTTGCCCAGCTCCTTGGCTCGATCCGCCCAACCGGAATTGCCCTCCTCGTGCGGGCCGACGGCGCCCTGCAGCAGCTGCCACAGCGCGAGCCCGGCATACCCGACAGCGCCGATCCACAGCAGCACCTGGCCGAACGGCGCCTGGCTGATCTGCGACAAGGCCCCGGAGGAGCTGGCCTGACCACCGCCCGAGCCGATCGCGATCTGCACCAGGATCCCCGCGATCACCAGGTGCAGCAGGCCGTTCATGGCGTAGCCGGCCCGTGCCGCCTTCTCGAGCGCGGGATGGTCGCCGACCTGCTCGGCCTTCTGCTCCGCCCGTGAAGTCATGGGGCCAGTCTCGGCGCCGACCGTGCACCCCGCAACAGCAGCCTGTGGCTCAGTACCAGTTGTTGGCCTGCGAGTGCGACCAGGCGCTGCACGGCGAGCCGTAGCGGCCGCTGATGTAGCCCAGGCCCCAGCGGATCTGGGTCGCCGGGTTGCTGCGCCAGTCGGAGCCCGCGCTGGCCATCTTGCTGCCGGGCAGGGACTGGGGGATGCCGTAGGCGCCGGATGAGGCGTTCTCGGCGTAGGTGTTCCAGCCGCTCTCCTTGGACCACAGCGACTCAAGGCAGCCGAACTGGTCGCTGCTCCAGCCATAGCTGCCCAACATCGAGCGCGCGATCGAGCGCGGGTCGCCTGACGGCGCGGGGGCCGGCTCGGGCTCCGGCTCCGGCTCGGGCTCGGGCTCCGGCTCGGGCTCCGGCTCGGGCTCTGGCACTGGCTCTGGGGCGGGCGCGGCGGCGCGCTCCTGCGACCGGGAGGCCGCCTCCTGCTCGGCGGCACGCTCGGCAGCAGCCTCCTGCGCGGCGGCCTCTTCCGCAGCCTCCTGCGCGGCGGCCTCTTCCGCCTCCCGCTCCGCGGCCTGGCGCTGCGCCGCGATCTCCGCGGAGCGCTGGTGCGCCGCGGTCACGGCCAGCGACGCCGACCGCTGCGAGGTGTCCAGCGCTGCGATGCCGTCGAAGGTGCGACCGACCTGTGACCAGCCCAGGGCGCTGCGCTGCTGCTGCATGCTCTCCTGCACGGAGGTCACCGCACTGTCCGTCAGACCCGGCACCGCAGCGTTCAGGCTGGCCTGTGCCTGGTTGGCCTCGGAGTCCAGTCCCGCAGCGCTGCCGGAGCTGGTGGCGACGTAGCCGGCCACACCGACGGTGGCCACCGCGATGGCGGTGGTCAGCCATGTCGCCGGGTGTGCCAGCGGGCCGACGCTGCGCGTGCGGCGGTGCCGGACAGAGCTGGACTCGGGCAGATCGGGCGTAACGTGCTCAGGCGTGCGGGCATCGGACAGGGGCTTGTGCGTCATCAGACCTCCAGGGAGACGCCCGGTCCCGGGCAAGAAGTGCCCTACGGGGGGAGGGACCGAGCGTTATCAAAACGTGATAAAGCAAACGTTTCATGTCCCGGAGCCCAAGCGCAACCCTGCGGCAGGCTAGGTGGGCAACCTCACATCCGCCCGCTCACTCACACCACAGGAGCTCCCTCCAGCAACTCTGTCACCAGCGCCGCGATCGGACTACGCTCGCTGCGGTGCAGCGTCATGTGCGCGAACAGCGCATTGCCCTTGAGCGCCTCGATCACGGCCGCGACCCCGTCGTGCCGCCCCACCCGCAGGTTGTCGCGCTGGGCGACGTCGTGGGTCAGCACCACCCGGGACGACTGCCCCACCCTGGACAGCACCGTCAGCAGCACGTTGCGCTCCAGCGACTGGGCCTCGTCCACGATGACGAAGGCGTCGTGCAACGAGCGCCCGCGGATGTGGGTCAACGGCAGCACCTCCAGCATGCCGCGGTCCAGGATCTCCTCGACCACCTCCTTGCTGACGACGGCCCCGAGCGTGTCGAAGACGGCCTGGGCCCACGGCCCCATCTTGTCGTTCTCGGTGCCCGGGAGGTACCCCAGATCCTGGCCGCCCACGGCATACAGCGGACGGAACACGATCACCTTGCGGTGCTGACGACGCTCCATCACCGCCTCCAGACCGGCGCACAGCGCCAGGGCGCTCTTGCCAGTGCCCGCCCGGCCGCCGAGGCTGACGATGCCGACGTCCGGGTCGAGCAGCAGGTCCAGCGCGATCCGCTGTTCGGCCGAGCGACCGTGCAGCCCGAAGGCGTCGCGGTCGCCGCGGACCAGCCGCACCGAGCGATCGGGACAGACCCGGCCGAGCGCGCTGCCGGAGGGTCCGAACACGGTGACCCCGGTGTGGCACAGCATCTGCTCGGCGAGGGGGTGCTCGAGTCGTCCGCTCTCGTAGAGCCTGGACATCTGTGCGTCGTCGACCTCGAGCTGACCCATCCCACTCCAGCCGCTGTCCACCGGCAGCTCGGCGCGGTACTCCTGCGCGTCGAGGCCGACCGCGGAGGCCTTGACGCGCATCGGCAGGTCCTTGCTGACCACCGTCACATCGCAGCCCTCGCCCGCCAGGTTGGTGGCGACCGCCAGGATGCGGGTGTCGTTGTCGCCGAGCCGGAAGCCCGCCGGCAGGGCCTGCAGGTCCGTGTGGTTGAGCTCGACTCGCACCGTGCCGCCACACTCCCCCACCGGCACCGGCTCGCTGAGGGTGCCGTGCTGCACCCGCAGGTCGTCCAGCACCCGCAGCGCCTCCCGGGCGAAATACCCCAGCTCGGGGTGGTGCCGCTTGGCCTCCAGCTCGGAGATGACCACGACCGGCAGCACGACCTCGTGCTCGGCGAAGCGCAGCATCGATCGTGGATCCGACAACAGGACGGAGGTGTCCACGACGTAGGTCTTGGTCCGCCCGGGCGTGTCGCCCTGCGCCGACGGCACGGCGGCGGGCTGCTGCAGGTGCGGCGCGGATGAGGTGGTGGGGGTACGGGTCATGTCGACTCCCTGGACGCGCGCCCGGGGGCTACGCGTCGTGGCGATGAGGTGACCGGGACCGGGCCCTGCGATCGCTCGCGCAAGGCCGGCTCCGGCCCCCCGCCCAGAGCAGTCGCTCCATCTGGATGAGCCTCCCGAGAAACAGCACCGGGTGCGCTGTCCTGATCCGACGGTATGTCGTGGGCCACCTGATGCGCGACACCTGGACAGGCGTTTCGGCGGCGTGTCGGGCAGTTGTCACCAGCCGGCCACCCCGCCGTCACCGGATCAGCTGCCGAAGCGACGCTCACGCTCGGCATAGGCTCGCAGCGCTCGCAGGAAGTCGACCTTGCGGAAGTCCGGCCAGTACGCCTCGCAGAAGTAGTACTCGCTGTGCGTGCTCTGCCACAGCAGGAAGCCACCGAGTCGCTGCTCGCCGCTGGTCCGGATCACCAGGTCGGGGTCCGGCTGTCCCTTGGTGTAGAGGTGCTCGGCGATGTGCTCGATCTGCACCGTCCTTGCCAGCTCGTCCAGCGGCGTCCCCCGCTGCGCGTGCTCGGCCAGTAGCGAGCGCACCGCGTCGGCGATCTCCTGACGCCCGCCGTAGCCGATGGCCACGTTGACCAGCATGGTGTCCAGGTCCTCGGTGGCCACCGCCGAGGTCTGCAACGACGCACGGGTGCGCTCGGGCAGCAGGTCGAGGGCCCCGACGACGTGCAGTCGCCACCGCCTGGCCTGCGACAGGTCGGCCACGACGTCCTCGATGATCCGCAGCAGCGGGTCCAGCTCGGTGACGTCACGGCCCAGGTTGTCCGTCGACAGCAGCCAGAGGGTGACCAGCTCGACCCCGGCCTCCTCGCACCACTCCAGCAACGGCTTGATGTTGTCGGCACCGGCCCGGTGGCCGTCCGAGGCGGCGGCGTTGCGCAGCCGCGCCCAGCGCCGGTTGCCGTCGAGCATGACCCCCACGTGACGAGGAAGCCGCTCGCCATCCAGGTGCTTGGTCAGCGATCGGTTGTAGGCCCGATAGACCAGACCGCGCACAGACCGCATGGGCGCCAACTTACTCGGCCCGTCCTGGGCGCTCCCGGTGAACTCGCTGGCAACTCCCCGAGATCAGGGTTACGGAGTAGTAACTTACGGTGGCGTAGCGTTACGCTCCGAGCATGAGTGCCAGCCGGGCCACGCCGCGAGATCCCGATGCCGAGCCGGAGCTCCGGGACGAGTCCGGACCCGCCGAGAACGCCGCGGAGTTCGCCCAGGCGGCCCGCGAGGTCGCGTCCACGGTCAAGCCTCGGCTGCGCGGCTGGCTGCACCTGGGGATGACGCCCCTGACGCTTGCCGCCTCGATCTTCCTGATCTCGCTGGCTCCCACCACCGCCGGGCGCATCTCGGCCGCGATCTTCGGCACGACCGCTGTGCTGTTGTTCGCCACCTCAGCGATCTATCACACCGGCCGCTGGAGCCCCGTGACCAAGGGCGTGCTCAAGCGCCTCGACCACGCCAACATCTTCCTGATCATCGCCGGCAGCTACACGCCCTTTGCCGTGCTGCTCCTGGAGGGCAGCCAGCGCACGGCGCTGCTGACCATCGCCTGGACGGGGGCCCTGGCCGGACTGCTCTTCCGGGTCTTCTGGACCAGCGCGTCGCGCTGGATCCACACCCCCATCTACATCGCCCTCGGGTGGGTCGCGGTCTTCTTCCTCGACGAGTTCTGGACCCGTGGCGGACCGGCCGTGACCATCCTGCTCGCCGCCGGTGGCCTGCTCTACACCCTGGGTGCTGTGGTCTACGCGCTCAAGCGGCCCAACCCCTCACCGGACTGGTTCGGCTTCCACGAGATCTTCCACGCCTTCACCGTGGCGGCGTTCTCCTCGCACTGCGTAGCGGTCTACCTCGTGGTCTACGGCGCTACGGCCGCGGTGGGCTGACCGGCGGGTCGGTCGTCGAGCGTTCCTGCTCGGCCGTGCTCGTCGAGGGGTCCTGCTCGGCCGTGGTCGTGGGCGGGTCCTGGACGGCCGTGGTCGTCTCGGCCGTGGTCGCCTCGGTCTGCGGGTGGTGCTCCGCCTCCGACTGACGCATCCTGCGCAGCCGGCGACTGAGGTCGCGGCCGAGGAACCACAGCACCAGGGCCAGCCCGAACAGCACCAGGAAGCCGCCGAGCCCCGCCGTGATCTCCACGTCCGAGGGGTTCACGAGGCGCGCTCCTCCTGCTCCTGCTGCTCCTGCGCCTCCTCGTCACCGTCGACGCTCGAGGAGGGCGCTGCCGCCTCACTCTCCTCCGGCGTCGGCTCCGGGGACCGGTAAGCCAGCACGAGCTCACCTCGCTCGTCCCGCTCGGCCGGCCGACGGCATACCTCGTCCAGCTCGGTGCCGCGCGGCAGACCCGCGAACAGGTCGTCCTCGGGCAGATCGACCGGCACCAGGGACCGGGCGAGCTCGTAGTCCTCCGTGGGGTGCACCCGGTGCTGCAGGTCCATCGGGATCTTGAACCAGTGCCCGCCCGGGTCGACCTGCGTCGCGTGCGCGCGCAGCGCCTCGTCCCTGACCTCGAAGTAGTCACTGCACGGCACGTGCGTGTGGATCGCCCGCTCCGGCCACTTGCTCATCCGCTCGACCCAGTCGACGAACGGTGAGTCCAGCTCCGCGTCGAGCATCGCCTGATGCAGCTTGCGCAGCCGCTGCGGCGAGAAGCCGGAGTAGTAGACCTTCTGCGGCTGCCAGGCAAGCCCTGCATGGGGGTATGCCGAGGGGTCCCCTGCAGCCGCGAACGCGGCCATGCCGACCGTGTGGGTCATAATGTGATCGGGGTGGGGGTATCCGCCGTTCTCGTCGTAGGTGGTCAGCACGTGTGGCCGGAAGGCCCGGATCACCCGGAGCAGCGCCTCGGTCGTCACCTCGATCGGCTCCAGCGCGAAGCAGCCCTCGGGCAACGGCGGCAGCGTGTCGCCCTCGGGCAACCCGGAGTCGACGAAGCCGAGCCAGGTGTGTTGCACACCCAGGATGCGGGCCGCCGCCGCCATCTCACGTCGCCGCACCTGCGGCATGTCCCGCTCGATCTCCGGGGAGTGCTGCAGCCGGGGGTTGAGCACGTCGCCGCGCTCCCCGCCGGTGCAGGACACCACCATCACCTCCGCCCCGCTCGCCGCATACATGGCCGTGGAGGCCGCCCCCTTGGACGACTCGTCGTCCGGGTGCGCGTGCACCGCCATCAGTCGCAGACCCTCGTTCACCACTACTCCTCGTCGTCTGGCTTCGCTCGCAGCCGGCTGCTCTATGCAGCGCACGGTGCGAGACAATCATTCCGATTCTCGCACCCCTTGGACGGAGTCCCACCGGATGAGCACCCCCACCGACCGCACCGGGTCCTCCGCGCGCACCTGGTGGGTGGTCGGCGTGGTCGGTGTTCTGGCGATGAGCGCCGTCGCGGTGTGGTTCGGCCTCTCCGCCACGCTCGGGCGGGTGCACTGGGTCGACACGGGACACCAGATCGTGGCCGATGACCGGGTCGACGTGCGCTTCGACCTGACCCGGGACCCGACGCGCAGTGTCGTGTGCCTGCTGGAGGCACAGGACGTGCGACACACCGTGGTCGGCAGCGTCGAGACCACGATCGGACCGGTCGCGAGCTCGCCGAGCAGGCACGTCGCCACCGTGCGGACGGCCGGGCCCGCGGTCACCGGGTATGTCGAGCGCTGTCGCTACGCGGACGAGGACTGACCCCGCCGCCGTCGACCTGCTGGACACGGGGGCCACAAGGGGTAAACTAAGGGTTTCCAGCACGGTCCGGGCACGCATGACCCCGCTACAGAGGTCCTTCGCCCGGGCTTTCTGCATGGGGCGCCGGTCGCCGCGACCAGCCCCGTGCGACCAGATCTACATTCGTCCACATCGAGGAGTGAGCATCGTGACCGAGACGGCCAAGGCATCGTCGAGCTATCTGACTCAGGAGGCCTACGACCGGCTCAGCGCCGAGCTGGCGCAGCTGTCCGGGCCGGGACGCGTCGACATCGCTCATCGCATCGAGGCCGCGCGCGACGAGGGCGACCTGAAGGAGAACGGTGGCTACCACGCAGCCAAGGAGGAGCAGGGCAAGATGGAGGCCCGCATCCGTCAGCTGCAGCACCTGCTGGACAACGCCGCCGTGGGCTCGGCGCCGCCGGACGACAACATCGTCGAGGGCGGCATGGTCATCACTGTGGAGATGTTCGAGGACACCGAGCAGTTCCTGCTGGGAAGCCGCGAGATCCTCGGCAACGGCGAGGACCTCGCCGTCTACAGCGAGAACTCGCCGCTGGGCCAGGCGATCATGGGCCATTCAGCCGGCGACACGGTGTCCTACGAAGCGCCCAACGGCTCCTCCATCGAGGTCAAGATCCTGGCCGCCAAGCCCTACCAGCCCTGAGCGGACCTCAGCGCGGCTACGTGCCGGGCAGGGAAGCCAGCAGGTAGCCCTGCTCGCGCAGCCCCTGGCGCACCCGGTCCGAGTGCTCGTGACCCTCGGTCTCCACGGTGATTGCGATCTGCACCTCGTGCACGTGCAACGACACCTCGGTGCGGGCGTGCTGGACGTCCAGCACGTTGACGTGCTGACCGGCCAGATGGGTCAGCAGCTGCGCCAGGGAGCCGGGCAGGTCGGGGACCCGGACGCTCAGCTGGAGATAGCGGCCGGAGACCGAGAGTCCGGTGCGGATGATCCGCAGCAGCAGCGGGTCGACGTTGCCGCCGGACAGCACCGCCACGACCGGGCCGCGTAGGGTCCCCACCCGCCCGGACAGCAGGTGGGCCACGGCCGCGGCTCCGCCGGGCTCGACGACCAGCCGGGCGCGCTCCAGGCAGAACAGCAGGGCGCGGGCGATCTCGTCCTCGGCGACCGTCGCGATCTCGACCTGCCGGTCCGCCTGCTGAAGCACCGCGAACGGCACGTCGCCCGGGCGCCCCACGGCGATCCCGTCGGCCATCGTGGCCATCCGGGTCAGCGGCACGGGGTGGCGGGCAGCCAGCGACGCCGGCCACGCCGCCGCCTGCTGGGCCTGCACCCCGATCACGCGCACGTCGGGGCGTCGCGCCCACACGGCGGTGGCGATCCCGGCGAGCAGGCCACCGCCGCCGGTGCACACCAGCACGGTCCGCACATCGGGGACCTGCTCGAGGATCTCCAGCCCGCAGGTGCCCTGGCCGGCCACGATGTCGGGGTGGTCGAACGGTGGGACGAAGACCGCGCCGGTGCGCTCCTCGTGGGCCCGGGCCGCCTCGATGCACTCGTCGATGGTGCTGCCCACCTGGTGGACACGGGCGCCGTACCCCCGGGTCGCCAGCAGCTTGGGCATGGCGGCACCGGTCGGCATGTAGACCGTGGCCTCGATCCCGAGCAGACGGCCGGCGAGGGCGACCCCCTGGGCGTGGTTGCCCGCGCTGGCTGCCACGACCCCCCGGGTCCGCTCGTCCGGCTCGAGCCCCGCCATCCGGGTGTAGGCGCCGCGGATCTTGAACGACCCCGCCCGCTGCAGGTTCTCGCACTTCAGGTGCACGGGCGCACCGACGACGTCGCTGAGCCCCTGGCTGTGCTCCATCGGCGTCGACTCGATCACCCCGGCGAGCACCGCCCGGGCCGCGTGGATGTCCGCGACGCTCACCGGTGGGTCCAGGGGCACCCTCGCAGGCTAGCGGGCCGAGCGGTCCGGGTGCCCCAGCCGCGCGGCGAGCGCCCGGGCCGGGCCGGGATGATCCGGTGCCAACAGCCCGATCGCGCCCAGCAGGTATGCCGTGTCGATGGTGCCGCGCGCACCGGTCGGCGGTCGCCAACCGCCGGCGTGGTCGGCGGTGACCGTCGCCAACGCCTCGAGCGCGGCCGCAGCGGCGCCGTGGCGCAGGGCCCCGCCGGAGCCCACCAGGTGCGCGACGTCGGCCAGCGGGCGCGGCTGCTCGCCGGGTGCCGCGGGGCGGCCGTGCCGACGCGCCGCGATCACGCAGGCGAAGCCGGCCAGTCTCAGGTCCAGCCGGCGTTCGGCCTCGTCGGCGGGCAGTCGCCCCGGGTCGGCAGTGACGCTCTGCACCCAGTCCTCCAGCGTCGGCGAGTCGGCGCCCGGCAGCCCCTCCCTCCGGGCCGCGGCCAGCAGACCCAGGGCGCCCCACCGCATACCGAGATCGGCCTCGACCGTCCGGGCGGCCCAGATCGGTGCGACCACATGCTTGCGCAAGGTCGCGTCCTCACCCTGCGGTGTGAGCACGGAGTAGGCGTCGGTGGTCGCGCCACCCACGTCCAGCACCATCACGTCCGCTCCGGCGACCCCGGCCACCACCTGCACCCCGTCCAGCACCGCGTCGGGAGTCGCCGCGCGCACCAGGGCGGCGAACAACGGGCCCCGGGAGAGCCCCTTGCCCCCGATGACGTGGCGGAGGAAGACCTCCCGGATGGCGCGGCGTGCCGCGACCGGGGCGATCTCGCCGATCCGGGGCAGCACGTTGTCGGTGAGCACGTGTCGGCGGCCGGCGCCGGTCAGGATCCCGGCCACCTCGTCCTGGACGGCTCGGTTGCCGGCGACGACGACCGGCGCCCGCAGCCGCGCCCGGCCCAGCCGCTCGGCGTTGTGCCGGATGCACTCGGCGTTGCCCCCGTCGGTCCCTCCCACCAGGAGCACCACGTCGGGCCGGACTGCCCGCAGCGCGGCCACAGCGGCACCGTCGAGCGCGCCGCCGACGACGTGCACCACCTTGGCCCCCGCACTCAGTCCCACCCGACCGCCCGCCTCTGCGGTGATCTCCCGCTCGTAGCCCACCACCGCCAACCGCAGACCCCCACCCGCGCTCGAGCAGATCAGCACCCGGTCACGGTCCTCGATCTCGGGAACGCCCGCCCCGGCCTGGACCGCCAGGTCGGCCCGAGCCGCGCGGACGCCGTCCAGGACGTCCGACCCGGCCGTGGTGGCCACCGAGGCGCGGGCGACCAGCACGCCTCCGGTCTCCTCGACCAGGGCTGCCTTGGTGAAGGTCGACCCGATGTCGACACAGAGCAGGTGGGTCACTCCGCCCCGGACACCGCCCGCCAGATGATGACCGTGAACAGCAGGACCAGGCCCAGCAGCATGAGCAGCAGTCCGGACAGGACTCGGCTCGTCGTTGCGCGCAGGGCGATCCCGGTCTCCTCGTCCACCGATCCGGCGGAGCGCGCCCCGTCTTGGATCTCCCGGCGCTGCGTGATGCCGTAGAGGTAGATGGTCAGGCCGACCAGCAGGAGCGCGATCGGAGCACCGAAGCGCAGCGCCAGCTCGCCGCCGGACCACCCGGCGCCGGCGGCCTCGGCTGCGGCCGGGCTGAGTGAGGCGAGGACGGTCATGCCCGCACGGTGCCACACCCCGAGGCGAGGATGCGACCGACCGACCGGCCGAGCCGGAATGGGGATGCAGCACGTCGGTGTTGTCCGGTCGTGAGCATCTTCAACACCACTCCCCCGCCCGGTCGCACCGAGCCGCTACCCGACATCCCCTCGACCCACGAGGTGCTCGGCACTGCCCTGCACGGGCCCTGGGGGGAGCACGCCGAGGTGCTCTACGTCGCGATGGGCTGCTTCTGGGGAGCCGAGCGACTGTTCTGGACCGCGCCGGGAGCGATCACGACCGCCGTCGGCTACATGGGCGGGTCGACACCGCATCCCACCTACCGCGAGGTATGCGGCGGGCGCACCGGTCATACCGAGGCCGTCCAGGTGGTCTACGACCGCTCCCGGGTCGCCCCGGAGGATCTGCTCAAGGTGTTCTGGGAGAACCACGACCCCACCACGAAGGACCGGCAGGGCAACGACCGAGGCACGCAGTACCGCTCCGCGATCTACTGGACCACCCAGGAGCAGCAGGAGGCGGCACACGCGAGCGCCGAGGCGTTCCAGGGGGTGCTGCGCGAGCACGGTCACGGCGCCATCACGACCGAGCTGACCTCGGCCTCGCAGGCGGGCGACTTCTACTTCGCGGAGGGCTACCACCAGCAGTACCTTCATAAGAATCCGGGCGGCTACTGCAACCACGGACCCAACGGGTGCGCATTACCTGCCCCTAGGCAGACGACCGAGCAGTGACGTAAACAGTGCCCCTCCGGTGTGACCCCACTAGAGGGGCACTGCCTGTCTGGCGCTGGCAGGTCAACGGGGAACCTGAATGAAACCCTCGCTGCCATCGCTCCCCGACGCCCAGGCACAGCAAGGCACGGGGTGGCGTTGACGCCTTACTGTTGCTTCACGATCAGCTCGTGGTGATGGACCCGACCGCCGATGACATGCGGCAACGGTGTGCCCTCGAAGGCGTATACCCTGCCCCGCCATGTGAGCGTGCTCCCGGTCCACAGGTCGTCAGGGAGGGTCACTGGCAGGGTCACGCGGAGCCTCGATGAAGGCACCTGGTCGTAACGGTCAAGCGCCTCCGAGGACTGCAACGGGGACACTTCCGCGCGCAGGTCCACGGGCACGTCGACGTAAATGTAGTTGCCGAAATCGTCGCGCTCCCCGGTGT
>NZ_JBPCKQ010000215.1:0-22789 GCF_051004135.1 Ornithinimicrobium sp.
CTGGTTTGTCGTTTGGGGGGGGTCCGGTATGATTCTGGCGTTGGTGGCCCCCGCAAGCCCCGCCGCCGGTATGACCGTCATCCGCGTTCGCTAGGGAAGTTGCCGCCCTCCCGCACGCTTTGCGAGGGAAGTTGCCGAGCTCCTTCACGTTTTCCTCGCAGCAACGGGCACCAGCGGCAGCTGGCTGGTCAGCGCAATACGGTAGACGTGGTATACAAAGCAGTACAGTTCTACCCATGGGCCTCAATATCAAGAACGAGCGGGTGCACACGCTGGCCAGGGACGTCGCGCGGCGGACCGGCCGGACCCAGACGTCCGCGATCGAGCTGGCGCTGTCGCGCCTGATCGAGGAGCTGGATCGCCAGGAGGGGGAAGCCGCACGTCGGGAGCGGGTGCAAGCCACGGTGGCAGATATGCAGGCGAGGGTCGCGAGGGCGAACGTCGACCTCGCCGCGGATGACCTGTATGATGGGGCCGGACTCCCCACATGATCATCGACACCTCTGCCGTGGTGGCCATTCTCAAGGCCGAGCCGCAGACGCAGCAGATGGTGGACCGGATGCTCGAGGAAGACTCGCCGCGGATGTCCGCGGCGAGCTATCTGGAGACTGCCATCGTGGTCGACCGGCTCGGGGACCCGGCACTGTCCCGACGGTTGGACGAGGTCTTGGTTGACCTCGCCGTCGAGATCGCCGACGTGACCGCCGCGCAGGCGCGGATCGCCCGCCAGGCGTACCGGGACTACGGCAAGGGCAGTGGACACCAGGCCGGTCTCAACTTCGGTGACTGCTTCAGCTACGCCCTGGCCGTCGAGACCCGGGAGCCGCTGCTCTTCAAGGGTGACGACTTCGGCCACACGGACGTGACCTCGGCCCTGGCTTGAGCCTGGACACCCGGTCAGGCCGCGCTGCCGTCCCGGCGACCATCGGCCTCCGGGGCCAGGTCCGTCTGGATCGACCTGGCCGAGCGGGAGCGGATCGAGCAGAGCGTGGCCGTGATCAACGCGGTGTATGGCGCACCGGCGCGGCTGGCGGCGCTGGCGGCCGACATCGTGCAGCACTGGGAGCGGCGGCGTTCGCAGATCCAGGGCGAGGACGTGCTGGCCCAGATAGCGCGCGAGCTGTTGGAGGTGATGCGACGCGATATCAAGACCGACTGGACGGTGCGCGACGACGTGCGGGCCAAGCTGCGCTCCTCGATCAAGCGCCTGCTGGTCAAGCACCGCTATCCGCCGGACAAGCAGCCCGAGGCGATCCGGCTGGTGATCGAGCAGATGGAGTCGATGGCTCCGAGGTACTCCGCCGAGCGCGGAGCCGCGTGATGGCCGACGGCACGCTGCCCGGTGAGTGGGGAGGTCAGCTCGAGCTCGACTTCGAGCACGGTCCCGAGGAGGGTGGCGAGGTCTCGGAGGCGCGCGCATCCATCGACTACCTGCTGCGGCAGGCACTGGACTACGGCTCGGGCGCCGACTATGCGGAGATGCTGCGGGGTATTGCCGGTTTCCACCAGTACAGCCCCTACAGCGCGATGCTGGCCCAGCTCCAAGTGCCGGGCGCCCGCTACGTCCTATCTCCTCAAGTGTGGGAATCGACATACCGACGGGGGATCAGACCGGGCTCGCAGCCGATCGTGGTCCTACGTCCCTTCGGCCCGGTCATGTTCGTCTTCGATGTCTCGCAGACGCAGGAGCGACCGGACTCGGTGCCCCTCCCTGCTCTCATCGAGCATCCCTTCCGGATGCCGGACATCGGAGGGGTGGGTGAGCGGCTGCGCCACCTCATCCACACGTCCAAGGCCGACTCGGTCCGGGTGGAGGTGGCGCCTCAGGGTTCTCAGGCTGCTGGACGGATCCAAGCGGCCAGCACGGGCGAGACACAAGCCGTGCTCGTGCGCAAGCGTTCACGTCGCGAGTGGGAGGGGTTCCGGTGCACTACGTCAGCATCATCAACGGGCGGCTGAGCCCCACCGAGCAGTTCACGACCCTGGGCCACGAGCTCGGGCATCTCTACTGCGGCCACGTCGGCACACACGACGACCGTCGATGGCCCGATCGTCGGCGGCTGTCCGAGGAGACGGTGGAGACCGAGGCGGAGTCCGTGGCCTATCTGGTGTGCCTCCGCATGGACCCGTCGGTGCAGATGCCGCACCACCTGCATGAGTACGTCGGCAGAGGGCTTGCGCTGCCGTTCATCGATGTCAATCGCATCGTCACTGCGGCGGGTCGCATCCTCGACCTGTCCGGCGGAGCGCTGCCACGTCCACCCCGTCCCTCGACCAAGCGTGGGAAGTCCTAGCTCGTCGGGCGTCTCGACCTGTTTGTCCACATCCCAGGTGGGTTCGGTGGGTCGTCCACAGGGGCGTGTGGAGCCCTGGATTTGTCGAACACATGTACTATGATCTTGAGTATCGAGGTTGCTCGACTGATTCGGGTGATCGACGCTGGCGAAGGTGGTGGTGAACGTGTCGGTGATGAACGAGGAGGGCGTGGCGGGCACGGGGACGCCGGGTCTTTGTGACGTGACCGTCGGCTTCGACGCCTCGGAGTGGACCAGCGAGCAGCTCATCGCGTTCGTCACCCGCTCCCCGCAGCAGGTCGCGCTGGACCAGGTGTCGCAGGGCCTGAACGGGTTGGGCCTTCCGTCGGGGGTTGCCGATGCGGTGCTGGCGGTGGTGACGTCCGCGGCCGCGCACCAGGGCGGCGCTGCCGGTGAGTCCGCGACGGCCCGGGTGGCACCGGCGACGGCCATTGATGATGACGCGGTGCTGGCTGCGGCGCACGGGGCCAGGGTGCTGCAGGGATTCGCCGAGGGTGCGTTGATCGACACTGCGCGCACCCTGGCGGACCGGGCCGGGGCCGAGCTGCTCGCCCGTAGGGGTCTGTGCGACCCGGCCGAGATGTGTCCGACGAAGCGGGAGAAGTGGCGCGGGCGGACCAAGGCGTTGGTCGCCCAGGAGCTGTCGGTGCTGACCGGGCACGGGATTCAGGCCGCGCACGTCATCGTGGGGTTCGCGTTGGCTCCACCGGCCTCGGTGGCCGCTTCCACGGCGGCCTTGCAGGCGGGGAAGACCAACTGGCGCGCGGTGTCCGCGTTCTGGCAGCGCTGCCGCACGTTCGAGGCCACGGCGGCCGGGGAGGTGGACCAGGCGGTGTTCGGGCCGCTGCTGGCCCACCCCACACCCGAGGACCGGGCCGAGACCCCTGGCAACACCGACCCCGAGAACCCCGACACCGAGGCAGACGACACCGAGAGCCCCGACGACCACGGCCAGGCCCGGGGCCAGGACCAGCGGTGTGAGTCCTGGCCCGAGTTCTCCCGCCGGTTGGAGCGGGAGGCCGTCCGCGCCGAGTCCGCTGACGCGGCCGACGCCCGGGCCAAGCGCCGTGCCGCGATGTCCCGGCGGGATGTGCAGGCCAGGATCGGGGACCAGGGCACCGGTGAGGTCATCTTGACCGGGTCCACCACCAGTGTGGCCGGAGCGGTCGAGCGGATCGAGACCATCGCCCGGGCCGCCAAAGCCGCCGGCGACCAACGCTCCCTGGGCCAGATCCGCTCCGACACCGGCTTCGCGTTGCTGGTCCACGGGATCCTGCCGCTGCCCGGCACCCCCACCGGCGCTTGCGCTGGTGGCTGCGCCGGTGCCGCGGGCAGTCCAACCGGCCCGCGGCCGGGTCGGCGTTCACCGCGGCTGGCACCACGAGCACCACGGGTGCCGGCACCCCAACACCGGGGGCCGGCGGCGGGGCGGGAAGGACGACGGGCAACGCCGCGGGATCGGTGTTCACCGCGGAGCCGTTGATCGAGACCCCCGAGGACATCCACCGGATCATCACCGGGCAACCCGCCACCCACGTCGAGGTCATCATCCCCGCGTCCTTCCTGACCCCCGACCCGGCCGGCGACACCGACACCACCGCGCAAGACCGGAGCACCGACTCCGGTGACGATCCCGGGCGCGCCAGCAACGGTGACGCCGAGAGTGGTCGGCACGCGGATCCAGACCCGCGTGCCGACTCGGGGGACGAGGCCGATGCCGACCCGCCGTCGCGTCACACCGACCCGCCGTCGCGTCACACCGACCCGCCGTCGCGTCACACCGACCCGCAACAAGACCACCCGCAACAAGACCACCCGCAACAAGGTCGCCCTCGGCGATGCCGTCCCGGTGGGGTCGCCGAGATCGTGGGGTACGGGTTCCTGACCGGTGAGCACGCCCGTGAGCTGGTCCTGACCCCGGGCAGCACGTTGCACCGGTTGCTGACCGACCCCGCCGACGGGCGACTGCTCGAACGGACCATCGCCGCCTACCGTCCCGACCAAGCGATGATCACCCAGCTGCGCGCGGCCGACGTGTTCTGCCGGGCCCCCGGTTGCCTGGTCCCGGCCCGCCGGTGCGACCTGGACCACGAACGCGAGTACGACGAGGGCGGGCCCACCGCCGAACCCAACCTAGTCAACAAGCCCGACCGCACCACCAGGTCAAGACCGCGAAGTTCTGGGCCACGGTCATGAACACCACCCGGCAGGTGACCTGGCGGACCCTGTTCGGGCGGATGTACACCACCCGACCCCACGACTACAACCAGTACGACAAGCCCCTCGGCACCCCCGGACCAGACAGCAACGTTCCCCCGAGCAACGCGCCCGACGGCAGCACGCCGGACAGCAACAACGCACAAGACCGCGCAGCCCCAGACAGGCCAGAGGGATGGGTCGACCCGACCAGCACCACCGACCCAGACACCCGCAACCAGCTGATCTACGCCGCCCTGTCCACCCGGGCCGGCATGGACCAATGGCTCGAAGCCATCGACGACGACGAGGCCGCCTGGCGCTACGGCCACGAGCGCCCGCTGACCCTGTTCCACCACGTCGACGGCCGGCGCCGGCCCGGACCCCCACCCGGACAACCCGACCCAGACGAGCTCATCAACCCCACCCCACCCCCCACACCCGATCACACACCCCCACCCTTCTGAGCCAGCCGTGCTGGCCCTGCTCAGGCCGGCACGAGTCAGGCATCCTGGTCCAGGGGCGCGACGATCTCTCGTTTGCTTGTGACCTGGTGCTCACGGCGCCAGAAGGGCGCCATGCCGAGCATCCAGATCAAGGACGTGCCCGAGCGGACCCATGCGGTCTTGAGACAGCGAGCGGCGGCGGCACACCAGTCACTGCAGGAGTACCTCAGGTCGCGGTTGGTGGAGGAGGCCGGTCAGCCGACGCTGGATGAGGTCCTCGACCGCGCCGGATCCCGTGCCGGAGGTTCGGCGACCATGGCGAGCGCGGTGACCATGCTGCGATCCGACCGTGCTGGTCATTGACGCCAGCGTCCCGACCGTGATCGACCGGCCCATCGCGAACGGGAGGCTGATCCCTCACGGCAGCCCCCCTGTGGTGCCGACCAGCTCGACCCGACAGCGGCTCACCGCCGCAGCCGCAAGCCATCGGTCCGCAGTGACCAGCGTCAGCGCCCGGGCCTCCGCGAGCACGACGTAGACGGCGCCATGCCCCGTGAGGTTGTCGCGCAACTCCCACATCCGAGACACCAGCGGGTCGAGCGCCACACTCTCGACCCCAATGTGGGGAACGCGCCGGATGGCGCCCCCGGCTGTGTCAAGGTCCACCTTTCGTCCGACCACCAGTCTGCGAATCGCCGAGAACACCTCGGCCTTCCAGTGCTCAGGAGCCGTCCACGCCGGATCCCGACCCAGCACGGCACGCGCCCCGTCTCCGCGCGCGCCGGCGTAGACGAGCAGGTTGGTCAGCACCGAGGCATCGACCACGATCATCGGGGGTCTGCGCGCTTTCGCTCCCGACGGATCACGTCGGCCGCGTCAGGTGCATCGGGTCCGGCACCACCTCCGGCCGACAGGTCGGCGCGGATCTCGCTGATGAGGCGCAGGTTGTCTCGAAACCGAGCCTCCCGCTCCAAGGTTGCCAGCAGGTAGGCCTGCAGCGACTGGCCTCGAGCCTGCGCCATCTCGGCAAGCGCGGCTCGCGTCTCGTCTGGAACCGATCGCACCGTGAGCGTCACCATGCCGCCACCATGCATGCATAACTGATGCACTGTCAGTATGCAGAAGCTGGCCCTCTGACCAGGTCCCGCGACAACCGAACGACCAGCGCACGGCATACGGGATGATAGGCGTGATGCCCACCCTCGACGCCCTCGTCCCCGACGGACCGCCCGACCCCGACCGGCTCTACGACGTGTTCAGCGCGTGGGCGACCGAGCAGGGGACGACGCTGTATCCGCACCAGGACGAGGCGATCATCGAGCTGCTCGGCGGGTCCAACGTGATCCTGTCCACCCCGACCGGCTCCGGCAAGAGCCTGGTCGCCACGGCCGCGCATTTTCTCGCTTTGGCTGGGGTTGGGGGGCACACGGGGGGTGGAGCCCTCCGTGTGAGCTTCTACACCGCGCCGATCAAGGCCCTGGTCAGCGAGAAGTTCTTCGCTCTGTGCCGCATCTTCGGCGCCGACAACGTCGGCATGGTCACCGGCGACGCCTCGGTCAACGCCGACGCCCCGATCATCTGCTGCACCGCCGAGATCCTGGCCAACATCGCGCTGCGTGAGGGCGAGGGCGCCGACGTCGGCCTGGTGATCATGGACGAGTTCCACTTCTACTCCGAGTCCGACCGCGGCTGGGCCTGGCAGGTGCCGCTGCTGGAGCTGCCCCAGACCCAGTTCCTGCTGATGTCGGCGACACTCGGCGACGTCACCCCGTTCGTCGACGACCTGACCCTGCGCACCGGCCGGGACACCGCGGTCGTGGACGACGCCGTGCGCCCCGTGCCGCTGAGCTTCTCCTGGGCGATGACCCCGATCACCGAGACCATCACCGAGCTGCTCGAAACCCATCAGGCGCCGGTCTACATCGTCCACTTCACCCAGAAGGACGCCCTCGAGCGCGCGCAGTCGCTGATGTCGCTGCGGATCGCGAGCCGCGCCGACAAGGACGCCATCGCCGAGCGCATCGGCGCCTTCCGGTTCACCGCGGGCTTCGGCAAGACCTTGTCCACGCTCGTGCGCAACGGCATCGGGGTGCACCACGCCGGCATGCTGCCGCGCTACCGCCGCTTGGTCGAGCAGCTCGCCCAGGACGGCCTGCTCAAGGTCATCTGCGGCACCGACACCCTCGGTGTCGGCATCAACGTCCCGATCCGCACGGTGCTGTTCACCGGGCTGGCCAAGTTCGACGGCTCCCGGCAGCGGGTGCTCAAGGTGCGCGAGTTCCAGCAGATCGCGGGCCGGGCCGGTCGGGCTGGCTACGACACCAGCGGGTATGTCGTGGTGCAGGCCCCCGAGCACGTCATCGACAACGCGCGGGCGCTGGCCAAAGCGGGCGACGACCCCAAGAAGCTGCGCAAGGTGCAGCGCAAGAAGGCCCCGGAGGGTCAGGTGTCGTGGACGGAGGAGACCTACGACAAGCTGGTCGGCGGGCAGCCCGAGGCGCTGCAGTCCCGGATGCGCATCGACCACTCCACGATCCTCAACGTGGTCGCACGGCAGGGCGACCCGTTCAAGCACCTGCGTCGGCTGGCCCGCGACAACCACGACGAGCCCCGCCAGCAGTCCCGACTGGCGCTGCGCGCGATCGCGCTGTCCCGGTCGCTGCTCGACTCCGGGGTGCTGCAGCGGCTCCCCGCGCCGGAGACCTCCGGGCGCGGGGTCGTCATGGACGCGGCGGTGCAGGACAACTTCGCACTCAACCAGCCCCTTGCGCCCTTTGCCCTCGCGGCCCTGGACCTGCTCGACCGCGCCGACCCGGCATACCCGCTGGACGTGGTCTCGGTGATCGAGTCGGTGCTCGACAACCCGCGGCAGGTGCTGTTCGCCCAGCGGTCCAAGGCCAAGGGCGAGGCTGTCGCCGAGATGAAGGCCGACGGGATGGAGTATGACGAGCGGATGGCGGTGCTCGACGAGATCGAGTGGCCCCAGCCCCTGGCCGAGCTGCTCGAAGGGTCCTTGGAGGTCTACCGGCAGACCCACCCGTGGGTCAGCGAGGACGCGCTCAGCCCCAAGTCGGTGGTGCGCGACATGTGGGAGCGGGCGATGAGCTTCGGCGAGTACGTCGCGTTCTACGGCCTGGCTCGCTCCGAGGGGGTCGTGCTGCGCTACCTCACCGACGCCTACCGCACGTTGCGCCAGACCGTGCCGGAGAGTCACCGCACCGAGGACCTGGACGACCTGGTGCACTGGCTCGGCGAGACCATCCGGCAGACCGACTCCTCGCTGCTGGAGGAGTGGGAGGCGCTGACCGACCCCGAGGCCGTGGCGGCAGCAGCCGCCCGGGCCGCCGCGGGAGCGCCGATCGCCCCAGCCCGCCCGGTCACCGGCAACGAGCGGGCCTTCCGGGTGATGGTCCGCAATGCGATGTGGCGCCGGGTGGAGCTGGCCGCGCGCGACGAGTGGCGCACCCTGGCGATGCTGGAGGCGTCGGTCGCCGCGCTGACCGACCCACCGCGCGAGGTGGTCATGGGCGAGCAGGACTGGGACGACGCGCTGGCCGCCTACTACGACGAGCATGACGAGATCGAGCTGGGCCCCGACGCGCGCGGACCGGCCCTGCTCGCGATCGAACGGGAGGACCGGGTATGGCGTGTCCGACAGACCCTGCTCGACCCCGCCGGCGACCGGGACTGGGTCATCGAGGCGAGCGCCGACCTGGACGCGTCCGACGAGGTGGGCGAGCCGGTGCTGCTGGCCACCGCCATGCACAGACTCTGAGCCGCGGGCGCGTCCGCACGCCCACTGGGTGCCCCCGGCTCACACTCTCGTGGAGGTGGCCTCGGCGACCCAGCGGGTGAGTCGGCCGATGAGAGCGCTCCAGCTTCGCTCCACTTGCCGGAAGTTCTCGGTCGGAGTGGCCATCTGATGCTCGAGGACCAGGTAGGTGACCAGCCCCTCGGTGCCCGGGCCGCTGACGTCAGTGAAGGTGACGGTGACCAGGTCTTCCGGGGAGTCTCGCTCGCCGGTCTCCCATATCCACATCATGACAAGGGCCGCCGGATCATCGAGGTCAAGGTAGGTCCCATGGGCTCCGAATCCGGCGGTCCCGGACCGGAACCGGAACCGGCCGCCCACCTGAGCGTCGACCTCGTATGTCGTGTCCGGCCACTGCGGCCACCACCAGCCGGCCAGCTGGGTTGGGTCGAGCCAGGCTGCATACAGCGCCCCGGGAGGAGCGTCGATCGTGACGTCCACCCGAGCGACGGGGCCGTGCAGACGATCGAGGTGCGCCTGCTGCGGGTGGGGGAGGTCGACAGCAAGGGTCGCGGCCAGGTTGCCCAGGACGAAGGTCCAGCCCTCGCGGTAGCCGTCCGCCGCCGGGGCACCGGCGACCCGATGGGTGACCGTGACCAGGGTGCCGTCCTGAGCCGTGAAGTCGACACGCACGGTCTCCTCGGGCCCCGTGGGCGCCTGCTCGCCTGGCTCGTCGAGCCACACCCAGGTCATCTCGATCGAGTGCGGTTCATCGATCCTGGTGAACGTGCCGAGGACCCCCACGCCGCCGCTAGGGGACTCGACGCGGTAGTGACCTCCCTCGCGGAAGTCGACCTCGTAGCGGGTGTTCTCCCAGTGCGGCCACCACCACCGCGACCATCCTGCGGCATCGGACCAGGCGGCAAAGACCTCGCCGACCAGGGCCGGGGCAGTGCTGGGGGACGACGAGCTGCTGGGTCATGACCGCTCCTCGAAGCTGTGGGCCAGGTTGTCGAGCTGGTGGGTCCAGAAGGTGCGGGTCCGGTGCAGCCAGGTCTCCGCCGCGGCGATCTGCGCACGGTCCAACCGCACGGTCACGGTCCGCCCCGACTTGCTGCGGCTGACCAGGCCGGCCCCCTCCAGCACACCCCCGTGCTTCATGGTGCCCTGCAGACTGATCGGGAACTGATCGGCGAGCTCGGAGACCGTGCGGTCGCCCTGGGTGAGCAGACCGACGATCTGGGTCCGGGTCGGGTCACCCAACGCGGCGAACCCCGCGGGATAGTTAACCATAAGGTTGACTACACAGGGGCCCAGTCGGTGCCCACAAGAGGGCGGGATGCGGCTCCGGTCAGGGATCGGTCATGCTTGCTGGCCATGGACGACCAGCCACCGGACCAGCTCCTCGACGTCGCGCACGCCTGCTTCGACTTCGCCAGGCAGGGCGACGCGATTCGACTCTCGGCATACGTCGCGCGCGGTGTGCCGGTCGACCTGACCGACGCCCAGGGCAACACGCTGATCATGCTGGCCGCCTATCACGGCCATGCCGAGACGGTCCGGGCGCTCGCTGCATCAGGAGCGGACGTCGACCGACTCAACGACCGCGGCCAGTCGCCGCTGGCCGGGGCGGTATTCAAGGGCGAGGACGATGTGGTCCGGGTGCTGCTCGCCGCGGGCGCCGATCCCGATCAGGGCACCCCGAGCCCTCGCGCCACCGCAGCGATGTTCGGCCGGGAGGACCTCATCCCCGCCGACGGGTGACTCCGGGGAGCGCAGATGAGCAGGGGCTGACCTGCCCGGCTACATTGTGCTCACCCGATCCGAGGAGCCCAGATGCTGTCGCGTCCGTTCGTGCCCGCTGCGCTGGTCGCTGCGGTGCTCTCCGCCGCTGGTTGCGGTCTGCTGGACCCGGCTCCGAGCGCCGAGGTCGGCGACTGCGTCGACATGGCGACCCTGCAGGAGGAGGAGGTGACCGAGATCCCCACCGTCGACTGCACTCAAGAGCACGACGGTCAGTTGGCCGTGAGCTTCCAGATGCCGGAGGGCGACTACCCGAGCGACCAGGAGTTCCAGGACGCCCTCGAGGAGGAGTGCCTCAGCGGGTTCGAGGAGTTCATCGGGACGGGGTATGCCGACTCGTCCCTGGAGATCTATGACCTCAGCCCCACGCAGGAGTCCTGGGACGCCGGCGACCGGCGGGTGCTCTGCCTGGTCTACCTCCCCGACGACACCACGACGGAGAGCTTCGAGGGCTCCGGGCTCTGAGGCAAGGCGACCGCGGTGCCCAGGATCAGCGGCGGGGGCGCGGGGTGCGGATTCGACGCAGGTGCAGCCCGAGGATGACGCCCAGTCCGGCCCCCGTGGTGTTGGCCAGCACGTCCAGCACCGAGGGAGTGCGGGCCGGCAGGTAACGCCACTGCACGAGCTCGACACCGAGACTGAGGGTGCCCGCCAGGAGCACCCACCACCAGCCGCGGGAGCGGGGCCACAGCACCATGGCCAGCGCGCCCGCGGGCACGCACACCAGGACGTTGTTGACCAGCTGCCAGAACTCCGGCGACATCCATTCGGGCGCCCCCAGGCGCAGGAAGGCGCGAGTGACCAGCAGGTTGCCCCGTGTGACGGTATCCCCCTCCGGCCAGAGCACGAGCACCGCCAGCCCGAGCAGGTAGCCCGCGAGCACGGCGTACCCCCACGGTGGGATGCGACCCCCTGGCCGTTCGCCGCTCAGACGATCCCCTCCAGATAGGAGCGCACGTCGACCGCCACCGGCATCAGATAGATGTGCTGGCCGCGCTCGCGGGCGAAGGCCACCGCGCGCCGGGCGAAGTCACGGTGCCAGTCCAGGGTGGTCTCGAAGCCGGCGGGGAAGACCGCCCGGTTGCGCCGCCGCCAGTAGTTGTGCGAGCCGGGGGAGGTCACCGTGGTCGCGCCCCACCAGACCGGCACGTCGGTGGGGAGCAGTCCGCCCCAGGCGTGCATCAGCGACATGTCGAAGAACGGCTGGGTGAAGAAGCCGCCAGCCCCCGCCTCCAGCTTGCGCTCGGCATACTCCGCCTCCTCGATGAGGGAGTGCCGGTAGGGGTCGAGACCGGCATAGACGCTCAGGTGCGGCAGGTCCGCCCGCAGTCGCCGAATCGCGTCGACGGCGTCGACGTCGTAGGTCGCGCCGGAGAAGTTGTTGGGCACGTCGCCGGTGACGATCAGCACCTCCTGGATCCCGGACTCCTCCAGCGCCCGCGCCATGGGCAGCGCGGTGTCGGGGTTGAGGTCCTGGGAGCGCAGGTGCGGGATCGCCTCGTATGCCGCCTGCCCCCCCGAGCGGGGCACCTGCCGGGCCAACGCGCAGGCGTCCCAGCTGCGCAGCGAGAACTTGGTCAGGTCCGGCACGTTGATGGTGTCGACGTGCGGGAGGTGCTGGTCCACGGCGGCCACGTCGGCCTGCACCGAGTGCACGCTGCGGGGGACCAGCTCGACCGAGATGCGAGAGACGGGGGCGGCGTCGGTCATGCCCGGACGGGGTCCGGGGTGTAGGCCAGGTTGGGTCCGAGCCACTGCTCGGCGACCTCCATGGTCCAGCCCTTGCGCTCGGCGTAGTCCGCCACCTGGTCGCGGCCGATTTTGCCCAGCGCGAAGTAGCGCGTGTCGGGGTGCGCGAGGTAGAGCCCGGACACGGCAGAGCCCGGCGTCATCGCATACGACTCGGTCAGCCCCATCCCGATCTCGTCGGTGCCGAGCAGGTCGAAGAGCGTCTGCTTCTCGGTGTGGTCCGGCTGAGCGGGGTAGCCGGGGGCGGGGCGGATGCCGTCGTAGCGCTCCTTGATCAGGTCGCGGATCGGGAGGGCCTCGCCGGCCGCATACCCCCACAGGTCGGTGCGGACCTCCCGGTGCAGCCACTCGGCGAACGCCTCGGCGAGTCGGTCGGCCAGCACCTGCACCATGATCGCCGTGTAGTCGTCGTTCTCGGCGCGGTAGTGCCCGGCCAGCTCGTCGGCACCGTGGACGGAGACCGCGAAGCCGCCGACGTGGTCGTCGGCGGGTGCCACGAAGTCGGCCAGTGCGGCATACCCGCCGGACTTGCGCTCCTTCTGCTGGCGCAGGGTGTGCAGCACCCGGTGACCGTTGTGCGCGCCACCCGCACCTGCGCCGGGCGCGTCGGCGCGCACATCGGTCGCTGGCGCGTCCACGATGATGTCGTCGCCGTCCCGCCGAGCCGGCCACAGCGCCACGACCCCCCGAGCCTCGAACAACCCTTCGGCCACGATCCGGTCGAGGATCTCGCGGCCCTCGTCGAACAGCTGCCGGGCCTGCTCCCCGACCTTGTCGTCGTCCAGGATCCCCGGATAGCTGCCGCGCAGCTCCCACGCGGTGAAGAACGGCGTCCAGTCGATGATCTCGGCCAGCTGCGCGAGGTCGGGCCGCAGGACGTGCCGACCGGGGCGGGCCGGGGCCGGAGCACCGGCACCGGCCACGGCGCGGCCGTCGGACCGGGCCGCAGCCAGGCCGACCAGGCTCACCGCCCGGCTGCCGTGCCGCTCGCGCAGCTCGTCGTACTGCCCCGCGACCCGCTCGGCGAGCGCACTCTCGCGGCTGATCGCATCGGCGACCACCCCGACCGCCCGGCTGGCGTCGATGACGTGCACGACGGTGCCGTGGTAGGCCGGGTCGATCTTGACCGCCGTGTGCGCCGTGCTCGTCGTGGCCCCACCGATCAACAACGGGGTATGCAGTCCGCGCCGGCTCATCTCGGCAGCGAGGGAGACCATCTCGTCCAGGCTGGGCGTGATCAGCCCGGACACTCCCACAATGTCAGCACCCCACTCCTTGGCGGTGTCCAGGATCCGCTCGGCGGGCACCATCACGCCGAGGTCGCGCACGTCGTAGCCGTTGCAGGCCAGGACCACGCCGACGATGTTCTTGCCGATGTCGTGCACGTCGCCCTTGACCGTGGCCATCAGCACCTTGCCCTTGCTGTGCCCGCCCCCCGACTCCGCGGCGAGGGCCTCCATGTAAGGGGTCAGGTGGGCCACGGCCTTCTTCATCACCCGGGCCGACTTCACCACCTGCGGCAAGAACATCTTGCCGCTGCCGAACAGGTCGCCGACGACGTCCATGCCGTCCATCAGCGGACCCTCGATGACCGGCAGGGCCGAGCCCATCTCCTGGTAGGCCTCCTCGGCGTCGTCGACGACGTAGTCGCTGATCCCCTGCACCAGCGCGTGCCGCAGCCGGTCCGCGACCGGCGCCTCCCGCCAAGCCCGTGCCTGTGCCGTGGTCTCCCGCTTGACCCCCTTGTAGGACTCGGCCAGGTCGATCAGCCGGTCGGTGGCATCGGGGCGGCGAGCCAGGACGACGTCCTCGACCGCCTCGAGCAGCGCCGGCTCGATGTCCTCGTAGACCCCGAGCATGCCGGCGTTGACGATGCCCATGTCAAGACCGGCGCGGATCGCGTGGTAAAGGAAGACGGTGTGCATCGCCTCGCGCACCACGTTGTTGCCGCGGAAGCTGAACGACACGTTGGAGATGCCGCCACTGACCAGCGCCCCCGGGAGGTTGGCCTTGATCCAGGCGGTGGCCTCGACGAAGTCGAGGGCGTAGCGGTCGTGCTCGCTCATCCCCGTGGCCACGGTCAGCACGTTGGGGTCGAAGATGATGTCGTGCCCGGGCACACCGATCCCCGTCAGCAGCCGGTAGGCCCGCTCGCACACCTGCTTGCGCCGCTCCAGGTTGTCGGCCTGTCCGTCCTCGTCGAAGGCCATCACCACCATCGCCGCACCGTGGTCGCGCACGACGCGGGCGCGGTGCAGGAAGGTCTCCTCGCCGTCCTTCAGCGACAGGGAGTTGACCACGCCCTTGCCCTGCAGACAGGCCAGCCCCGCCTCGAGCACCTCCCAGCGGGAGGAGTCGACCATCACCGGCACCCGCGCCACGTCCGGCTCGGCGGCCAACAGGTTGAGCAGGTGGGTCATCGTCTCGGGGCCCTCGATCATGCCCTCGTCGACGTTGACGTCGATCAGCTGCGCTCCGGCGTCGACCTGCTGCCGGGCGATCTGCACGCAGCCGTCCCAGTCGCCCTCGGTGAGCACCTTCTTGAACTTCGGCGACCCGGTGATGTTGGTGCGCTCGCCGACGTTGACGAAGTTGGTCTGGTCGGTCAGCGTGAACCGCTCCAACCCGCTCAGCTGCAGGTATGCCGGCCGCTCACCGGCGGCCCGTGGAGCCAGGTCGCGCACGGCGTCGGCGATGGCGGTGATGTGCTCGGGCGTCGTGCCGCAGCACCCGCCGACCACATTGAGCAGTCCCTCGCTCGCGAAGTCACGCAGCGTGGCTGCCATCTGCTCGGGCGTCTCGTCGTAGCCGCCGAACGCGTTGGGCAGCCCGGCGTTGGGGTGCACCGAGACCAGGGCGTCGCTGGCGCCGGCGATCTCGCGCAGGTGCGGGCGCATCGCCTCCGGGCCCAGCGCGCAGTTGAGCCCGATGCTCCACAGGTCGGCGTGCTCGGTGGAGATGGTGAAGGCCTCGGGGGTCTGCCCGGACAGGGTGCGCCCCGACGCGTCGGTGATGGTGCCCGACAGCATCACCGGCACCGGCTCGTGCTCCGGTGAGCGCTCGCGCTGCACGTCGCTCACGGCGTGCAGCGCGGCCTTGGCGTTGAGGGTGTCGAAGACCGTCTCGACCAGCAGGATGTCGGCCCCACCCTCGAGCAGACCGCGGGCCTGCACGGCATACGCCTCGCGCAGGTCGGCATAGGTGACGGCGCGGTACTCCGGCCGCTCCACGTCCGGTGACATCGAGGCGGTGCGGTTGGTCGGACCGATGGCGCCGGCCACGAAGCGCGGCCGGCCGTCGGCAGCCTCGAACTCGTCGGCGACCTCGCGGGCGATCCGGGCTGCCGCCTGGTTGATCTCGGGCACCAGGTGCTCGCAACCGTAGTCGGCCTGCGCGATCGTCGTGCCGGAGAAGGTGTTGGTGCTGGTGATGTCGGCACCCGCGCCCAGGTAGGCGCGGTGCACGTCGGCGATGACGCCGGGGCGGGTCAGCTGCAGCAGATCGAAGTCCCCGCGGAGCCGCCGATCGGTCGCCCAGTCCCACTCGGATCGGTGGAAGTCGTCCTCGGTCAGCTCCACCTGCTGCAGCATCGAGCCCCAGGCTCCGTCGAGCACCAGGATGCGCTTAGCGGCCAGCTGGTGCAGCGCCTGGGTCCGTTCCGTCCGACTCATCACCCACCGAGGATAGTTCGGATCCACGCCGATCCCGACTCGTGTCGCCGCAGAACCTGCTTCGTGAGCCCGCTCACAGTGCTCCGTGACGTGGACCGGCACTCCTTGACACAATGAGCCGGTGAGTGACACCCCTGATCCCCGCCCGCTCAGCGCGACCTACCGGCTGCAGCTGCACGCCGGCTTCACCTTCGCCGACGCGGCACGGGTCGTGCCCTACCTGGCCGACCTCGGGGTGAGCCACGTCTACCTGTCGCCGGTGCTGACCGCCGTCCCCGGCTCGCAGCACGGCTACGACGTGGTGGACCACAGCCGGGTCAGTGCCGAGCTCGGCGGCCGGGCCGGACTGGTGGAGCTCTCCTCGGTATGCCGTGCGCACGGTCTGGGCATCGTGGTCGACATCGTGCCCAACCACATGGCCCTCGTCGCGCCGTTGTGGCACAACGTCCCCGTCTGGGAGATGCTGCGCGACGGGCAGACCGCCGCCCGGGCGCACTGGTTCGACGTCGACTGGGACGCTCTGGACGGCCGCATCGGGCTGCCCGTGCTCGGCGACACCCTCAACCGGGTGCTCGCGGGGGGAGCGCTGAGCCTGGACACCGGCCGTGGTGACGAGGGACCCGCCGCAGGGCAACCCGTGATCCGCTACTACGACCACGTGTGGCCCGTGGCGCCCGGCACCTGGCGGGAGGGCGACGACGTCGCCACGGTCGTGCAGCGCCAGCACTACCTGCCGGCCTGCTGGCGCGAGGGTGGGGAGTTCCTCAACTACCGCCGGTTCTTCGAGGTCGACGGGCTGATCGGCGTCCGGGTGGAGGAGCCCGACGTCTTCGAGGCGACCCACCGCACCATCCTCGACCTGCACCACGCCGGGGTCATCGACGGTCTGCGCATCGACCACCCGGACGGGCTCGCCGACCCCGCGGCATACCTGGACACCCTGGCCGACCACCTGCGCCCGGGCACCCCGGTCTGGGTGGAGAAGATCCTGGAGCGCGGGGAGACGCTGCCCACCGACTGGGCCTGCGCTGGCACCACCGGCTACGACGCCAACGCGGTGCTGACCATCGCGTTGATCGACCCGGCCAGCGCCGAGGAGGTGGGCCGGTCCTGGGCGTGGGCGGGCGGGACCCCGTGGGTCGACGACGTGGCCGAGCTCGCCAAGCGGGAGGCGGTGGAGGAGCTGCTCGTGCCAGAGGTGTCCCGGCTGCTGCGCCTGGCGACCCGGGTGCTGCCCGACACCGACGAGGACGAGCTGCGCGTGGCGCTGACCGAGCTGTTGGTCGCCGTCGACGTCTACCGGGCCTACCTGCGTCCCGGCGAGGTGCCGGCGCAGGCCTCCCGGCAGCGGCTGCACGAGGCCATCGAGCGCGCCGTGGAGGCGGCCCCGGACACCGCGGAGACGATCACGTCGCTGGGCCGCATCCTGGGCGATCCGGACGCCGGCAGCACGGACCCGGCCGCGGCATACGACCTGGCGGTCCGCTTCCAGCAGACCACCGGCCCGGTCATGGCCAAGGGCATCGAGGACACGGCGCTCTACCGGTGGCACCGGATGGTCGCGCTCAACGAGGTCGGCGGCCACCCCTCCCAGGGCAGCACGCCGTCGGCCGAGCCGCTGGCCGCGTGGGCGCGGCACCAGGCCGAGCACTGGCCGCGGGGGATGACGACGCTCAGCACACATGACACCAAGCGGTCCGAGGACGTCCGGGCAAGAGTGTTGGCCGTCTCCGGCGACGCCGTGGCCTGGGACCGGGCGACCCGGGCCGCGGTGGCCGAGGCCATCGAGCACGGCGTGGACGCCCCGACCGGGCACCTGGTGATGCAGACGGTGGTCGGCGCAGGAGAGATCGGCTCCGAGCGCCTCGACGCCTACCTCACCAAGGCCCTGCGCGAGGCCAAGTGGCACACGACCTGGACGGAGCCGGAGACCGACTACGAGGACCGGGTCAAGCAGATCGGCGAGCAGGCGCAGCACAGCGGCGAGCTGCACGACGCGATCAAGGAGGCGGTGGCCGGCAGCGAGCGCGCGATCCGCGCCGTCGTGCTCGGCCAGAAGCTGCTGCAGCTCACCCTTCCCGGGGTGCCGGACACCTACCAGGGCACCGAGCTCGTCGACCTGTCGCTGGTCGACCCGGACAACCGACGGCCGGTCGACTACGCAGCCCGGCGCTCCGCGCTCAGCCGGCTCGACGACGGCCGGGCCCCCCGCGACCTGTCGGAGGAGAAGCTGCTGATCACCACGCGGGTGCTGCGGCTGCGGCTGCGGCTGCCGGAGGCGCTCGGTCCGGACGCGTCCTACGAGTCCTTGGAGGCGGGACCGCACCTGCTGGGGCACCTGCGCGGTGGGCGGGTCGCCGCACTGGCGGTGCGCGCGCCGCACTCGCTGGAGGTGAACGAGGTGGACGAGGTGGACGGCTCCGGGGAGCACCGGGTCGATCTGCCACCGGGCAGCTGGGTCGATGAGCTGACCGGGCGCCGGGTGCAGGTGGAGGAGTCCGGTCTGCTGCTCGCCGAGGCCTTCGCCGATGCCCCGGTGGCCCTGCTGGTCAGAGAGGAAGCCGGACGATGAGCAGCAACGAGCACGAGTATGCGGTCTGGGCGCCCGAGGCGCGGCAGGTGGAGGTCCACATCGGGACCGGCGAGCCCACGGCATACCCGATGGAGCGAGGTGACGATGGGTGGTGGCGGCTGGAGACCGACCCCGGTGATGGTCGCTACGCCTTCGCGGTCGACGGCGGCATGGCCCGCCCCGATCCCCGGTCGCTGAGCCAGCCCGACGGCGTGCATGCGGCCTCCGCGCTGGTCGAGACCGACTTCACCTGGACCGATCAGGACTGGGCCGGAGTGGAGCTGCCCGACGCCGTGGTCTACGAGCTGCACGTGGGCACCTTCACCCCCGACGGCACGCTCGACGCGGCGATCGAGCACCTGGACCACCTGGTCGACCTCGGCGTCACCGTCATCGAGCTGCTGCCGCTGGCGGCCTTCCCCGGTCAGGCCGGCTGGGGCTACGACGGGGTGTGCCTGTATGCCGTGCACGAGGTCTACGGAGGAATCGGTGGTCTGCATCGGTTCGTCGACGCCGCGCACGGCAGCGGCCTCGCGGTCTGGCTCGACGTGGTCTACAACCACCTCGGTCCGGACGGCAACTACCTGTCCGAGCTCGGCCCCTACTTCACCGACCAGCACCACACGCCGTGGGGTGAGGCGGTCAACCTCGACGCAGCCGGCAGCGACGAGGTCCGTGCCTGGATCTGCGACAACGTGCGGCTGTGGCTCGACGAGCTGCACCTGGACGGTCTGCGGCTCGACGCGGTGCACGAGCTGCACGACCGCCGGGCCGTGCACGTGCTCGAGCAGATGGCGGCGCTGGCCGACGAGATCGCCGAGCAGACCGGGGTGCTGCGCACCCTGGTGGCCGAGTCGGACCGCAACGACCCGGGCACGGTGTCCCCGCGACGACCTGGCGGCAGCGGCGGGCTGGGACTGCACGGGCAGTGGGCCGACGACGTGCACCACGCCCTGCACGTGGTCGTCACCGGGGAGACCCAGGGCTACTACGCCGACTTCGCCGACCCCGCGGCGCTGGACAAGGTGCTCAGCAGCACGCCGTTCCTGCACGACGGCACCTACTCGACCTTCCGCGGGCGGGCGCACGGTCGCGAGGTCGACCCGGACGTGACGCCTGGGTGGCGCTTCGTGGCCGCCCTGCAGACCCACGACCAGATCGGCAACCGGGCCGTGGGGGAGCGCGTGGCCCACCTGGTCTCCCCCGGGATGGCCGCCATCGGCGCCGCCCTGCTGTTGACCTCGCCCTACACGCCGATGTTGTTCATGGGCGAGGAGTGGGCCGCGAGCACGCCGTGGCAGTACTTCACCGACCACGAGCAGGACTGGCTGGCCGAGTCGATCCGGGAGGGCCGGGCCCGGGAGTTCGCCGAGCACGGCTGGTCCCAGGACGTGCCCGACCCGCAGTCCCCGGACACGGTGACCGCCTCGACGCTGCACTGGGCGGAGGTGCACGAGGGCGAGCACGCCCGGATGCTGGGCTGGCACTGCGACCTGCTGCGGCTGCGCCGGGAGCAGCCCGCGCTGCGCGACACGCCGTTGGGGGAGACCGTGCTGCACCACGACGTGGCGGCGCAGACCCTGATGCTGCGCCGCGGCGAGGTGACCGTGGTGGCCAACCTCGGCGTGGACGAGCAGCAGGTGCAGCTGCCGGGCGAGGTGAGCGCTCGGCATACCCTCGCCCGGTGGGGGCAGGACCACGATGTGGAGGGCGGCCACGAGGGCGACGGCGACAGCAACACGGTGCGCCTGGGCGGCCACGACGTGGTCGTGCTCGGCCCCGAGCCGTCCTGAGGAGCTCGGCCGTGCGGCCGCTCTGATGCCCCCTGCGCATCAGAGCGGCCGCACGACCCGCGGACTCCGACGGGGCCCCTGTGCACCCGTGGTGTCTCGGAGTGCAGGAGTCGCCTCCCTGCCGCCTGATACATCCCGGCGTACTCTTTTTCTGGTGAGACACCACAAGCCGGCGCTGACCGACCCCGGGGCCCTGGAGCTGCAGGGTCGGCAACCCGATCCGTGGGAGAGCGCCGAGGCGGCCTACCGCACGGCGGAGGCCGTCGTGGGGCGCGGGCGGGCCGGGGCCGATCCCGAGCTGACCCGGCGACTGATCGGGCTGGTCGATGAGGTGGGGTTGTCCGTGGTGGCCGAGCTGTGGTCGCGACGGCCTGCCCGCTCGCTGCCCGGTGCGCTGTGGCGGCTCTATCTGCTCGACCAGTGGGTGCAACGGCAGCCCGAGGAGGTGGGGCGGGCGTTCACGGACGGCGCCGGACACGCGGAGGTCTACCGGGTGATCGCCGGGGTCGCCGAGCCGCCGAGTCCGCAGGACCTGTGCGCGCTGACCCGCCAGATCCTGGCCGGTGTCTTCGAGGGCGACCTCGGGGTGGCGCTGGAGCGGGCGGCGGCGTTCTGCCAGGTGATGGCGGTGGGACTGACCCAGCCCGGCGGCGACGACATACCCGGCGAGCGGGTCCGCCAAGCGGCCCGGATGCGCGGCACTGCCGATGACCTGCAGGCCTGCGCCCGGCTGTGGCGCCAGGGCGACCTGCACTGAGTGTCGCGCGGGGTATGCCGATCGCCGACTCGTCTCGGCGCGGGCGGGGGAAGTGCGTGCCGGACCGGGAGCGCCTCACGGCGCGTGGCCGCTCGTAGCGGCGAATTGTGGAGCCCGGGGCTTCCGCGATCCGGCACGCGAAAGGTTTCAACGAGCCGTCCCGCGGTGTTGTTCCCGCAGGCACCTCGGTGCCAGGACCGTTCGACCGTCGGACATTCAGGCCTCGTTCACCCTTCGTTCACCACCAGCCACCACCAGGGTCATGTGTCGTCCCTAGCGTTCCCAGCGGTTGGCAAGGACGCCAGCGACCGACACGGCGCCCCTGTGCGGCGCACTCCTGCATCAAGACTCCACGCGAAAGAGGAACACCCGTGAAGCTGCACCGCTTGAAGACCACCGCCGCGCTGGCCATGGCGGCGTCGTTGACCCTGGCCGCCTGCGGCGACGACACCCCCGGGGCCGAGCAGGAGCCCGCCGCCGAGGGAGGCTCGGAGTCCAGTGAGGCGGCCTCGGCGGGCGGCGGCTCCGACATGGAGCTGTCCGGACAGCTCGACGGAGCGGGCTCCAGCGCTCAGAACTCCGCGGTGACCGCGTGGATCGCCGGCTACCAGGAGGTCCAGCCCGGTGTGACGGTGCTCTATGACGCCATCGGCTCCGGCGGTGGCCGGGAGAACATCATCTCCGGCGCCGTCGACTTCGCCGGTTCCGACGCCTACCTCGACGAGGAGGAGGCGGAGGCGGTCAAGGAGACCTGCGGCGACGGGGGGGCGATCAACCTCCCGGTCTACATCTCCCCGGTGGCCATCCCCTACAACCTGCCGGGGGTGGACACCCTCAACCTCAAGCCCGACGTGCTGGCCCAGATCATGGACCAGCAGATCACGAGCTGGAGCGACGAGGCCATCGCAGCGGACAACCCCGACGCAGAGCTGCCGGACACGGACATCACGGTGGTCAACCGCTCGGACGAGTCCGGCACGACCGAGAACTTCATGGAGTACCTGTCCGCAGCGGCCCCGGACTCGTGGAGCTACGAGGCCGACAAGGCGTGGCCGGTCAGTGGTGGCGAGGCCGCCGCGCAGACCACCGGGGTCATCGAGGTTGTCGGCTCCACGGAGGGCGCCATCGGGTATGCCGACGCGTCCGCTGTGGGCAGCCTGTCGACCGCGTTGATCGGGGTGGGTGAGGAGTTCGTCGAGTACTCCGCCGAGGCCGCGGCCAAGGTGGTCGACAAGTCCGAGCGCGCCGACACCGGCGTCGAGGGCGACCTGGCCCTGGACCTGGCGCGTGACACGACCGAGTCGGGGGCCTACCCGATCGTGCTGGTTTCCTACCACATCGTCTGCAAGCAGTACGGTGACGCCAACGTGGCCGATATGGTCAAGGACTTCGTGGGCTACGCGTCTTCCGAGGAGGGTCAGCAGGCTGCTGCCGAGGCAGCCGGCTCCGCGCCCATCTCGCAGGACCTGCGCACCAACATCGAGGAGTCCCTCGGCATGGTCCAGGGCGGCTGAGCCTAAGATCGCACCAGTTCCTGGCGTCGGTGGCGGGGGGGGGGGGGGGGGGGGGGGGGAGAGACAAACAAAACAAACAAAAAGGAGAAAAAAAAAAAAAGAAAAGAGAGGAGAAGAGAGAAGAGAAGCGGAGAGGGGACGAACAGGGAGGGCAGCAGCGGCAGCAGCGCGCCGGCAGTGAAGAAGCCGAACGACGACACCGCCGCCACCCGAGGCGACGGC